>NZ_QBUY01000039.1 GCF_003121405.1 Paraburkholderia sp. C35 | reverse complement strand
TGCCCCTGTGCGGGGCGGCACTTACTTTCTTTGCCGCCGCAAAGAAAGTAAGCAAAGAAAGCGGGCTAACACCGCCAGATCTAGTTCTTGCCTGCGGGCCCTCAACGGTTCCTATCCTCCACACGGCAACCTCTCAGTCACCGCCCGTTGCCCACGCTTCGAATAGTCGCCTACCCCACTTCAATCACCCGTAGTGCCCCGAGCGGCAGCGACTCGCATATCCAGCCCAGGTGGCAAACGGTGTGTAGGTTGTCGCGCATTACGCGTCGGCGATCCTACAAGACACACCGTCTTTGCTTTTCAGTCCGGAGTGATGCGTATAAGGCACGACAGCCGACACACCGTTTGCCACCTGGGCGGCCTGGACCAAACTGGTAAGGCCCGCCGAGACGCGGGTGTTTGAAGAGGGTGATGCGCCCTTAAAGAGCGCTGGCAGCGGGCATCAAGCAGAGTGATGCCGTGTGAAGGATAGGACCGGCTGGGGGCCCGCAGGCAAGTACAAGGGTTGGTGGTGTTCAGCGGCTTTCTTTTGCCTACTTTTCTTTGCCGCGGCAAAGAAAAGTAGGTGCTGCCCCGCACAGGGGCGACGCATGAAGAACCACTAACAACCCGCGGATGCCAGCGAAACCAAAAGCAAAACCAAACCAAACCAAAGCATCACAGACAACAAACCTCAAACAGACCCAGACCGAACCTGCACCCGCTCACTACCAGAAGAGAACTGAAACAACGGATGCCGCCGCGCAAGCGCAAAATACACACCACCCCCTACGAGAAATGAGAACTCAAAACTCAAATCCCCCCACCCCAGCACATCACGCATCAGCGGACTGACATACGTAGGCGAATTAGAGAACAGAATAGAAGCAACGATCCCCAGCGCCCAGGCAATGACACCAGGCCAGAAAACCCCACCCGTATACCAGTAAGCACCGCTACCCCACTTCATCCAGTCATCAGCGCGATACTTGCCGCCCCGCATGAAATAGTCCACAACAACAATCGCAGCCCACGGCGCAGTCCAAAAGACCATGTAATTCAGAAACACCTGGTACATATCAAAGAACTGCCCATAGAACACAGTCACGACCCGAAACGTCAGCGTGAACAGCGCAATGACCGCAAGCGATGTGATCCGGTTGATAGGAATACGCAACGCAAGCAACCCCAAGCCAGCCGTATACCCATTAGGCACGTTAGCCGCGATCCCACCCAGAATAATGGCAAACAGCAAGGGCACAATAAACCACGTAGGCAGGAATCGCGACAACTGACTGACAGGATCGTCACCCAAGGTGCCACCCAGCGCAGTGGCAAACAACACGCCAATCACTTCACAGAACATCAACGCGACAAACTGACCGCCACCCGCCGCAAGCACGATCTTCTTCCAGCTCGTCTCCGCAGCAAAATACCGGCTATAGTCGGACGCGAAATTCGCCCAGCCTATCGGGTACGAAAACACAATGCCCATCGCGATCAGCCATGTGCTAAACGATCCGCCGCCGTGATTGATCTGCGATGCCATCGCAAGGCTCGTATGCGGCACCACGAACGCGGCCAGTCCCGCGAAAAGCACCGCAAGCACAATCGCAATCCACTTCTCCGCCGCGATAATCGTCGCGTGACCGAATATCGCCAGAACAATTTCGGCAGCAAGAATGATCGCGAGCGAAACCCACACCACCGCATGGCTATGAAAGCCGCCCATTTTCAGCAACGTTTCGAGCGCTTGCGTCGCCACCACGGAGTTGATCGAGAACCAGCTCAACGCCGATATGAGACTCACTGCCTTAGGCAAGAACGAACCGAGTTGTCCGAAAGAACTCCGCGACGTCATGATGCCGGACGTCCCCGTTTTCGGCCCCATGATCGTCGTCAGACCAAGCACGAAACAGCCAAAAAAATTACCCACCAGAATTGCCAGCAACGCCTGCCAGAGCGACAACCCCTGTGAAAGCGCCAGCGCTCCAGTCACGACGACCACGTAGTTCGTATTGGCGCCAATCCACATCTTGAAGAGCTCGGCGGGCGTGCCATGCCGGTCTTCACGCGGTATCGGATCGATTGCGTGCTGCTCGATGCTCCACGCCTTGTCGGCGTCCACTTGCCGTTGCGGGTAACTGCTCTCATGCGTGCTCATGGCTTTCCCCTCGGTATCAGGCTCGCGATGCTTTCGCACGCGCTTGCCAGGCTTCGCCCAGTGCCTGCGACATACCTTCAACGCAGACGTCGAACAGCAACTTGCCCTTCTCCGCCGTCGCGGCCGCCGCAGACGAGAGACAACCCGATGCAGGTGTCCACTCGGGTATCGGCGGAAATACGTCGTATGGCGGGAACGTTGCGGCTGCATGCACTTGGACTTTCGACAGATCCACCAGATGTGGATGCAGATGCAGCATCAGCGAAGTTTCCAGCACGCCACCATGTTCGACGGCCCAGCCCGGAAAGCCATCGGGATAGATGCGCGCGATGGTCTGCTCGTTCACAAAATCCCAGTACGACAGCATCACAACCTGAACATCGTCGATACCTTCCCAGCGCAACTCCCGCAACGCAAGGTCGATGCCCTCGACCGCGAACATCGAGTTCTCGAAGTGCCCGTTGATCAGACAGAGCTTGCGCGCACCGTGTCGCGCGAACTCCTTCAGAATGTCCTTGACCGTCGACGACAGCGTATGACCATCCAGACTCGTCGTGCCGCACAAATGATTGCCGCCGCCACTCTTCTGCTGCGACTTGTACCCATATGCAATGGCCGGCGCGACAAGCGCATCGATGTTCTGTGCCACAGCAATACCGATTGCCGTAGGCAACAGCACATCCGGGTTCATCGACATATGCGGTCCATGCTGTTCGAGCGCGCCGAGTGGAATCAGCACGGGCCATCCATCGCCGATACGGCGCGCGTACTCGGGCGCCGCCAGTTCGCCTATCACTACGCCTTGTTTCATGTACGTCCCCTCGTTTCAGTGAATCCAATCACGACAGTCACACGCCGCCGTAGACGGGCAGCCGTGCGCACAGGTGAGCAACCTGCTCGCGTACGTGCGCTTCCGTCTGCGTATCGCCGATACGATCCAGCACATCGCACACGAGTGAAGCCGTCAGCTTCGCGTCGTCTTCCGTAAAGCCGCGCGTCGTGATGGCAGGCGTGCCGATGCGAATGCCGCTCGTTACAAAGGGCGATTGCGGATCGTTCGGCACCGCGTTCTTGTTGACGGTGATGTGCGCGCGACCCAATGCGGCATCGGCATCTTTCCCCGTGATGCCTTTATCGACGAGATCGACGAGAAAGAGATGATCGTCCGTGCCGCCCGACACTACCTTATAACCCCGTTCGATGAAAACGCCTACCATCGCGCGTGCATTCGCGAGTGTCTGCGTCTGATAGGCAGTGAACTCTGCGCCGAGTGCTTCACGAAAAGCGACCGCCTTCGCGGCGATCACATGCATCAGCGGTCCACCTTGCGGGCCTGGAAATACCATTGCGTTGAGCTTCTTTTCGAGCGCTTCGTTCGCACGCGCCAGAATCAGGCCGCCGCGCGGGCCGCGCAAGGTCTTGTGCGTGGTCGGCGTGACTACGTCGGCGAAAGGCACAGGGTTCGGATACAAGCCCGCCGCAACGAGACCGGCAACGTGCGCCATGTCGACGAAAAGATATGCGCCGATGCTGTCTGCAATAGCACGGAAACGCGCGAAATCGAGCACGCGCGAATACGCCGAAAAACCCGCGACAATCATTTTCGGCCGATGCTCATGCGCAAGCCGCGCGACTTCTTCGTAATCGATCAGACCCGTTGCTGCATCCACGCCGTATTGCACCGCGTTGAATACCTTGCCCGAAAACGACACCTTCGCACCATGCGTCAGATGCCCGCCGTGCGCGAGGCTCATGCCGAGTATCGTGTCGCCTGGCGCAAGCAACGCGAGATAGACGGCTGCGTTGGCCTGCGATCCGCTGTGCGGCTGAACGTTCGCATAGGCCGCGCCGAACAGCTGTTTGGCCCTTTCGATGGCAAGCTGTTCGACCACATCCACGTGCTCACACCCACCGTAATAACGCTTGCCCGGATAACCTTCCGCATACTTGTTGGTCAGCACCGAACCCTGCGCTTCGAGCACACGCGGACTCGCGTAGTTTTCCGACGCGATCAGCTCGATATGATCTTCCTGTCTTTGCCGCTCACGCTGCATCGCCGCCGACAGTTCGGGATCGAAGCCCGCGATGGTCTGTTCTTTTGAAAACATAAATGACGCCTCCTCGTCACAAGGAATGGCCTGCGGCCCACGCCGCAGGCTTTCATGCAAGAGCCGTCAGGCCCCGATGATGTTGTGCTCCGGACCATACGGGAACGCGGTGATATTCGTCGCGCCGTGTTCGCCGATCACGAGAATGTCGTGCTCGCGATAGCCGCCTGCGCCCGGCAGCCCTTCCGGCAGCATGATCATCGGTTCCATCGATACGACCATGTTCGGCTCCAGCACCGTCTCGATGTCCTCGCGCAGTTCGAGACCGGCTTCGCGTCCGTAGTAGTGCGACAGCACGCCGAACGAATGCCCATAACCGAACGTGCGGTACTTCAGCAGCCCGTATTCGGCGTAGATCTTGTTGAGTTCATTGGCGATGTCGCAGCAGCGCGCGCCCGGTTTGATCAGCTTGAGGCCGGCTTCGTGCACTTCCACATTGATCTTCCACAGACGCAGATACTCGTCCGGGCAATGATCGAAGAACATCGTGCGTTCCAGCGCCGTGTAGTAACCGGCGATCATCGAAAAGCAGTTCAGGCTCAGAATGTCGCCCTTCTGCACCTTGCGCGTCGTCACCGGATTGTGCGCGCCATCGGTGTTGATACCCGACTGGAACCATGTCCAGGTATCCATCAGTTCCGAATCGGGAAAGCGGCGCGCAATTTCGCGCACCATCGCCTGCGTCGACGCAAGCGCGACTTCATGTTCGGGCACGCCTTCATGCACTGCCGCTGCGAGCGCTGCACCGCCGACGTCACACACGTTCGCGCCGTGCCGGATCAACGCGATCTCTTCGGCCGACTTGATCATGCGCATGCGCATCGTCGACGCACTGATATCGACGAATTCGACGGATGGCAACGCCGCCTTCAGTTTGCCGAGTACTTCAACGGGCATCTGGTCGAATTCGACGCCGACTCGGCCTTTGTTGTCGATCTCGCCCTGCACCGCGCGGAAGAAGTTGTCGCGCTGCCAGTCGGTATAGACGACGTTATAGTCGCCGACCGTGCGACGCCACGGCTGGCCGCCGTCGATATTCGCTGAAATCGACACGACTTTCTGCGCGGTCACGACCAGCCCATACTTGCGGCCGAACGAGCAGTACAGAAAATCCGCGTAATAGTTGATGTTGTGATACGACGTGAACAGCACGGCATCGATATTCTCGCGCGCCATCAGATCGCGCAAACGGCTTTGACGGCCCGCGTATTCGGCATCGGAGAAGGTGTGCTTTACTTTCTCGCCATTCTCGATACGGATCAGGTTCTCCAGTTTCATGCGCTCGACTCCTCGTGAAAAAACTATTGGAAGTGAGCGAATGTTATGAGCCTGATGCTTTTGAATATTTTTATATGCGACGTCTGACTTTCTTTTTTCGACATCGAGGGTTAACCACACCCCTCGCCCGCAGCGCCAGCCACAAAAGGAAAGACGCGGCTAAAGCGCCATCTGGTAGCGACGCCGGTCAGCCATCGGCGAGATGTTGAACTGGGCCTTGTAGCGGGTAGAAAAGTGCGTGAGGGACGCAAACCCGGTGCGCGTGCACACTTCTTCAAGCGGCTTCGCGGTGCGATACAGCAACTGCCTTGCGCGCAACAGACGAATCTCCAGATACGCCTGCGCGGGCGTCTTGCCGAGCCGTTCCTGAAACCAGCGTTCGAGTTGCCGCTGCGAGACATCGAGAAACGCCGCGATTTCAGCCACCGTCAGCGTTTCTTCGACATTGCTCTCCATGACCTGCAACGCCTCGTCGAGTTTCGCATGCTCCGGGCCGATATACCGGCGCAGCGATGTGACCTGCCGCTGCTCATGCGTGCGACGCTCGGCGACCAGCAGTTCGAGCACGCGCGCGGCCAGTGAATGACTCCCCGGCGACATGCCGAGCAGATGCACCATCAGATCGAGTGGCGCAACGCCGCCGCTACACGTGTAGCGGTCGCGATCCACTTCATACAGGCGATTGGACACAGTGAGCCTGGGAAACTGCTCGAGCAGCACGTCCTGATCTTCCCAGTGAATCGTGCAGCGGTAGCCGTTCAGCAGCCCCGCGCGTGCGAGAAAATAGCTGCCCGTATCGAGGCCGCCAAGCGCGGTGCCGTGACGCGCCTGCAGACGCAGCCAGTCCATCACGCCGCCGATGCCCTTGCGCGGTATCGGATTCGGACCCACGACGAATACGGCATCGAACCCGCCCGCCTCCGCCATCGATATATCGGGCATCACGCGAATCCCGTCACTGGAAGCGACGTATTCCGCGCCCTCGCCGATCAACTGATAGTCGTAGACCTTGCGCTCGACCAGCATGTTTGCGATCCGCAGTGGATCGACTGCCGTGCCCAGCGCGATCAGCGAAAAGTTCTCCAGCAACAGAAAGCCGTAGCGCGTGACGCGCAGATCGTGAAGCCCCGCATCGATACGGGTGTCGGGGCGAGGCGGATTCGTTGACGACATGGCCGGCCAGCGCGGACGAAGTGGAAACCGGCATCATAGCGTCACTTCGGCGCAAGGTGCCGCGCGTCATTCGAGCGTCACGCCGCCACGTCCGTTGAAGACATCATCGACGCCGCCACGAGATTGCGCGTATACGGATGTGTCGGCGCATTCAGTACGTCAGACGTCTCGCCCGATTCGACGACATGCCCTGACTTCATCACCATCACGCGATGCGCCATCGCGCGTATCACGGCCAGATCATGTGTGATGAACAGATAGCTGAGGCTGCGCTTCTTCTGCAGATTCGCGAGCAGGCTCAACACCTGCTTTTGTATCGACACGTCGAGCGCGCTGGTCGGCTCGTCGAGAATCAGGATGTCCGGCTCGACTGCAAGTGCACGCGCAATCGCAATACGCTGCCGCTGCCCGCCCGAAAACTCCTGCGGATAGCGCAGCATCACGTCCCATGGCATGCCTACCTCGTGCAACAGCGCTGCCACACGTTCACGGCGCGCTTGCGCGTCCAGTTCCGGCCGATGCACACGCAAACCTTCGCCCACGATCTGTTCGACTGTCATGCGCGGCGAAAGCGAACCGAACGGATCCTGAAACACCACTTGCAACTTTGCATGCAGTGCCTTGCGCGACGACGCCGTGCGCAACGTCGACAGCGGCATGCCGTCGATATGAATGCTGCCCGCCGCGGGCTGTTGCAACGCTAGCAGCGTCGCTGCGAGTGTCGACTTTCCCGAACCCGATTCACCGACCACGCCCAGCGTCTCGCCATGCCTCAACGCGAGATCAATGCCTTGCAAGGCACGAAACGCCTTGCGCCCGAACAGGCCGTTGGTGCCGTAATCGACGCACAGTCCCTGCACTTCCATCACACGGCGCGCATTCGACGCGACAGGTTCGATCTGCCGCTGCGGCTCGCTGGCAAGCAGCTTTTGCGTGTACGGATGCTGTGGCGCATCGAACAGTGTCTCCGTGGCCGCGCTTTCTACCAGCACGCCTTTTTCCATCACCGCGACGCGCTGCGCAAAATGCCGAACAAGATTGAGATCGTGCGTGATCAGCAGCACGGCCATGCCATGATGCGCGGCCTCCTGTTCCTGCAATTCGATCAACAGATCGACGATCTGCCGGCGTACCGTGACGTCGAGCGCGGTTGTCGGTTCGTCGGCCAGCAACAGACGCGGCCTGCACGCCAATGCCATCGCAATCATCGCGCGCTGGCGCTGGCCGCCCGACAGTTGATGCGGATAACTGTCGATGCGTCGCTCCGGCTCGGGAATGCCCGTGCGCGCCAACAACTCGATACCGCGCGCACGCGCCGCGTTCGCGCGCAGTCCTTCATGCAGACGCAGGCTTTCGGCAATCTGCTGACCGATCGTGAATAGCGGATTCAGTGCCGTCATCGGTTCCTGAAACACCATGGCGACGTCCGCACCGCGTATGCCGCGCATCTGTTGCTCGGTCTTTTGCAACAGATCTTCGCCATCGAGCATGATGCGCCCGCTGACCTTCGCCTGCTCGACGAGCCGTAGAACCGACAGCGCCGTCACGCTTTTTCCCGATCCCGATTCGCCTACCAGCGCAACGCGCTCGCCTGCTGCGACGCTCAGGCACAGTTCATCGACGACGAGTTTTTCTCCCTGCTCGCCGAAACGCACCGACAAACGGTCGATTTCCAGAAGTGGCTTGTTCATCATCGTGCTCCGCCAAATGCAGAGCCGCGCGCACGCGTATCCATCGCGTTGCGCAATGCGTCGCCCATGAAGGTCAACAGCAGCAATGTGATGACGAGCGCTGCGAACGCCGACACGGAAATCCACCACGCGTCGAGATTGTTTTTCCCTTCTTGCAGAAGCTCTCCGAGACTCGGCATCGGCGGCGGCACACCGAGACCGAGAAAATCGAGACTCGTCAGCGACAGAATCGCCGCACTCATACGAAACGGCAAGAACGTGATGACGGGCGTCAGCCTATTTGGCAATACATGCCGCCAGATGATTTGCGCATTCGAACGACCCATCGTCCGCGCGGCACGTACATAGTCGAGCGAGCGATTGCGCAGAAACTCGGCCCGCACATAGTCGGACAGCACGAGCCAGCCGAACATCGAAAGCAGAATGAACAGCAGCCACAAGCTCGGTTCGAAAATGGACGCGAAAATGATCAGCAGATACAGATCCGGCATCGAACTCCATATTTCGATCAGACGCTGTCCGACCAGATCGATCTTGCCGCCATAGAAGCCCTGCACAGCGCCTATAAGCACGCCGAACGCGACGCCCGACACGGTCAGCGCAAGAGCCATTAGCACCGACAGGCGAAAGCCATAAAGAAGCCGTGAAAGCACATCCCGACCGTACTGATCCGTGCCCAGCCAGTTGTCGGCATTCGGCGGCGCGGGGTAAGGACGCGTGGCGAAATAGTCGATCGTGTCGTAGCGGTAGTGATTCGGCGCGTAGACCGCGAAATTTCCATTCGACTGAATGCGGGTGCGAATGAATGGATCGAGATAGTTCGCTTTAGTCGTGAAGTCGCCACCGAATAGTGTTTCCGGGTAGGTCTTGACGATAGGAAAGTAATAATGGCCTTCGTAGCGCACGAGAAGCGGCCTGTCATTCGCAACGACATCGCTCAGCAGGCTCACGACAAACAGCGCCGAGAAGATGACCGCGCTCCAGAAGCCGAGCCGCTGGCTTCTAAAACGCTGCCACACGCGCCGCCATGGCGAAGGCGACGCGGGCAGCGCGGCGACAGCGCTCTTAGCGTTCAGCGCGGTTGAACTGGATGCGGGGGTCGACAAGGACATAGCACACGTCAGCGATCAGTTTGGTCAGAAGACCAATCAGGGTGAACAGGAACAGCGAGCCGAGCACGACGGGATAGTCGCGGCGGATCACGGAGTCGTAGGAAAGCTGGCCCATACCGTCGAGCGAAAACAGTGTCTCGATCAGCAGATTGCCATTCAGGAAGGCGCCGACGAATGCGGCAGGCAGGCCGGTGAGCAACGGAATCGCAGCATTGCGCAGCACGTGCCTGAACAGCACGTCGCGCTGCGGCACGCCTTTCGCTCTCGCCGTCAGTACATATTGACGGCCAATCTCTTCGAGAAACGTGTTCTTCGTCAGAATGGTGACGACCGCGAAGTTGCCAACCACGGCGGCTGTGACGGGCAACACGATATGCCACAGATAGTCGAGTACTTTTCCAAATGCGCTGAGGTCGTCGAAGTTATCCGAAGTCAGGCCGCGCATTGGAAAAACCTGCCATAAGGTGCCGCCGCCGAACAGCATCAGCAGCAGCACGCCGAAAACGAAGCCGGGAATCGCATAGCCGGCCAGCACCGCCACACTCGTGACCGTATCGAAGCGCGAGCCGTTGCGCACGGCTTTCGCAATACCCAGCGGCACCGAGACGAGATAAGTCAGTATCAGCGTCCACAACCCAAGCGTGATCGAGACAGGCAGTTTCGAACGGATCACACCCCACACGCTTTGATGGTGATAGTAGGACTGGCCGAGATCGAAGGTTGCGTAGTCCTTGAGCATCGTCAGATAGCGCGTCAGCGGTGGCTTGTCGAAGCCGAACTGCTTCTTGATCTGTTCGATCTGCTGCGGGTCCACGCCCTGACTGCCGTGATAACCGCCGCCACCCGCTCCGCCTTCGCCGCCGGGACGCGAGCCGTGGCGCAACTGCGTCATGATCTGTTCGACGGGACCGCCCGGCACGAACTGCGTGACGACGAAGGTCAGCGTCACCACGCCGATCAGCGTCGGCACCATCAACGCCAGCCGCTTCAGGATATATATCAGCACGTTCTGCTCCTCAATGCGCGTTCGCCGACGCAACATTCGCATTGCCCGCAACCGCGGGCTTGCGATACCAGTAGCTGATCACCCAGTCTTCCGACTGATACGTGTACGGCACGACATCCGGAAAGCCCAAGGAAGTGCGATACGCAATCCGTGAAGCGGGCGAATAGTACTCAGGGATCTGATAACAGTCGGCGATCAGCACGCGGTCGAGCGCACGGGTCGCCGTCTGCAGTTCATCCAGCGATTTCGCGCGCAATACAGCACGAATCAGCGCATCGACGGCAGGCGAGCGCACGCCGGGATAGTTCTCCGATCCGCTTTGTGACGCCGACTCCGTGCCAAACCGATGCTCCAGTTCGACGCCCGGAATCGTCACCGTCGGATAGATGAAGGTGGTCATATCGAACTGAAAGTTATCGAGCCGCTTCTGATAAAGCGCACTGTCGATCTCGCGCAGCCGCACGTCGATGCCGAGTGTTTGCAGATTGCGCATGAACGGCAGGATCACGCGGTCCATGCCGGGCTGATCGTCGATGATCTCGATGCTCATCGGCGTGCCGCTCGCGTCGCGCAACTGGCCGTCCCGCACCTGCCACCCCGCTTCGGCGAGCAGATCGCGCGCCTGTCTGAGGTTGTCGCGCAGGGTATGCGGCGGCAGCGTGTCCGGCTGCTTTGGCATCGCACCGAATACGCTTGCAGGCAACTGCGCGCGATACGGCTCTAGCAGTGCAAGCTCTTGCTCCGACGGCATGCCGCTTGCCGCAAACGGACTGTTCTGGAAGTAACTGTTCAGGCGACGGTACTGGCCATAGAACATCAGGCGGTTCATCCAGTCGTAATCAAATGCGTATGACAGGGCTTTTCGCACGCGCGCATCGCGGAACATCGGCTTGCGCGTGTTGAACATCATGCCTTGCATCTGCGCGCCATGATCTGGGAACAGTTGCCGCGTCAGTTGCCCGTTATCGAAGTTCTTGCCGATATATTTGCGCGCCCATTGCGTTGAGCTGTATTCGACCTGAACATCGGTGTCGCCGGCCTTGAAGGATTCAAGCTGCGTGTAGTGATCGAGATACAGCTTGAACGTGATCCGCTCGAAGCGGTACATGCCGCGCCGCGAAGGCAGATCGGCGGCCCAATAGGCAGGATTGCGCCGATACGTGATCTGCTTGTCGTTCTTGCGCTGCTCGATCAGGTACGGGCCGCTTGCGATGGGTGGCGTGTTGGTCAGCTGATCGAAGGCGATGCGCTTGCCGCCGTCCTGCAAGGCCCATTTCGGCGAGAAGACAGGAATATCGCCTGCGATCAGCGGTGCGGCACGGTCTGCATGCCTGAAGTCGAATCGCACATGCGACGCGTCCACAACCGTCGCGCTCTTTATCAACGCAAATTGCGAATTGAACAGCGGCGACACGGCGGAACTGCTCAACGTATCGAATGAGTATTTGACGTCGGATGCCGTAATCGCGTCGCCGTTCGAAAAGCGCGCACGCGAGTCGATATGAAACGTCGCGGACAAACCATCTGGCGCAACTTCCACATCATCGGCAATCAACGGATATTCAGAGGCAAGCTCATCCCAGCTACGCTGCATCAGCGTATCGAACATCAGATGCTGGATGTCGGGTGCAGGCGATCCGCGCACGAGAAAAGGATTGAGCGAATCGTAGCTCTGCGCTTCGTTGAAGTTCTGGAAATTCAGCGAGCCATTCGATGGCGCATCGGGATTCGCGTAATCGAAATGCGTGAAGTTTGCCGGGTACTTCGGCTCGTCGTATTGCGCAATCGACGGTTTGGCTTGCGCGGACATCGCATGAAGCGCAACACAGGTCATCAGCGCACACGCGTGAAATGCCTTTGCGCGCAAACGTAAATGCTGGGTCAGTCTCATCATCGGCGTGGGTGAATGCGCGCGTGGGCTGGTAACCCACGCGCGCTGCCTCGAACGGACGCATCGGCGGCGGGTAGCCGCCTCTGCGTGTCGACTCTCTCAGGTCAGGCCATTGGATTCGTCAATCGTCGTCCGATGCCGTCGTCTTGAACGAAAACTCCACTTCGCCGACATACGGCTCTGCGTTCTTTTCGCACTTGTACGCGCGGCCTGCTGCGATCACCGCCTCGTTGAACACCGACGTTGGCGGCGTGACACGCACGATCTTCACATCGCCGACACTGCCGTCGGGATTGATCGACAGATGCGCGATCACATTCGCCGAAATGCCCTGCTCCAGCGCACGCCGCGGAATCTGCGGCTGCACCGACTGGCAATGTCCGCGTCCATCCACCACACCGTGAAGCGCAGGCGGGGCAACGGGCGCGGCGCCTGTCGCTGCCGTTGCAGGCGCAGGTGCGGCGGAAGGCGGCGCGGTGGCGAGCGCCGGTGCATTCGCAGCCGGATTTGCAGCCGCCGGAATGTTCGCCTCCTTCGGTGCGGGAGACGGCTTCGCGGGCGGCGGCTTCGGCGTGGGCAACGGTTTAGGCTGCACCTGCTTCGGCACCGTCTTTTGCGGCTCGGGCGCAGGCGGAGGTTCGAGCTTTTTCACTTCCGGCGGTGGCGGCGGCGGCGGCGGAGCGATCTGCACGCGCATTTCCTTCGGCGCAGGCGGCGGGTCCTGCTGGAACTTCACGTGCGATAGCCCAACGATCAACAGCAGTTCGATCAGCACCGCCGCGCCGATCGCGATCCGCATCGACATGCGGCCGTGATGCGACGGTGTCGACGAGGCCCACAATGCGCCATTGAGCCGCCGTTGCGGTTCTTTCATGTCGATTGCCGGTGAACTCATGTCGTCGGATTCGTGGCGAGCGCGACCGAACTGATGCCCGCCGCGCGCACCAGGTCCATCACCTTCACGATGTTCTTGTAGCTCGTGCCTTCATCGCCGGCGATGGCGACATCCACTTTCTTCGCGTCGTGCACGAGGTCTTGCAGATGCGTGGTCAGTTCGGCGGGCGTGACCTGTTTGGCGTCGAGATACAGTTCGGCGTTCTTCGTCACGCCAATCGAGACCTTCACCGTCTGCTGCAACTGCTCGGCCGTGCTCGATTGCGGCAGATCGAGCTTGATGCCCGCGCCCTGGATCATCTTCAGCGTAGCGAGCATGAAGAAGACCAGCAGGAACATCATGATGTCGATCATCGGAATGATCTCGATGCGCGCTTTCTCTTCACCGCCCAGATAGTGGCTGCGATGGTTTCGCATGGTATTTCTCCTTTACGGCAGTAGCGGGCGCGTCATGCTGCGAACCTGGAAACGAGCAACGACTTGATCAGGTCGAACTGATTCACCGTCATGCGGATGCGCTTGTTGAAATAGTTCAGGAAGATCACGCAGATGATCGCGATGGTCAGCCCGCAAGCCGTCGCCGTGAGCGCGTGGCCGATGCCGCCTGTCACGCCATTGGGATTGGCCGTACCGCTCGTGCCGAGCACGTTGAACGACTCCACCATGCCGATGATCGTGCCCAGCAAACCGAGAAGCGGCCCGAGCGTCACAGCCGTATCGAGAATCCACAGATTGCGGTCGAGACGCGGCAGCTGAAACATGATCGTCTCTTCGATCTCGCGTTCAACGACAGCTTCCGTTTTGCCCTTTGCCTTCATGGCCGTCTTCACGAGTTCACCCTGCACCGTGGCGCTGTAGTGCTCGGCTACCTTTGCGGCGTCGTCGGGTTTGGCGGGATCGACGAGTTTGAGATCGTGTTCGAGCGTCTTGCCCGCCTGCACCGCACGCGAGAAGAACACGAAGCGTTCGATGATGATCGTGATACCGAGCAGGAAGATAAAGGCGAGGAGAGGAATCAGACCCATCGACTGGATCGAGTAGGTAATGAGCGTATTCAGCACTGCGGACTCCGGTTAGTACGATCGAACAGCCGTTGCATGACGGCGTGGGTTTCAGTGGACCCGCGGCTTCGTGGGCCGCGGTGAAAAAAGCGCGCCCTCCAATGCAAAGCCCGTACCAGGTTGTCGATCGTGCGGCGCGATTGCATGCCTCCATCTTCACGCGAAGGCACGCTGAAGCCCGCATTGCAAGGCATTACCGAATTTCACCAGCTAAACGACTGATTCCACGCGGCGTCCGCTTCGCGCGTGCGTATAACGTATCAAATTGAAAAACAACACCCTGGCTTAAACCTAGTCCGCGTAATTCGCATGCCCCATCAAACTTTGTTTAGTCGCTGAATTGGTGCAGAACATATTCACGTGCAAATAAACAGTGCATTTACTCAATTTGAATTAGACAAGTTATTTACATTTACATTAACGAAAATAGAAGCGCTTCCATCTTCTTGCACATCATGCAATGTTCATTGCCACACAATGGATTGACTGCCACGCCCATGCAAACAAAGTTTGATGAGCATTTGAATCAAAGCTCTAACAGATGCCCCGTTTTAGTTACTAAACAGATTTTAAGCTTTATGTAATTTTTCGCACCGATTTGAGAAATACGCCTTTTATTAGTGCTTTTCGCGCACTGTAAACGCAAATAGATGAATTGCTCTAAATACCGTTTCCGCATGTTCTCATTCCTTCCATTGTGTTACTCGCGCGAAACCGTTTTTAATAATTCTTATAGACATTTCGGATTCCCATCTAACTTTGTTTTTTACGAATCCAATCAATCCTTTGCGCACGAATTAAATGCTTTGAGAGCAGTTGGCGTCCTTCTTTTCCCATCGTGATGGCATGCGTTTCGCTTTCGGCAGCGCTCGCTTTCAACCAGAGCGCGTCCGACACGATCGGCGAAGCGCCCTGGACGGGACGTGCGACGTGACGCCTTGACGCGTCAGCAGCGAGGACCTTGCTGCCCAGATCGCATGACTGCACGCAGCGACTCGCATGAGTGCAGATCGTTCAACTGTAGTGGTCTCATCGACAAGAAGGAGCGCAAGTGAAACAGAAGAGACTGGTCTCGGCGATCAGAAGAATCATCGGAGCCGAGCTGGTGCTGACGGCGGCATTCATTCCGCTCGCACATGCACAGAGCCAACCCGACAGCGCAGCCGCGCCCACAGCGGCCAGCGCACCGGCCGTCAGCAAACTCGAAAAGGTCGAGGTCACAGGGTCGTTGATCCGCACGTCGGACAAGGTCGGCAACATCGAAGTCCAGACCATCACGCCGAAGGAAATCGAGGCAAGCGGCTACACGACCGTGGCTGATTTCCTGCGCGGCACGTCGGCCAACTCCGCGAGCAGCTGGTCGCAAAGCACGATGAACGGCACGGCGCCGGGCGGCGCAGGTATCGCCCTGCGCGGCCTGAGCGAGAAGTACACGCTGGTGCTGGTGGACGGTCAGCGCGTCGCCAACTACGCGCAAGCGGTGAACTTCACCGACACGTTCTTCGACGTGAATTCGATCCCGCTGAACATGGTCGATCACATCGAAATCGTGAAGACGGGTGCCGTTTCCGAATATGGCTCCGACGCTATCGCAGGCGTGGTGAACATCATCACGAAGAAGAACTTCCAGGGCTTGCAGGTCGACGGACAACTCGGCAAGGCACAGCATCCGGGCGATGGCCAGGGCAGCTTCAGCGTGCTGGCGGGCTTCGGCGATCTCAACGCGGATCGCTTCAACGTCACGGCAGCAGCGAGCTACTACCGCGACAGCGGTTCGACACTCGGCGACCGTGACATGACGTCGGGCCAGAACTTCACGCAATATCCAGGTGGCCTCGCTGCGCCGCTCGGTCCGAACCAGCAGTCGTACTGGGGCTTGCCCGATGGCTCGACGCAGGCGCTCAGCCCGTGCCCGCCCGGAAGCAGCGCGGCCAATACGCAGGGCGCATCGTGTACGTACAACACGGCAGCCGCGACCTCGCTGATTCCGTCCACGACGCGCCTGAACGCCAACATTCGCGGCACGTTCAAGATCGACGACAACACGCAGGCCTTCGCCGACTTCTGGGCGAGCCGCAACGAAACCGTGCAGCTGATGGGCCCGGCTTCGATTTCGTCAACCACCAACGTGTTCAATCCCAACACGGGTTCCGTCGCGCCGCTGCCGCGCACCGTCGCGGGCTCGAATCCGTTCAATCCGTTCGGCGTCGATACGCCCATCAACCTGACGTTCCCAAACAATGTCGCATCGGCGGATACCGTGTCGACGTTCTGGAAGGCTTCGACGGGCGTCAAAGGCTCGTTCACCACGCCGAAGTTCGGCGACTGGGACTGGTCGGCTGAGTATGGCCATTCGCAGAGCACGGTCGATACGCACTACTCGAACGAACTCAACGTCGCGGGCCTCGAGAACATTCTCGGCAATGGCGTCTACAACTTCGCGAACCCTGCTTCCACCCCGAACGGCCTGAACGGCGTGTTCCAGGACGACTACCAGCAGGCGATCTCGAAGCTCGACAGCGTCACCGCCAAGACCTCGACGGGCAATCTCTTCACGTTGCCCACGGGTAACGTCGGCATCGGCTTCGGCACGGAGTTCCGTCACGAAAGCTCGACGATCAATCCGCGCACGTATGCATCGGAAGGGATCGCCGCGCCGGCAAACGTGCAGACCGTGGATGGTTCGCGCAACGTCGCGGCCGTGTTCTACCAGGTCGAGATTCCGATCATCCACAACCTGACGTTCACGCAGGCGGGCCGCTACGATCACTACAGCGACTTCGGCGGTGCATTCTCGCCGAGCTTTGCACTGCGCTTCCAGCCTGTGCAGATGTTCACGACGTATGCATCGTACAGCCGTGGCTTCCGTGCGCCGACGCTGGTCGAGAACTCGCAGGCCACGTATCTCGCGCACCAGAATCTCGTCGATCCGAACGACCCGAGCGGCGCGCCGACCAAGCACTTCACGACCGAGCAGATCAACGGCAACCCCGATCTGCAGCCGGAACATACGAAGAACTACAACATCGGCTTCCAGCTTTCGCCGGATACGTCGACGGACCTTGGCGCATCGTTCTACAAGATTCATATCGACGGCGTGATCGGCACCAACGATCCGAACGCGCTGCTGCAGCAGAACGATCCGTCCGTCGTCGTGCGTAACGCCGACGGCACGATCCGTTATATCGCGCAGCAGTTCGTGAATCTCGGCTCGCTCGATACCGATGGCTTCGACATGAACTTCCGCAAGTCGGTCGGCACGAAGTACGGTACGTTCACGCTGTCGGGCGACTGGGCGTATGTGTGGCACTTCAAGCTCAACAGCCCTGGCAGCCCGACGCAGGACTTCGCGGGTAACAACCTCGCGCTGCTGCAGCCGTTCGGCGCAAGTAACCCGCGCTGGAAGGGCAATACGAGCCTGAGCTGGGATTACCGCAAGTTCACCACCACGCTGACGTGGCAATACACGGGCCCGTACACAAACGCTGTCGCTTCCGAATTCGGCGATGGCGGTACCTTGTCGGTCGCTTCGTATAGCCAGTTCAACCTGATGGCGTCGTATCGCGGCTTCAAGCACTGGACCATCTATGGCGGCATCACCAACCTGTTCGACAAGAAGCCGCCGTTCGACGTCGAGTGGCAGGCTGTGCCGGACATCACGGGTTACGACCAGTCGCTCTATACCGATCTTGGCCGCTTCTTCCAGGTCGGTGCGACGTACCGGTTCTGATTCACACGTCAACGTGTGATGAAGGAGTCCCCCGGCCGCGGGGGACGTTTTGTTGTTGCTGTTGTTGCAATTCCATCCCTTGTTTCAAGGGGTTTGACGGCGGTGCGATGCGCGCACCGCCGCTTTTTCTGCTTATCTGAAGGGCAGCGTGCTGTCGAACGCGTCGATCTCCATCGCACGCGCGGCCAGTTGCGCGAGCTTCGGAAACGCAGCGGCATGAATCACATCAGGCATCATCGCCAGCGAAGCAGACTGGAACGTGATCACAACCATCACGTCGGCCTGCGAGAGCGTGTTGCCGACCAGCCAGCCGTCTCCGGCTCTCGATTCGAGCATCTGGAAACCAGCGAGCGCCTGAGTGCGCAACGATTCCGAACTCGACGCAATCTGCAATTCCGATGGGCGCAGCGTTTCGTCATAGATGTCGCTGAGCTTGCCGTAGATCGCCGATGCAATGCCGATGAACTGCAGCGCGTCGCGCCGATCGGCACCATTTGCCGCCAGCAATGCACGCGCAGGGCCGACCTGTTCGTGCAGATAATCGATGATGCTGGCGCTGTCGTACAGAATGTCGCCATCGTCGAGTACGAGTGCAGGCACCTTCACCATCGGGCTAAACGGGCGAATCAGATCCTGCTGTTCGTACGCATGAAAAGGCAGATGCTCGAACGGAATGCCAAGCAGCTTCAACGTAATACCGACCCGGCGTGTATAGCCGGAAAACCATGGTCCGATCAGTTTCATTGCGGTTTCCTCGCGAATCAGAACGTTTCCTTGAACGGACGCAGATCGAGCTCATGCGTCCACGCCGAACGATGCTGGTTGTGCAACATCCAGAACGCGTCGGCAATCGCACCGATGTCGAGCAGACCGTCCGGCCCTTTGTGCTTGACGTGTTCCGCGAAACGCGTGTGCACGCGCTCGCCATCGATACCTCCGTCGATCACCACATGTGCAACGTGCAAGCCCAGCGGACCAAACTCACGCGCCATGCTTTGCGCGAGCATACGCAGCCCGGCCTTGCTCGACGCAAAGTGCGCGAAGTTCGGCATACCGCGCAGCGCGCCCGTTGCGCCGCTGAACAGGATTGAGCCGCGTCCGAGCGGCGCGAAACGCCGGGCCGCTTCACGGCCCACGAGGAAGCCGCCGAAGCAGTTGAGGCGCCAGAACGATTCGAACACATCGGCGTCCATCGTGCGCAGATCGAGCGGCTGGTTATTGCCCGCGTTGTACGCGATCAGATCGGCGCTGGCGCCGTTGTCGTCGGCTTGCATTGCGATGTCGAACAGGCGGATCACGTCGGCTTCGATCGTCACGTCCATGACGACCGTGCTCGCCGAGCCGCCCGCCTCGACAATGCTCTCACGCACCCGTTCGAGCTTCGCTTCCGTGCGCCCGGCAATGACGACGTGCCGGCCTTCCGCTGCGAAGCGGCGCGCCAGTCCCGCGCCCAGTCCGTGCTCCGGTCCTACTCCGATGACGACCGCCTTCGGGCGATCCGCGATTTGCGTTTGTACAGCGACAGACATGACTATTTTCCCTTTGCGAATTAAACACGGGCGCTTTCTGCAGTGGGTTGAAGCGCCTTCCCGTTCGTCGACGATGGCGATGAATGAACGATACCTGGTGTGCTCAAAGGGATAAACGGCCGCTACGATTCCACATTGTTTCTTCTGTGAAACAATACGGACAGCGTTGGGAGGGCACAAGGAGCCGCACCATGGACAAGTTTCAGGCGATGCAGGCGTTTATCCGCGTAGTGGAGAGCGGCACTTTCACGAAGGCCGCGCAGATGCTCGATCTGCCGAAGACAGCGGTGAGCCGTCTGATTGCATCGCTCGAAATCGAACTGGGCACCAAGCTGCTCAACCGCACGACGCGCCGGGTGTCGATGACGCCGGACGGTGCCGCGTATTACGAACGCGCGCTGCAACTGATGGGCGATCTCGAAGAACTCGAAGGCTCGATGTCGCACGCGAAGCGCAATCCGCGCGGCAGGCTGCGCGTCGATCTGCCGGTACCTTTAGGTCTGGCAGTGATTCTTCCGGCGCTGCCGGCTTTCGTCGCGCGGTATCCCGAGATCGAGTATCACTTCGGACTCAGCGACCGTCCCGTCGACCTGATCGCCGAAAACGTGGATTGCGTGGTGCGCGCGGGGGACATCTTCGATCAGTCGCTGGTCGCGCGGCAGATTGCCGAGGTCCGGCAGCGTCTGTGCGCCACGCCCGCGTATTGGGATCGGCACGGACGGCCTGCGCATCCGTCGGAACTCGAAGAAGGGCACGTCGTGATCCGCACCATCGCGTCGCGCACCAACCGGCCCTTTCCGATTGTCGTCACGAAGAATGGCGAACGCATCGAGGTGCAGAACCGCCGCGCCCTCACGTCGATCGACATCATGGCGTGCCTGACGATGAGTCTCGCTGGTCTTGGCGTGACGCACGCGCTGACGTTTTCGGCTAACGTGCATCTGCAACCGGGCGCGCTGGAGACCGTGCTCGCCGACTGGATCGCAGAGCCGGTGCCCGTGTTCGTCGCCTATCAGCCGAATCGCCTGCTGAGCGCGAAGGTGCGCGTGTTCAGCGACTTGCTGGCGGAGCTGTTTGCAGGCATTGCAGCGACGGCGAGAAGCGAGCGCGGCCCGGCGCGTTGAGTCGCGCCCGGGCCGCATCCGATATGCCCGCCTTCGACCTGCTAGTGACCGCCCGCGTCGATCTCGCTCAGTTGCATGCCTTTCGTTTCGCGCACCGCGCGCAGAATCACCATCGCCGCGAGCGCCGCGCCTATCGTGAAGACAGCGATACCGAGCGCGATCGTCATGCTGGCCGCCTTGACGGTCGACAGCACGATATACGGCGCGATACCGCCGCCTACCACGCCGATGTTATAGAGGAAGCCGACACCCGAAGCCCGCACATCGCGCGGCAGGTTCTCAGTCAGAATCGTGCCCCAGATGCCCGACGATCCCACCAGGAAGAAGCCGCTCAGAAACGCAAAGCATTCGGCCAGCAAAAACTGGTTGACGCTATAGACCAGCGCCACCACGCATACAGCGCCCGCACCCAGCATCGCGCTGATCCCCGCGCGCCGTCCGAGCCGCTCCGCAATGAAACCGGAGGCGAAGAAGCCGAACACCTGCCCGACGGCCGAGGTCATCGTGAGCCAGGTGATCGTCAGCGGCTCGAACGACAGCGACTTCAGATAGGTGGGAAACAGTCCCTGAAACGGCCACGATCCGAAGCACAGCACCAGCATCAGCAACGCGAGGTAGCAGACGCGCCGCGGATAGAGCCTGAACAGCACGATGGCGGGATTGTCGCGCAAGGGCGTGCGCAGCTTCCTGCCGGCTTCTTTGAATGCCTGCGATTCAGGCACGCACAACAGAATGAAGATGCCGAGCAGAATGGCGGGAATCACGCCGACAAAGAACATGCCGCGCCAGCCGAAATGCGGATAGACGAAGTTGTACGCAACTGCCGCGCCGATCGCGCCGAGTCCCCAGCCGGTATCGAGAATGCCGATGCCGATCGCCCGATGACGCTCCGGCCAGGACTCCGCCACCATCGTCGCGCCGAGCGAGAAGCCCGGCGCCATGCCGAAGCCAAGCAGCAGACGGAACACCGCAAGCGAAACAAAGCTCCATGAGAGCCCCGTCAGCACCGCGCCCGCCGTGAACCACGCCAGCGTGATGACCAGCGGAATCTTGCGGCCAATGCGGTCGCTCAGGCTGCCGAACATCAGACCGCCGATCCAGCGCACGCCATAGGTTGCGAACAGCAACAGTGACGCCGTGCTGAGCGGCACGTTGAACTGCTTCGCGATGTCGTTCAACACGAAGGTGATGGCGAGAAAGTCGACGGCATCCATCACCCACACGCCCCATGCGGCAATCAGAACGCGCCATTGCGGCCACGAAATTTCCCTGTACCAGGGCAAGGCTGCCGTGGTCGCCGAAACGCTTGCGGCTGCATCGGTGGCTTTCATCACACCTCCTCCTGACCGGCTGTCCATACCGGGTCTCCTGTCTCTTGGATTGGATGTCGAGCCGGATCATTCACGCAAAGCGAATGTCCGGCGCGTCGTTACGGCTTTGGGCGCATCAGGCCAGCGTCGAATCGCTGAAGGCGATTACAGTCTGCTTTTGCGTGCCGAGCCCTTGCACGCCAAGCTCCATGACATCGCCCGGTTTCAGGAAGCATTCGGGCTTCATGCCGAGACCGACGCCGGGCGGCGTGCCTGTCGTGATCACGTCGCCGGGTTGCAGCAGCACATGCTGGCTGACGTAGGACACGATGGTCGCGAGCTTGAAGATCATGTCCGATGTCGACGAATCCTGAATGCGCTTGCCGTTCAGTTCGAGCCACAGGCCGAGGTTCTGCACGTCGCCGAGTTCATCGGGTGTGACGAGCCACGGGCCGAGCGGGCCGAAGGTCGGAAACATCTTGCCCTTCACCCATTGGCCGCCGTGTTCCAGTTGCATCTCGCGCTCGGACACGTCGTTGCAGACGCAATAGCCCGCCACGTAGTCGAGCGCATGTTCTTCCGGCACATACAGCGCACGCTTGCCGATCACCAGCGCGATCTCCACTTCCCAGTCGCATTTGGTCGAGCCGCGCGGCAGCACCACAGGATCGTTCGGCCCGGAAATGCACGACGGCGCCTTGTTGAAGATGATCGGCTCAGCGGGAATGGGCGCGTTGGTTTCGATGGCGTGCTGCACATAGTTGAGGCCGATGGCAATGAAATTGCCCGGCTGCGCCACACATGAGCCGAGTCGCGGCTGACCTTCGACCACCGGCAGCCGCGCCAGATCCGCGCGCCGCAATCTGTCGATACCGCCTTCCGCGAAGAAGGCCGGCGTGTAGTCGGCACACAGCGACGATGCATCGCGCAGCACGCCTTGTGCATCGAGCAGGCCGGGTTTCTCGTGCCCTGCGGGTCCGTATCTGAGTAGCTTCATGGTGTGTCCTGAGTGCGAGAGTTAGGTGTAGCGAGACGGCTGATTTCGAGCGTGAATACGCCTGCGCCCGCTGCTGCGTGTTCGCGATCCGCCGCGCCGATCTGCGTCAGCAGGCGATCGAGTTGCCTGCGCGCTGCATCGAGCGTCGATGTCTCGACCAGCAGCACGCGCGGCGGCACCACATACGCGCGCCCTCGCGCTTCGCGGGTGTCGAGATGACTGGCTGCTTCATCGGCGATGAACAGATGCGCGGCAAGCACACTCGTGTGCGAGGTAATGGCGGGCGCTGTGCCTTCGAACAACGCGTCGGCGTCGAAGCCGGCGGGCAGCGGCATCGTCAGCACATGGCCGCCCGTGCTCGTGCCCGTGGTCTTCTGCACGGTGCAGATCGAACGCGCTGTGTTGCGGAAGGCTTGCACGGTGCTTTGCGTCAGCGGCGTGGGGTTGTTCAGTCGCTCCAGATACGCGGGACTGGTCAACACACCCACGTTGTCCGCTTCATAGAGCGTGAGCCATTCCGTCACGCCGTTGCCGCGATAGCGGCGGCCGCGCAGAAAACCGGGCAGCGCAAGCCGCTCGGGAATGTGCTCCTTGTCATGCCAGCGATAGAACGCGTCACGCTCCGTCTCGATCACGTCGTTCCAGATCAGCACGGCGGCGTTGCCGAGCAGGGACATCATTGGCCTCCTTTCTGTCGGTCGAAGAAACCGGCGATTGCATCGACCTGACCCGCGTGCATGTCCTGACCCGTCACCACTTGCGCGCCGTGTTCCCGTGCCAGCCTGACGAGCGCCGTCGGTGTTGCCGGTGGTCGCAGCACGACATCGCCGATCAGGCTCTGCGCGCCAATTGCACCCGGATCGCCGGGCAAGCCGTCGTCATCCTTCATACCGACAATCGATGCGTTGACCACGACGTCATACGCCGCGCCACGATTGCCGACGTTCACATCGCAAGCAGGAAAATGGCGGGTCAGTGCATCGCGTAGTGCGTTTGCGCGATGCGCGTCGGGATCGACGAGCGTGATCGAGCACGCGCCCTGCGCCGCCAGTTCCGCAGCAATCGCAGCGCCCGCGCCGCCGCAACCGAACAGCAGCACGCGCTTCGCATCGATGGACGTGACCTTCTGCGCCGCGCTCACGAAGCCGACGCCGTCGAACATATCGCCCGTCCAGCTCCCGTCCGCCTCGCGGCGCAACGCATTGATCGCGCCGACAATCTGCGCGCGCGTCGACAGACGATCCGCGAATGTCATCGCGGCCACCTTGTGCGGCGACGTGATCAACACACCGTCGAGATTGCCGAGCGCGATGAGGCCGCGCATCGCCGTATCGAATGCTGCGGGGCTGGCCTGCGCGGCGACCATCACCGCGTTGATGCCGTTGCGCGCGAAATGCGCGGTGTACACCGATGGCGAGCGCACCTGTACGACAGGGTCGCCGATGATCGCGTAGAGCCGCGTGGCACCGTCGATGTTCATGTCCGGTTCCCCGCAAGCCATTCGGCGATGCGCGCTGAGCGGAAGCGCCGTTCACGCGCGACCACTTCATCGTGAATGCCCAGGCGCGCGGGCTGGAACAGGCGTGCATCCATCGTCCTGAGATCCGCAGCGACCTGCGGCCGAAACTCCATCTGCGCAAAGACATCGCGTTCGAGATCGATGCCCGGTGCCACTTCGATCAGTTCCAGCCCTTGCGCGCCGATGCGGAACACCGCGCGCTCGGTGACGTACAGCGCAGTCTGGCCACGTTCGCGCGCAAAGGCCGCGTTGTAGCAGACCTGTTCGAGCTTGCGCACGAACTTCTTGTGACGGCCCTCTTCACGTATCACGGTCTGCCCCGCTTCCCAACCGATGTCGAGACCGCCCGCTGTCAGCGTGCCGCTGAAGATCACGCACTTCGCGTTCTGGCTGATGTTGATGAAGCCGCCCACGCCGATGATCTTGTCGCCGAAGCGGCTGATGTTCACGTTGCCGTGCGCATCGAGTTCAGCGAATGAGAGAAATGCCAGATCGAGTCCGCCGCCGTCATAGAAGTCGAATTGCGACGGCTGCTCGATCATCGCAGCGAAGTTCTGCGCGCCGCCCGAATCGCGACCCGTGATCGGCGCGCCGCCGATCAAACCCTGTTCGTTGGTCAGGATCACCTTGTCGAGCAAGCCCTCTTCAGCGGCAACCGTCGACAGACCCGTCGAAACACCCGCGCCGAGATTGCACACGGCACCCGGATACAGTTCGAGCGCGGCGCGCCGCACGATCACCTTGCGCGGCCCGAACGGCAACGGCTTGATCTCCGAAAGCGGCACACGCAGTTCGCCCGCGTAGCTCGGGTCGTAGTCGGTTGCGTAGGTCTGCCGCTGCTCCGGCACGACAACGACGAACTCGACGAGGATGCCGGGAATCTTCACCTGCTTCGGCGGCAATGTATTGCGCGTCGCCATGCGCTTGACCTGAACCACGACGATGCCGCCCGCGCGGCGCGTCGCCTGCGCCATGGCGAGCATTTCGCCGAGCACGGCTTCCTGCTCCATCGTGATGTTGCCGTCTTCATCGGCCGTCGTGCCGCGCAGGAACGCGACGTCGATCGGCACCGGCTTGAAGCGTAGCCACTCTTCGCCGTCGAGTTCGAGCAGATCGACGAACGCGGCAGGCGTGCGCGGGCTTTGACGCGCGCCTTGCTGGCGCGGATCGACAAAGGTGTGCAGGCCCGTTTTCGTGATCAGGCCAGGACGCCCGCCTGCCATTTCGCGCATCAACTGCGACAGCACGCCTTGCGGAAACGTGTAGGCCTCGATCTTGTCTTCAGCAGCGAGCGTGACGAGTCCAGGCGAATCGACCAGCGCACTCGTGATCGCACGGCGCAGCAACCCTTCATGCGCGAGGTGGCTCGCACCAAGCGCCGCACGGTCGCCCACACCGACCACGCTGATCGATGTCAGATTGCGCGGTTCGCCCGCGCTCATGAAGCGCGTCTCCAGCGCGGCAAGCAAGGCTTCCGGCACCGAATGCCCGCCGCCCGAGCCGCTGATCAGAACGGCATCCTCGTCGCGAACCAGCGAAGCCGCTTCAGTCGTTGAAATGATGTGCATGTTGCGTGTCCCGCCTCGTTGAGTTGAACCGGCTGGTCCGGCATCGTCCTGATCGCCCAGCCGTCCGATTCAATGTAACCGGTTACACGATGAATGCAAAGCGGTTTCACGAATCTCCAGGGAAAACCACTAAATACGTTACAATATGCGCATTTTTGCAGTACATTGAATGGAACCGGCAACTTTGCAACCGGTTTCACACAAGGTCATGAACGTGAACGAAACAGCGTGCACGGCAAGGCCGAACTTTTCAGGAGCTTTGAGCATGGCCATCAAGGGCGTGGAGATCGGACAGGAATTCAGGTTCGCCAAGACGGTGGGCGAAGCCGACGTCACACTGTTCGCGGGACTCACGGGTGACTTCAGCGACACCCACATCAACGAGCAGTACATGCAGGAGAAGTCGTCGATCGGCACGCGGATCGCGCATGGCGCGTTGCTGGTCGGCTACATGTCGACGGCCTCGACCATCAGCATTGCGCACGTGATCCATCGCACCGATATCGACGAGTTTCCCGTCTCGGCGGGTTACGACCGCATCCGTTTCATCCGTCCCGTGCTGCTGGGCGATACCGTCACGGTGATTTATCGGGTTGCCGAAATCGATGAGGAGAAGCGCCGCAGCACAGCGGATATGGAAGTGGTGAACCAGCGCGGCGAAGTGGTCGCGGCGGGTCGCCACATCATGAAGTGGGCGAAGAAGCTTTCATCGAAGTAAGCGCAATGGACGCTGCGCGCAGCCATGCCAATGCGTTTGCCCCATGAAGCCGCCGTTATAATTGCAGCGGAAAACTCTACGGCAATCGACATGGCAAAGGCTGCGCGCCCCACTCGACAAGAACCACCGGCCGCGCCATCCGTTGCAGTCAGACCGGGCGCTGCCACGTTGCGCGACGTCGCAGAACTGGCGTGCGTTTCGAAGGCGACGGTGTCGCGCTTCATCAATTCGCCCGAGATCGTGTCGCCGAGCGTGCGCGAGCGCATCCAGATCGCGATCGATCACCTCGGCTGGGTGCCGCATGCCGCCGCGCGCGCACTCGCCACGCAGCGCACGGGCACCATCGGCGCCGTCGTGCCGACGCTCGCCAACGAGCATTTCGCCACGGCCATTCAGGTGCTGCAGGACGAGCTGGAGGAGAAGGGTTATACCTTACTGCTCGGCTGCTCCGAATACGATCTGCAGCGCGAGTACCGGCAGGTTCGCAAGATGCTGGAGCGTGGCGTCGATGCAATTGCCGTCGTTGGCGAAGGCCATCATCCCGATCTCTATCCGCTGCTCGATCAGCGCAACGTGCCCTGTGTGAGCACGTTCACGTTTGCCGCGAAGCAGCGTTCTATCTGTGTCGGCGTGGACAATTACCGCGCGTTCTACGACGCGACCCAATATCTGCTCGGCCTCGGTCATCGCCGCATCGCGATGATTGCGCAAAACGCCGACACCAACGATCGCGCCGCCGCACGCCGCGAAGGCGTGCGAGTGGCACTGGCCGAACATGGCGTCGCGATTCATCCGGCGCATATGGCCGAAGGCTTTTGGGGCGTGCAGGAAGGACGGCGACTGTTCCGCCAGATCATGGCCGCGGCGATCGAACCGCCGACGGCTATCGTGTGCGGCAATGGATCGTTTGCAACGGGCGCGATGCTCGAAGCCATCGCGGGGGACTACGATGTGCCCGGCTATCTGAGCCTGATCGGCTTCGACGATTTCGAAGTGATGGCCGAACTGCCCATCCCCATCACGACGGTGCGCGTGCCGAGCGCGGAGATCGGCAGACGCACGGCAGAACTGCTGATCGCGCAACTCAATGGCGAGGCGGATACGCAGAGTGTCGAGTGCGAAGCGACGTTGATCGTGCGCGAGTCGTGTGCGAAGCCACGTACTGTCTAGTTCGGCTGCATAGTTCTCAGCATGCTTGCGCGGCGTAGCGGCACCCCGTTGCTGCGCCGCCCGAATCGCTCACAGCGCCATCAACGCGGCGCGTCCATGCAGCATTGCCGCCGCACCACCTCTTCGAGCCATGCGGCGAACACCTGAAAACGCCGCGACAGATGCTGCCGGTGCGGATACAGCAAGGTGACGGGCATGGGTGCCGCGCGGTACGCCGGCATCACCTCGACGAGTTCGCCAGCGCGGATATGAACGTCGACATCGTAGGCGGGAATCTGGATCAAGCCGAGGCCCGCAAGACAACAGGCAATATAGGCCTCGGCGTTATTCACCGTCACGCGCCGGCCGGGTTCGAGCGCGTGCAGCGTGTCGCCGTCCTGCCAATGCCAGGGCGCGAGCCGGCCGCTCGAAGGCGATGCATAGCCGATATGCGCGTGTCCGACGAGATCATCTGGATGGCGGGGCACGCCATGCCGCGCGAGATAGCCGGGACTGGCAACATTGATGAGCGTCAGTTGCCCGATCGGGCGCGCGATGAGCCGCGAGTCTTCGAGTTCGCCCACGCGCAGCGCGCAGTCCACCCGCTCCTCCACCAGATCGACAGCGCGATCCGTCACGCCGAGTTCGACGTTGATCTGCGGATAGGCATCGAGAAAGGCGGGTAGCGCCGGTGCGACGATCAGGCGGCCGATTCGCCCCGGCATGTCGACGCGCAAGGTGCCGCCCGGCGTGAAGGTCGCATGACGAAACAGGTTCTCCGTCTCCTCGACGTCCGCAATGAGCCGCAGGCAACGTTCGTACAGCGCGGCACCGTCCTGCGTCGTCGTGACCTTGCGCGTGGTGCGGTTCAGGAGACGCGTGCCGACGCGGCTCTCCAGCTCCTGCACAGCCGCCGACACCGACGATCGCGGCATGCCGAGCGTATCGGCGGCACGGGTGAAGTTCGCGCATTCAACCACGCGCGCAAACACACGAAACAGGTCGATTCGATCCATTTTTGCAGGTTGGCGAATGCCCGCGTCAGAACTGCAAGCATTCCGTTGATTGGTCGACATTTCTGACAGGTGCTGTCAGAAGCGGCATCTTTATAAGCTATTTCTAGAATATATCATCGGCTATCGAGGGGAACGGCATGGGTCGTTCCATCGAACGGGAGATGAAACGATGGCTAACCACGACATCCAGGGCAAAACCGTGCTGATAGCGGGCGGCGCGAAAAATCTCGGCGGGTTGATAGCACGCGACCTCGCAGAACATGGTGCGAAGGCTGTCGCTGTCCACTACAACAGCGCCAGCACGCAGGCTGCCGCAGAGGAAACCGTCGCCGCGATCAAACAGGCCGGTGCGCAAGCCGTGGCGATACAGGCCGACCTGACCGGCGCAGCCGCCGTCGAAAAGCTGTTTGCGGATACGATCGCTGCCGTCGGGCGTCCCGACATCGCGATCAATACGGTCGGCAAGGTGCTGAAGAAGGCGTTCACGGAAATCAGCGAGGCCGAGTACGACGAGATGAGCGCCGTGAATTCGAAAACCGCGTTCTTCTTTTTGCGCGAAGCAGGCCGGCACGTGAACGACAACGGCAAGATCGTCACGCTGGTGACGTCGCTGCTCGGTGCCTTCACACCGTTTTATGCGGCGTACGCGGGCACCAAGGCGCCTGTCGAACACTTCACGCGCGCTGCGGCGAAGGAGTTCGGCGAACGCGGCATTTCAGTGACTGCCGTCGGCCCCGGCCCGATGGATACACCGTTCTTCTATCCCGCAGAAGGCGACGATGCCGTCGCGTATCACAAGACGGCGGCGGCGCTGTCGAAGTTCTCGAAAACGGGGCTGACCGATATTAACGACGTGGTGCCGTTTATCCGCCATCTCGTCAGCGACGGCTGGTGGATCACCGGGCAGACCATTCTGATCAACGGCGGATACACCACCAAATGACGGGCGACGCTCGCCGCTAACCCGCAACGCCGTCGCGCCAACGCACGATGCGTTGGCGTGGCGCGCGCTAGTCGTCGTATTCCGTCTTGAGACTGCTGGTATCGACGGATTTCCCCGGCGGCACCGACACGCCGATCACGCGGATGTCCTGCGGCCTGATCGCGACATTCGACTCCGACGCCCACACGGGTTGTCCGTTCGCCGCCACCTTCGGCATCGCGCTGCCCATTGCGCTCACATAGGCTGCATCCGTGTGCGCCGGATGGTTCTCGCCGCCTCGCTCAGGGCGCCAGAAAGGTTGCGTTTGCGTCCGGTGCGACGTTTCGTCGAACTGGTTCAGGAAATCGTTCCTTGGAATCCGCGCTTCGAGCTGGACGCCTGCTTCCGGCTTTTCCGCTTTCTCTGCCGGCGCGTTCGCGTATTTGAGCGACACGTTCGGATCGTTTCCGTACTTCAGATTGCCGATCGAATCGCTATTGCGCCCGCCTTCGTACGATGCCGCGCCAAGCGAACCGCCGCCTTTGCCGGGGTCCAGGCCCTCGCTGAAGATGCCGGGCGCGTTGGCGAGCCGCGTGCCGTGCGTCACGTAGACGTAGTGCTCATCGTGATTGTTGATGCTGCCGACCAGCGGATAGAACTGCGCCTCGTTGCTGTCGTTAGTCAGCGTGTGGCGCGGCGTTTGCGCAGAGCGCCCGCTTTCGCCAGGACTGGCCGCGTGCGCCCGGTCGCTGGTGCGAAAACTCGTCGATGGTCGCGCACCGCCGTCCGTCGATGGCGAACGCTCACGCAACGGCAGTTCGTTTCGCAACGCCGACGGCGCACGCGTCGAACGCGTGGGCGCCGGTGACGACGTGTCCGGTGTTGTCGACGGTGTGGCGACGTGCGCTGCAAACGGAGTATTCGACGCTTTGCTGACGGTCATGATGCAGATTCCTTCGGATAAGCTGTTCCAGATGGTTTGAACAGGCTATCCAGGCAATCTGCATGTCGATGACAAAGCGCGAAAACATGAACGACGCAGCGAACCTGCGATGACGAGGCACTCGCCGCCCATTCGCCACTTATTCCACAACGTCAGCGACCGTCGCAATCCCAAGCTCTTCCGCATACGCCGCGAGTTCACCGCCGACATGCGTCTTCAGCATGTCGACAAAACGCCTGATCTTCGCATCGACGAATTGCCGCGACGAATACATCGCGTACACGTTGCGTTCGCAAGTGTGATACTGCGGCAGCACGCGCACGAGTTTGCCGTCACGCAGGTCGTCAATGGCCGAGAACGCGGCGAGCAAACCGATACCCGCGCCATCGCGCAGCGCGGACGCCATCGCATCCATATCGTTGACGCTGAAATGCGGGCCTGTCGGCCGATACGCGACGCTGCCGGCCGCGCTTTCCAGCTGCCATTCGTCCGGCGCGTAATCGACGGTGCCTAGCAGCAGGCACGTGTGATCGGCCAGATCTTCGGGCCGTCCGGGTGCGTGATGCTTCGCCAGATACGCGGGCGACGCCGCCAGCACACAATGGCTCGCGCCAATTCGCTGGCTCACATAGGCCGAATCGGGCAGCGTGCGTGCAATTACCACGGCCACGTCCAGCTGTTCCTCAAGCAGGTTCGGCATGCGCTGCGACAGCAGCAACTCGACCGACACTTCCGGATACGCCTCACGGTACGCAAGCACGGCACGCGTCATCAACTGACGGCCAAGGCCCGGCACTGCATGGACGCGCAACGTGCCGCGCGGTTCGAGCAGCGCATCGCGGGCTTCGGCTTCGGCATGTTCGAGATCGGCGAGGATCGCAATGCTGCGCTCGTAGAAGCGCCGGCCCGCGTCGGTGATGACGAGACGCCGGGTCGAGCGTTGCAGCAGGCGCGTGTTGAGTCCCTCTTCCAGCACAGAAACGGCGCGCGAGACATTGCCGACGGTCGTATCCAGATGATTGGCGACCGCCGTGAAGCTGCCCATTTCGACCACCTTCACGAACACCGACATGTTGTAGAGCTTGTCCATTCCCGCAAACCTCGTTGAACTTTCATCCTTCTTTCGCCGCACGGCGCGTTCCCGCAGGCGGCATCATGACACGCCCAGCCCGGTGCCTGCAGGCGTGAGCCGCGAAAGCACGACCGTTCGATACGTGCATTTCTGATTTTCTCTCTGGCGGAAAGACTGATTCTTTCCTGCCCCACTAAAAGTGCCCGATCTTCACGCATAGACTTCGTTCCGTGGTCAGGCAATCGCGACATGCCGGACAGCGCCAGACGGCATGCAAAGCCGTAGCACCCGCGCTTCGACGCCGACGAGATGCCTCAATAGTACGGATACCGAATCATATTCAACGCAAAGGCAAAGATCATGAACACGACCTACGACCCGCTTTATCTGTTTATCGACGGCGAATGGATCGCCGCCAATCAACGCGCAACGGCTGCTGTCATCAACCCCGCCACGGAGCGCGAACTGGGCCGCGTGCCGCTCGCCACATCGAGCGATCTGGATCGCGCACTGGCTGCCGCGCAACGCGCGTTCGACGTGTGGCGCCACACCGTGCCCGCCGAGCGTGCCCGCATCCTGAAGCGCGCCGCCGATCTGATCCGCGAACGCGCGCCGCACATCGCCACCCTGATGACGCTGGAAGAAGGCAAGCCGCTGGCTGAAAGCCGCGACGAAGTGCTGCGCGCCGCCGAGTATTTCGAGTGGTTTGCGGAAGAGGCTCGCCGTATCGACGGCCGCGTCGTGCCGTCGAATCGTCCCGGCGTGCAGCAACTCGTGAAGAAGCAGGCCATCGGCCCCGTCGCCGCCTTCACGCCGTGGAACTTCCCCGCCATCACACCGGCGCGCAAGCTCTCCGCGGCGCTCGCTGCCGGTTGCAGCGTCATCATCAAGCCGGGCGAGGAAAGCCCCGCCACCGCGCTCGCCCTGGCCCGCGCGCTCGACGATGCCGGCCTGCCGAAGGGCGTGCTGCAAGTCGTGTTCGGCGTGCCCGACGAAGTGTCGAAGCAACTGATCGCATCGCCTGTTATCCGCAAGGTCACGTTCACGGGCTCGGTGCCGATTGGCCGCCTGCTGTCGGCGCGCGCCGCCGAAGGCGTCAAGCCGATCACGCTCGAACTCGGCGGACATGGCCCCGTGCTCGTGTTCGAGGATGCCGAGGTCGAGAAAGCCGCCGTTGAAGGCGCCGCCAACCGCTTTCGCGGCACCGGCCAGATCTGCATTTCGTCGACGCGCTTTCTGATCCAGCGCAACGTCTACGACGTGTTCGTCGAACACTTCGTGCGGGCGGCGAAGGCACTCAAGGTGGGCGACGGCAGCGAGAAAGGCACTCAGGTCGGCCCGCTCGCCAACCCGCGCCAGCTCGCGAAGATGGAAGAACTGGTGGCCGATGCCGTGGCACGCGGCGCGAAGGTGCTCGCAGGCGGCAAGCGTATCGATCGCGAAGGCTATTTCTTCGAGCCGACAGTGCTCGCCGATGTCCCCATGGACGCCCGCGTGATGCACGAAGAACCGTTCGGCCCGATTGCCGTGCTGATGCCGTTCGACACGCTCGCCGATGGTCTCGCCGAAGCCAACCGTCTGCCGTATGGCCTCTCCGCCTACGCGTTCACGCAAAGCGCGCGCACCGCGATCGATGTCGCCGATGGACTCGAAGCCGGCATGATCGGCATCAACCAGTATCGGATCATTGCGACGGAACTGCCGTTCGGCGGCATGAAGGAAAGCGGGCATGGCTCGGAAGGCGGCGCCGAGGGCATCGAGTACTACCTCACGCACAAGTTCATCAGCCAGGCATAAAAGGAGCACAGCCATGTCACACGCAGATTTCAGCAGCCCGCGCGAAGCCGCGCGCGCCTTTACCCCGAAACTCGCGGCGTTTGTCGATAGCACGCTGTATCCGCAGATCTGGAGCGATCCCGCACTCGCGCCGCGCGATCGGAGCCTCATCACGATTGCCGCGCTGATCGCGGGTGGACATCTCGACGAACTGCCTGCGCATCTGCGCCGTGCAGTGAGCAACGGTGTCACGCATGACGAACTCTCGGCAGCGATCACGCATCTCGCGTTCTATGCGGGCTTTCCGGCGGCCATTTCTGCCTCTGCCGTCGCGCAGGCCACGCTAGCCGAACAAACCGATTCAACCCGCGATACAGGTCGCGCAACGCAGGACACACAATCATGAAAGCCATTGCATTCGAACAGTTCGGCGATGCCGACGTGCTGCAACTCGCCGACGCACCCACACCCGAAGTGCGCCCGACCGATCTGCTGGTGCGGGTGCACGCCGCCGGCGTGAACCGCGCCGATCTCACGCACCGGCGCGGCGGCTACGGCAGGCCGAATTTCGGCGACTCGACCATTATGGGCCTTGAAATAGCGGGTGAAGTGATAGAACCCGGCAGCGACACGCAAGGCTACAAGATCGGCGACCGCGTGATGGGCGTGGTCGGCGGCGGCGCGTATGCAGAACTCGCGCGCATCGACTGGCGTATGGCGATGCCGGTTCCCGCGTCGCTCGATTACGTTCACGCAGCGGCCATTCCCGAAGTGTTCGTCACCGCGCACGAAGCGATGCTGCATCTGGGCAATCTGCAGCGCGGCGATTCGGTGCTAATTCACGCGGCGGCGGGCGGTGTCGGCTCGGCTGCCGTGCAGCTGGCTTATGCAACGGGCGCACGTATCTTCGCGACGGCGGAAGGCAGCAAGCTGGAACGCGTTGCGCAACTCGGCGCGGACGTCGTGATCGACTATCGCAACGAGGATTTCGCCGACGTGATCGCGAAGCAAACAGATGGCCGCGGCGTGGACGTAGTGATCGATTTCGTCGGTACGCCGTATTTCGCGCGCAATGTGGCGTCTATGGCGAACGGCGGGCGACTGGTGCAGGTAGGCATTCTCGGTGGCGGAGGACAGGTCTCCGTGTCGCTCGAAGACATTCTTTATCGTCACCTGCAGATCAAAGGGACCGTGATGAAGTCCCGCGCGCAGGAAGAAAAACACGCGATGGTGCAGCGTTTTCGCGAGCATTGGCTCGACCGGTTCGAAGGTGGTGCAAGTCTCGAACCGGTAGTCGACAGCACGTTTGCGCTGGCACGCGCGGCAGACGCGCATCGACGGATGGAATCGTCGGCGAATGTCGGGAAGATCATTCTGACGATGCGCTAAACCAGGCGGCATTGCTTCGCGCCATCCCCGTGCAATTGCGAAAGACGCCACGCGTTGGACCGGTTTCAATGAGAACCCTGATTCGCTCGATGCGCTCACTGTTCTCAAGGAGCCAACATGGCCAAAGTATTGTGTGTTCTCTATCCCGATCCCGTCACGGGCTATCCGCCGAAGTACGTGCGCGACGCTATACCCGTCATCACCCGCTATCCGAACGGTCAAACGGTCCCATCACCGAAAGGGCCGCTCGGATTCAAGCCGGGTGAACTGGTGGGCTGCGTATCGGGCGAACTGGGTCTTCGCAGTTATCTGGAATCGCACGGTCACGAACTTGTCGTGACCAGCGACAAGGACGGCGCCGATTCCACCTTCGATAAACATCTCGTCGATGCCGACGTCGTAATTTCGCAGCCGTTCTGGCCGGCGTATCTGACAGCCGAACGCATCGCGAAAGCGAAGAAGCTCAAGCTCGCGCTGACGGCGGGCATCGGCTCGGATCACGTCGATCTGAAAGCCGCCGCCGCGCATGGCGTGACCGTTGCGGAGGAAACGTTTTCGAATAGCATCAGCGTCGCCGAACATGTGGTGATGATGGTGCTGTCGCTGGTGCGCAATTATCTTCCCGCGCATCAATATGCCGTCAACGGCGGCTGGAATATCGCGGATTGCGTGAGCCGCAGCTACGACCTCGAAGGCATGCATTTCGGCACGCTGGGCGCGGGACGTATCGGCCTCGCCGTGTTGCGCCGTCTCAAACCGTTCGACGTCAAGCTGCACTACCATCAGCGCCATCGCCTCGCAGCCGACGTGGAAGCGGAACTCGGCCTGATCCATCACGAAACGCCGGAAGATCTCGTCAAGGTATGCGACATCATCAACCTGCAGATGCCGCTGTATCCATCCACGGAAGGCTTTTTCAACGAGCGCATGCTCGGCCTCGCCAAACGCGGCGCGTATCTGATCAACACGGCACGCGGTGCATTGTGCGACCGCGATGCCATCGTGAAGGCGCTGCAATCCGGCCAGCTTGCAGGCTATGCAGGCGACGTCTGGTTCCCGCAGCCCGCACCCGTCGATCACCCGTGGCGCACGATGCCCTATAACGGCATGACGCCGCATATCTCGGGCAGTTCGCTGTCGGGTCAGGCACGTTACGCGGCAGGCACGCTCGAGATCCTTCAGTGTTTCTTCGAAGGCAAGCCGATCCGCCCGGAGTATCTGATCGTCGAGGGCGGCAATCTGGCGGGAACGGGCGCGAGTTCGTACAAGCTGTCCTGAGCGTTGTCCGATTGATGGATAAGGTTCGAGGCCTGTACGCAGGCCTCGAATCGATCTTGCAGCGCATCCCGGCTACGGATGTGCGTAGACCACGATCGCGACGGCCAGCGTGACCGCCGACAGCACGCTCGACGCCACCAGCGTCGTACCCGCCGACGTATCCTTCACGCCATACGGCAGCCCGAACAGAATGCCGAACGAGCCAGCCGGAATCGCAGCAAGCAGCACCGCCTGCCCCGCGATGGAACGCGGCAACGCCAGCAGGCCGACCAGCGCGAACGCCAGCAGCGGCTGCACGACATTGCTCAGCAGCACGCCGAACCACGCCTGCGCGTCGAGCCGGAACGGTTGCGCCGCCAGCACGAGTCCCGTCGAAAACAGCGCAAGCCCTGCCGTCGTGCTGCCGATGATATCCAGCGACTTCACCAGCAACACGGGCAGATGCCAGCCTGCGAGCGAGACCACCACGCCCGCCAGCGGCGCGAGCACGACCGGCTTGACGAACGTGTTGCGCAGCGCCTTCAGCAGCAAGCCATTGCCGTCTTGCGCAGCGGTTGCGTCGGCGGTTTTCGCCGAAGACTGCGCGCGCTCCAGCAGCACGAGCGCGGCAGGCGACATCACGACAGCCGCAGTGGTCACGGCGATCGCCACGCTCAGATCGCTATCGGGACCATAGACGGCACGCAGCAGCGGCAGACCGACCGACGCGAAATTCGGCATGCCGATCGTGACGGCCCGCACGGCCGCATGCGCGAGATCCGAACGGAACACGAAGCGCGACATCAGCAGCGAGCCGACATACGGCACCAGCATCACGCCGATCAGCACGACGATCAAGCTCAGATGATCGGCGAGACTGGCGCGCTGCATCTTCGACGTATAGAGAAACAGCGCAAACGGCAGCGCATAATCGATCAGCATCGTATTGATCGACGACAGCGGCATCGCGCCGTTTTTCGCCTTACCGGCGATATAACCCGCGCCAATCGAGAAAAACACCGGCACCAGTGCCAAAGCAAGTTCGGACGTCATGATGCGCGTCCCGTCCGCCTGCAGCGCGTGAGCATCGATTGAGCGAGACGCTTCGACATCAACGGCGAAGCATCGAAAAAGGTGCGTTTCATGACGGGTTCTCCTGAATTGCGAACCAGTCTAGAGAGCGCACGCCACCCGATTAAGTCAGGCGCGGGGATAAAGATTCTTGAGCGTTTTGCGTGTAATAGGCGCAATTGCCGCGCGGAACGCGCTTCGCGCCATCAACACGTCCGCCGGATCGTCATGGTGGCGGCAAGTCCGGGCGCGTTGTCGGTGAAGTCGAGCGAGCCTTGATGCAGCGTCGCGACCGCCTTCACCAAAGCCAGTCCAAGGCCGACGCCCGGCGTGCCGCGGCTGCGGTCGCCGCGATAGAAGCGCTCCGTCACCTTGGCGCGTTCGGTGACGGGAATGCCGGGGCCATCGTCGGACACGGTGATGTCAATGCGGTCTTCCCGCTCGCACAGCGACACCGTGACTTCGCCGTCTTCCTGCGCATATTTGAGCGCGTTATCGATCAGATTGCCGATGGCCTGCGCCAGCAACAGCGGATCGACGACAGCCAGCACTTCGCTTTCCGAGCAAAGCAGCAGCGACAGCGAGATGCCGCGCAATTCCGCCACCGGCTGATAGAACTCGACGGCGTCGGATAGTATCGTCACCACATCGCTTTCGACGCAGCCCGAGCGCCGCACACCCGCGTCGATCTCAGCCAGCCGCAGCAGCGCATTGAAAATGCCGATCACGCGATCCACGTCGGTCATCGCGCCTTCGAGCTGACCGAGCGTGTCTTCATCGCCCTTCTTGCGCAGCCCGAGCAGCAGCACTTCGAGCCGCGAGCGCAATTCGGTCAGCGGCGTGCGCAGATCGTGCGCAATCGCATTCGATACGTTGCGCACGCCGTTCAGCACTTCGATCAGCGCATCCTGTGCCTGGATGCGGGTCTTGATCTCTTCCTCGAGCCGCGCGTTCTGTTCCTGTTGCAGCCGTTGCAGCGCACGCAGCTTCAGATGCGTCTGCACGCGCACGGCGACTTCTTCCATTTGCAGCGGCTTGGTCACGAAGTCCATGGCGCCGACGCGAAAGCCCATGATCTTGTCTTCCGTCTGCGTGAGCGAGGTCATGAAGATCACGGGAATGTCGCGCGTCACCGGGTTCTCCTTCAGCGCGCGGCAGGTCTGGAAGCCGTCGAGTCCCGGCATCATCACGTCGAGCAGGATCAGGTCGGGCTTGACCAGTTCGGCGCGGCGCAGCGCTTCGTGGCCGTCGCGCGCCACGGCGGCGCGCAGACCCTCGGCCTCCAGCGTATCGACGACGAGACCCAGATTCGCCGCCGTGTCGTCGACGACCAGCACCACGGGAGCGTCCTGATTTTTCTGCTCTCCCATTGTCAATTCCCTTCGTTATTCAAATGATGTTCGATCAACGACAGCAGCGCCTGCGATTCGTAGGCCGTGGCCAGTTGCCGCAAGCGCGCGGCAAACGGTTCGTACTTGTCGTGCAGCGTCACGAGCCGGTCGGCCTGGCGCGTAATGTCGCGCATCGAGCCGAGCAATGCATAGCGGTGCAGCACGATCATTTCGTCGCGCGGCGGCACGATCATCGGCGCGAGCGCTTCGCATGCCGACGACGCCTCCGTTTGCGTATCCATGCCGAGCAGTTTCGCGACGGAACGCAGCAGCCGGTCCAGATCGAGCGGCTTTTCGAGGAAGACGTCCGCGCCCGCATCGAGGTTGGCGCGCGCATTGCGCTCCGACGCATCGGCGGATACGACGATCACGGGCGTCGCCGCCAGCGCAGGCGTACGCCGCAAATGCGTGAGCATTTCGATGCCGCCCATCAGCGGCATCACGGTATCGAGAATGATGAGTTCGGGTGCGTGCGTAGCGGCTCTGGCGAGCGCATCGTGGCCGTCGCCGCTCTCCATCACACGGAAGCCCGCACGGCCCAGCACTTCCGCGAGCAGCGCGCGATTGGCGGGGACATCGTCGACCACGAGAATGGGCCGGCCCGCGCCGTCCAGGCTGCCCGCGTCGAGCCTCGGCGCACATGCACCCGTCTCCGCCGCCGATGCAGGCGCGTCGAGTTCGAACCAGAACACACTGCCCTCGCCCGCCGAACTGGCGACAAAAATCTCGCCGCCCATCATGCGCACGAGTTGACGGCTGATGGCGAGCCCCAGCCCAGCCCCGCCGCTGCGCCGCGTATGATCGCCCGCCTGCTCGAAAGGCTGGAAGATCGCCTCAAGCCGGTCGGGGCTCACGCCGATGCCGGTATCGCGCACTTCGAAACGCACGCGCGCCATCGTGCCGCGGCTCACGCTCAGGCTCACTTCGCCGTGATCGGTGAACTTGACGGCGTTGGCGAGCAGATTGAGCAGCACCTGACGCAAGCGGCGTTCGTCGACGCGCACGACAGCGGGCAAATCCGCCGCCGCGACGTAGTTCAGCACGAGGTCTTTCTGCTGTGCACGCACGCCGACGATCTCGGCAATCGTCTCCAGAAACGCGCGCAGCGACACCTCGCCCATCTGCAGGTCGAGTTTGCCCGCGCCCAGACGCGCAAAGTCGAGAATGTCGTTGATGAGCGTCAGCAGATGCTGGCCGCTCTGCTCGATCACGCCGACGCCCGCCTGCTGCCGCGCATCGAGTCCGGCGTCACGCTGCAGCATCTGCGCGTAGCCGAGAATGCCGTTCAGCGGCGTGCGCAGTTCGTGGCTGATATTGGCGAGGAACTGGTCCTTCGCGCGGTTCGCGCCTTCCGCCACTTCCTTGGCGACGCGCACGGTATCTTCCAGTGCCTTGCGCGCGGAAATATCCTGGATGATGACGATCACATGACTGGTCTGCCCGGACGCATCGTGTTGAAGCGCGACCGACAGTTGGACCCACACGCGCGAATGGTCGAACCTCACGAGCGGCACTTCTTCCGAGTAATGCGCGAGCTTGCCCTCCGTCAGCAGACGGAACCGGTCGATGCTCGCCGCCGCGAAGTCCGGCTGGATCAGTTCGTGCAGCCGCCTGGATTGCAGCGCTTCGCGCTCCCAGCCGGTGATTTCACCCGAGCGCCGGTTCACACGCAGAAAGCGCCCATCGAGGCTGCAATGCGCGACACCCACGGCAGCGTTTTCGAACGTGCCGCGAAAGCGCTCTTCGCTGGCGCGTAACGCCTGCTCGGTCAGCTTGAGTTGCGTGATGTCGACCAGACTGCCGACAAAACGAACCGGCTTGCCGGTCGCATCGCGGCGCGCGGTGCCGCGCACCAGCACCCAGCGGTCGCTGCCGTCGCGATGTCGCAAGCGGTTTTCCAGTTCGAATATGCCGTTGCCGTGTTGCAGGAACGACGTGACGGCGGCATCGGTGCTCGCGCGATGATCGGGATGCAGCACGCTCATATAGGCCTCGTAGTCGAGGCGCGCCTGCGGCGTGTCGAAACCGAGCCACTCGTAGATATTCGAGTAGCGCGCAAAGCCTTTCTTGTAATCGCCCTCCGGCATGTCGATTTCCCACACACCGACATTCGAGCCGTACATCGCCATTTCGAGCCGCGCATTGGTTTCGCGCAGAATCTCCGCTTCTTCCGCGCGGCGCTTTTGCGTGACGTCGCGGAACACGATGACGATGCCCTGTCGCGCGCCGCGTTCGTCCGTCATCGGCGTGCCCGTGCATTCGACGGGTATCTCGCTGCCATCGCGCCGGCGCAGGATCGCGCGGCCCGGCAGGCCGCCAGCGTTTTCGCCCTGCAGCACGGCCAGCATCGGTTCGACAATCGGCGTGCGGGTCGCTTCGTCGTGGATGCGGAACACGTCGCCCAACGGCCGCCCGGCCGATTCGTCGCGCGGCCAGCCCGTCAGTGCCTCGCCCGCAGGATTGACGAAGGTCACGAGACCGTCGGCATCCGTGGCGACCACGCCATCGCCGATGCTCGACAGCGTGACGGCATAGCGCTGCTCGCTTTCGCGCAGGCGCCGCTCGGCGCTGTGCTTGTACAGCGCCATTTCGACCACGGTGCGCAACTGGACGTCGTCGAAGGGCTTGAGCACATAGCCGAACGGCTCGGCTGTCGTCGCGCGCTGGATGGTCTCTTCGTCTGCGTAGGCGGTGAGGAACACGACGGAGACATCGCATGCCGCACGAATGCGCCGCGCCGTATCGATGCCGTCCAGTTTGCCTTCGAGCCGTACATCCATCAGCACGAGGTCCGGCCCCGGCTCCGACTGCCATTGCCATTGCTCGACGAGCGCGAGCGCTTCCTCGCCGCTCGCCGTGCTGCCTAGCACGTCATAGCCTGCGCGCTTCATCTGCTGCGCGATGTCTCGCGCAACGATACGGTCGTCCTCGACGATCAGAATACGGGCCGAAGTCATCGCATGGTGCCGTCAACGTTCCGCTGCATTGAAATGAATGGTGAAAGTGGTGCCCTGTTGCTGCGCGATGTCGACGCTGCCGCGCAATTGCAGCACGAGGTCGTGCACGAGGCGCAGTCCGAGCGTTTCATCGCGTTCGAAAGAGAAACCGGGCGCAAGGCCCACGCCGTCATCGGCAACGCGCAGTTCGCAGCGCTCGCTGTCGAGCGCTTTCAGTTCGATGCGCAGCACGCCGCCGCGAGGCGGCGGGAATGCATGCTTCAGCGCGTTGGACACCAGTTCGTTGATGATCAGCCCGCACGACACGGCACGGTTCATGTCGAGCTGAATGTCGTCTACGGCGATCTGCATGTCGACGCCCAGCCGCCCCATGTCGTAGACGCGCGCGAGATGCCCGCACAGCGTCTTGACGTGCATCGTCATGGAAATGCGCGCGAAGTTGCCGGCGCGGTACAGGTTCTCGTGCACCATCGCCATCGAGCGCACGCGATTACGGCTGTCGGCGAACAGTTCGGCGACAGCCTTGTCCGTCACGCGCTCCGCCTGCAGGTTCAGCAGGCTGCTGATCAGCTGCAGATTGTTCTTCACGCGATGATGCACCTCATGCAGCAGCGCTTCCTTTTCGGCGAGCAAGGCCTGCTTCTCTTCGAGCGACGCATTTTCCAGCGACACGGCCGCCTGCGACGCCAGCAGCCTGAGCACCGCAAGCCGCGCGGGCGTGAACACGCCGGACGCCAGTTCGTTTTCGAGGTACAGCACGCCGATCAGCTTCGACTGTTTCACCAGCGGCAGCGACAGCACCGAACGCGCCACGTTCGTCGCGAAGTATTCGTCGGCGAAGAAGGTTTCGTCGGACGCGGCATCGTCGAGCAGAACCGGGCGCTGCGTACGGATGCTGTCGTGCAGCACCGTGCGCGCCAGATCTTGCGCTGTCACGGCCCGGCTCTCGGTGCGCACTTCGACGCCTTCACGCGTCGCCTCAGCCACTGCCTCGATCCATAGTGTTTCGTCGCGCGGCAGCACCAGCAACGCGCGGCGCGCGCCCGCGTGTTCGAGCATGATGATCATCAAGGTGCGCATCAGGCGCTCGGGCAACCGTTCACCCGTGATAGCCTGCGACGCCTTCATCACGGTCTCGACATCGAGTTGCCCGGCGACCACGCTATGGGTCGGCGCGTGTTCGACGGGTTCGCGGATCAGTTCGCCGTAGTCGCGGTCCAGCGTCTTGACCCGCGCATTGGCGCCCCAGCGCAGCCACGCGCGCCGCGCGTTGCGAAGGTAAGCACCAGCGATGGTCGTAAAGCCGCGCTTCAGATAGAAGCGCGCGGCGATATCGTGCGCCAGCGCTTCGTCCTGCATGAAGTCATGTTTGCGGGCGAGGCGGATCGCGTCTTCGTAGCAGCTCATCGCTTCGAACTCGCGCGCGCCGATCCGTGCAATCTCGCCGCGCACCAGCGCCGCGCGCGCAGCGAAGTTGGCGGGACAATGCTGCGCCCACACTTCCAGTTGCCGATGATGCCCGGCAATCTTGTCGAGGTTGGCCGCTTGCTCGTCTTGCGGCGCGCTGTCGTGCCAGCTTGCACACGTAAGGGCCGCAAAGAACTGATATTCGGCGATTTCGAAGTGGCCCGACGAGGTCCACAGCAACGGCGCCGCCTTGCCCTGCGCGTGCATCGCGCCCGCGATATCGCCCGCCAGATAGCGCGCCTGCTGCTTGCGGATCCAGTACCAGCAGGCCGCGATCGCCAGACTCGGGTCGCTGTCGAGCCGTTGTTCGAACGCGGGGTCGTCGAAGGGATTGAGAGATTCGTCGTGCTCCGCGGCATTGCCGCGCAACGAGCGGATCAGACCAAGCTGCGCCGTGATGATGTCGACGATCAGGCCGAACTTCGCGGCCTGTACGATCTGCAGGCGCCGTTGCGCTTCCTGCTCGACCTCGGCAAGCGGCTCGCCTGCCGCGATCAGCGTGGTCACCGTGCAGCAACTGCTGAAGCCGATATACGTCAGGTCGCCGCTCTCGCTCGCGGCCTCGAAGGCGCGGCGCAGCAGCGGCAGGCCCGTGCGGATCGGCTTCGTCCAAGGTGTCACGTGATACGCGAAGCACATGTACACGCGCGCCTTGAAGCGGTCGAGCCCGCGCTGATCGACCAGCGCCAGCCCAAGCTGGCCGAAGCGATAGCCCGCGTCGTAATCGTCGAAAATCGGGCCTGCGACCATGCCGAGATACGCATACCCAAGCGACGATGCGTCGCTGTTGCCATGCACGAGACTCAGGTTCGCCATCCGGCACAGGACCAGACAGACGAGGTTCTCGTCGCTGAAAAACGCGGGCGGCAGCACGGCCGTCAGCACGTTCATGGTGGCCGTCAATGCGGCATCGTCGAGCAAGGGCAGATCGACCAGCGTTTCGATCGGCGCATCGCCGATGCCCTGCAACAGCCGGTCATACTCTTCGCGCGCTGCGCTCCGCCCCGGATGCGGCGACCAGTCGATTCCGACATGCTGCAAATAGTCGAGACAGGTCTGCACAGCGAGGTTGATCTGATCGAGCGCGGTATAGAGCGTGACGCGCAGGAACGTGATGGCCGCGCGGTCCGACAGCGTGCGTGCGCGCTGGTCGAGCAACGACAGCCGCTGCTTGCTGCTTTCCGTGTCGCCCGTCAGGAACTCGCACTCCGCGCGCTGGCTTTCGAGCTGGAATTTTTGCGCGTAGTCCGCGTCCCAGCCCGCTTCGCCCAGCAGTTCGCTGCCGATAGTCAGATACGTCAGCGCCGACCCATAGGCGGACGACGCTCGCGCACGCTGCCCCGCTTCGAGATTGAACGCGACGACCCGCGCACGTTCCTGCGCGTCGTCGAGCAGAGGCAGCACGCGGTTGTACTGGTTGACGATCTCGAAGATGCTGCGCGCTTCGTCCGTTGTCGGTTGGGCCGCGAGAATCCGGCCGATCCGCATATGCGCTTCGGCACGCTGCGGCGCGGGAATCAGATCGTACGTGGCTTCGTGCACGCGATCGTGCACGAACGCAAAGCCGTCGCGGCTGCGAAACAGCAGGCCCGCTTCGACGCCGTCGGCAAGCGTCGCCTCGACATTGGCTTCGTCCTTGCCGCTGATCCGCGCGAGCAGCGCAGAAGTCGCCCGGCCGCCGAGGCACGCGAACTGCGAGAGCAGCGCCTGGGTAGGCTGCGGCAAACGCTCGATCTTGCCGACCATCAGATCGACGATGCTCTGCGCGTAGCGCGCCTCGCGCAGCCGCGCGTCGTCCCAGGTCCACACGCGACGTTCGGCATCGAACGCGAGCAGCTGTTCGTCGGTGAGAAATTGCAGGAACTGCACGACATAGAACGGATTGCCGCCCGTTCGTTCGAACACGAGACGGCTGAGATGATCCAGTTCTTCGCGTGTGGTCTTGAGACCGTCGCCGATCAGGCGCGACACGTCATCGAATTGCAGCGGCGCCAGCATGATTTCATCGACGGACGTGCCTGTTTGCCGGATCGCATCGATCGAACGCCTGAGAGGATGCGTGAGACCGACTTCGTTGTCGCGATACGCGCCGACCACCAGCACGTTGCGCACTTTCGATTCGTACAGCGTTTCGAGCAGGCTCAGCGTGCCGGCATCGCTCCATTGCAGGTCGTCGAGAAACAGCACGAGCGGCTGGCGGTCGCGCGGAAAAGCGGCGATGAAGCGCGAGAAAACGCCGAGAAAGCGCGTGCGCGCTTCCTGCGGCGCAAGCTCGGACACGGGCGGCTGCGGCCCGATGATCAGTTCGAGTTCCGGAATCAGACTGACGATCAACTGCCCGTTGACGCCCAGCGCATTCTGCAGACGCTGGCGCAGGTCGCCATGTGCGTTGGTGCCTTCGTCGATCATCTGGCGGATCAGCGTCTGGAACGCCTGCGCGAGCGTTGCATACGGAATGTCCCGCTTATAGCGATCGAACTTGCCCGCCGCGAAACTGCCACGCGTGACAGCGGGCGTCATGCGCAAACTGTTGACCAGCGTCGATTTGCCGATGCCCGAATAGCCCGACACCAGCGCTACACCAATCTCGCCGCGCTGCACGACGCGGTTCAACGCAGCCTCGAGTGCTTCAACCTGCTTCTGCCTGCCATAGAGACGAAGCGGGCGTTGCAGATGCGCGGGGGAATCGGCGGCGCCCGGCGCGAATGGCGCGATGCCGCCTGTCTTCTGCCAGCTTTCCAGGCAGCGGCGCAAATCGTGCTCGAGTCCTTCCGCCGTCTGATAGCGCTGCGCCACGTCTTTCGACAGCAGCCGCGCGATGATCGCCACCAGTTGCTCCGGCACGCTGTCGATGCATTCGGCGACGGGAATCGGCAGCTTGGCCGTATGACAATGCAACCATTCGGCGGGCGAACTGGCGCGATACGGCAATTGCCCCGTGAGCATCTCGTACAGCACGACACCGAGCGAATAAAGATCGGCGCGCGAGTCGGACCAGCGGTTCATCAGACCCGTACGCTCCGGCGACAGATACGCCAGCGCCTCGACGGCCATGATCGGCAGGCCCGTGAGCGGGCGCTCGCGCGGCGCGCTCGACGCGAGGCCCAGCCCTGTGAACGCAACGGCGTGTGTGTCGCTGTCGAGCAGGATGTTGCCGGGCCGGATGTCGTTGTGCGTGAGACCGCGGCTGTGCAGCGAGCGCAGCGCGGACGCCAGATTCACGGCCACGGCGAGAAAGCGGCCCAGCGGCAACGGTCCCGCCTGTACGGCGCGCAGCGACTTGCCGCCGGGATCTTCGAGCACCAGCGTCGCGCTGCCATCGTCGCGCAACAGCGCGTGAGGACGTGCGACGTGCGCGCCGTCGAGCGCGCCGCGCAACTGATACGCGTGTTCGAGCCGCTCGTGGCTTTCGGGCTGCGGCTGCGATGCGGACAGCGTGACCGTCAGCCAGCCCTGCTCTGCGCCGGCGCTCGTCAGACGCGACAACACGAACTGACCATCGTCACTGAGCGTCGTTCTGTCGTAGCCCGTCAACCTCATGGTGCCGTCCTCGCGCAGAAACCCGGCTCAGGCGCCGGCGGTAAGCATGTAGCCCGCGTTGCGGATGGTGCGGAGCAAGGAAGGCTCGAAGCCCGTATCGATCTTCTGGCGCAACTTGCTCACGTGTACGTCGATCACGTTCGTTTGCGGATCGAAATGGTATTCCCAGATGTTTTCGAGCAGCATGGTGCGTGTGACGACCTGTTCCGCGTGGCGCATCAGGTATTCGAGCAGCTTGAATTCGCGCGGCTTCAGCACGATGGCCTTGCCGCCACGCGTGACCTTGCGCGAAAGCAGGTCGATGCAGAGATCGCCGACCTTGAGCGTGGTTTCGAAGTGATTGTCCTGCGAGCGGCGCGCGAGTGCTTCGAGCCGCGCGACCACTTCACCGAACGAAAACGGCTTGACGACGTAATCGTCGCCGCCCGCCTTCAGCCCGCGAATACGCTCGTCGACTTCGTCGAGCGCGCTCAGGATCAGAACGGGCACCTTGTTGCCCGACGCACGCAGCGCCGCCACGATGCTCAAGCCGTCGATGCCGCCCGGCAGCATGCGGTCGAGCACGATCGCGTCGTAGGTTTCCCCGATGGCGAGCGCCATGCCGTCGCGGCCATTGTCGGCCCAATCGACGACATGGCCGGTTTCGAGCAGCCCTTTCTTCAGAAAACCGCCCACCTGCTGATTGTCTTCGACCAGGAGAATTTTCATTTCTATCACTCGCGGCCCGCCTGTCACGCGCCATGCGCGCCCTGACAAAGAGGCCTCTGACGTGTGCAAATCGGGCGAAATAGTGCACCGTCGCGCTGACCTTTCATTATCGCGCCGACCACACACACGGTGCGACAGCCGCAAATTAAATTTTTTTAACGCAACCCCGGCGACGGCCCGCCGAGCCGCCTGTCTGCTGGCTCACAGCGATATTCGCCGCGCGCGTTAAAAAACGTTAACGGTATCGCAACGCTGCGCATACCCGCCCGTTCATAAGATGGCAATGTGAGTTCCGCTCGCGACATGTCCGACCAAACGCGCACGGCCACTTCATCATCTGCAGGATCACGCTTATGAGCCAGGTCATGGACACGCCAGCCAAGCCGCCGAATGAGAGCGTCGCCAGAAACGCGGTCATCCCGCTCGGCCAGTTCGAGCTCGACCTCGGCGTTCGCGCGTTGTGCAAGGATGGCCATGAAGTGCCGCTAGGCTCGCGCGCCTTCGACATTCTAACGGTCATCGTGCTGGCGGGCGGGCGCATCGTGACGAAGGACGAGCTGATGGAAACCGTCTGGCCCGGCCTGTTCGTCGAGGAAAGCAACATCCATGTTCACCTCAGCGCCGTGCGCAAGGCGCTCGGCGACCACCGCCAGCTGATCGATACCGTGCCGGGCCGCGGCTACCGGTTCATGACGCGCGAATCCGACGTGAGTGCCGCTCGCACAGGAGCACAAGGCGCGGAACGCACGCTGGTTGCAGACACAACCGACGCGGGTTCGACGAAGCATCCCCTGCCGCGCCGGCGGCCGCTGTTCGGGCGCGAAGCCGCGCTCGAAGAAATCGACAACCGCTTTGCGCTCACACGCGTCGTGACGCTGACGGGGCCGGGCGGCGTGGGCAAGACCTGTCTCGCCGTCGAACTGGCGCATCGCAAGGCCGCCGAAGCCGCATTCGAAGTCGCGTTCATCGATCTTTCACCATTCGATTCGGCATCCGACATCGCGCGGGCACTGGACGACACGATCGCCATGCCTGGCGGCGAAGCCATGTGGCAACGCGCGCAGACAGCGCCGCAAACGTCGCGTGTGCGCACGCTGGTCGTGCTCGACAATGCGGAGCATCTGATCGACGACGTGGCGCGGATCGTCGAAGGTCTGATGGCCCGGCACGATTCGCTGTATGTGCTGGTCACCAGCCGGGAGCGGCTGCGCATCGCGACGGAAACCGTGTTCCGCGTCGAGCCGCTCGGCTTGCCGCCCGCCGGCGAGAGCCGCGAGCGGCTGGTTCAGTCGCCTGCCGTGAAACTGTTCCTCGAACGCGCGAGCCTCGCCGGCGCGCGCATCGACGACGACAGCGAACTGCGGCTCGTTGCCGAGATATGCCGGCGGCTCGATGGGCTTCCCCTTGCCATCGAACTCGCGGTCGGCAGGGCATCCGTGTTCGGCCTCGAAGGCGTGCGCCAGCGGCTCGAAGAGCGCTTTCTGTTTCTGGCTGACGGCTATCGCACAGCGCAGCCGAGGCACCGAACGCTGCGCGCCGCGTTCGACTGGAGCTTTACGAGGCTCAGCCCTTGCGAGCAGGCCGTCTATCTTCGCGTTGCGCGCTTTAGCCGCTATTTCACCATCGACGCCGTCTTTGCCGTTGCCTGCGACGACGAGATCGATCGCGCGTCCGTGCTGGATTGCGTCGCGCAACTGGTCGAGAAGTCGCTGCTCGACGTAAGCTTCGACGGCGTGATGGCGAAGTACCGCCTGTCGGAATCGGCGCGTGCGTATGCGTTGAAGCAGCTGGAGCGCGACGGTGAATCGCCCGATGTCGCACGACGGCACGCGCAGTATGTGTGTGCCGCGCTCGCGAAAGCATCGTGCGACAACGCGCTCGCCGATGCGCGCGTCGCTTTCGAATGGGCCTTCTCGCCAGCAGGCGATGAAGCGCTTGGTATCGAACTCGCGGTGGTGCTGGTTCCGATGCTGGCCCAGCGCGGCTTCATGGAAGAATGCGCGCGCTACGCCGCGGTAGCGATTGCCGCGCTGGAAGCGATGCCATACAGTGCGCACAATCTCGGCTATCTCGATGCACTGAAGTCAGCGAAAGCGTAAATGCAAAACCAATATCAAAGCCCGAAATAAAAGCAAAATACACGTTCACTTCATGCATCCGGAATTATCCAGAAACACTTAATCCATGCATCGAATGCGTAGCGAATAGAAAATCGGTAATTATGTTCCAGGTAGTTAACCTGCCCTAAGAAACTCATTCAGAACTGCCCTCGAACGCCGTAAACCCATATAGACGCCGCATCATAAAAACCGCATTTAATCAAACGGGCGTTCTACAACCGGACGGATCACTACAAAAACCAGGATCCATCCGGACATCAAACAAATTATCCGCGTCATTCCAGTGCGGATGTGAGAGAGAGGGCCTCTTTCAAATGAAACTCCTGACGAGCGCATTGGCAGGTGCGTTGCTTTATTCCTCTGTCATGTCGGCAGATGCAGCTGTCTATTCGAACGGCACTGCAACCGCCACCTTTATCGTTTCCGTTACGCTGCAGGCAAACTGCACGATCAGCGCGAACCCGTTGAGCTTCGGCACCAACGGCGTGCTGAGTTCGGCCATCAACCAGCAGACCACCGTTTCCGTCACCTGCACCAACACCACGCCGTATAACGTGGGTCTCGATGCCGGCTCGGTCACGGGATCGACAGTGACGAACCGTCTGCTCGCAGGCACCGCGACGGGCAACACCACCACGACCATCGGCTTCCAGCTGTATCAGGACGCGGGCCGCACGGTCATCTGGGGCGGCACGCAGGGCACGAACACCGTGGCGGGCACCGGCACGGGCACCGCGCAGCCGCTCACCGTGTACGGGCAGATTCCGACGCAGGCCACGCCGCGTCCCGACACCTACCAGGCGACCGTCACCGCGACGGTCTTCTTCTAGGCAACGAGGAGGCGACATGTCCGTGCTCCATCGTTTCCTGAAGGCCGCCGCCTGTGCGGGCGCCGCAGCGTTGTCGATCAGCGCAGCGCATGCCGCCACACTGCAGATTTCGCCCGTCATGGTCGACCTGCCCGCCGGCGCGATTTCGTCGGGTCTGACGCTGCGCAATTCCGGCGATAAACCGATCTATGGTCAGGTCCGCGTGTTTCGCTGGAGTCAGGCGAATGGCGACGACGCACTGACGCCGACGCAGGACGTGGTTGCGAGCCCGCCGCTGATCGAGATCAACGCGCGCGGCGAACAACTCGTGCGGCTGGTGCGCACCACGCCCGCGCTGGACGGCGCCGAACAGACGTACCGCGTGCTGATCGATGAACTGCCTGAACCCGACGACACGCAAGCCAATGGCGTCGCGATCCGGCTGCGCTATTCGGTGCCCGTGTTCGTCGAAGCGGGCAACGGACAGATCGGCGAACCGAAACTCGCGTGGCATATCCAGCGCAACGACGCGGGCATGACGCTCGTCGTCGAAAACGCCGGGCGTCGCCGCGCGCAGATCGCGAGTGTCGAACTGGTCAACAGCGCAGGCGAAGCCGTCGAGATCAACAAGGGGCTGCTCGGTTACGCACTGGCCGGTTCTGGCCGGCAGTGGCAATTATCGCTGCCGCCCGCGACGAACCTCGCGGGGCCGCTGAAGATCCGCGCGGCGATCAACTCGGTCAAGACGGAAGCCGCCGTGCTGTCCCGCTAGCGGCGCGCTCGCGCATGCATGCGTGCCTTTGTGCATGCATCCGATTGTCTGCTCCATTGCCATGAGGCAACGCTCGCATGAGACGCCACGTCGGTGTCCCGGCGCGGGCGGCCTGTCCTCGTCCCACGATGTCCTACGAACAGCCAGCCTCACTCGATGCGGCGTCTGCTGTCGCGTCACGTTCGCTCAGGACACCGCGCCGACAGCGCGACGACACCCGCAAGCTCACGACGATCGCGCTCGCGGCCGCGCTATGCGCGCTCGCGTGCGTGCACGCGCGTGCGCAGGCGAACGCCGGATCATTGGCGCCGGACGCAGCATCGGACGCAGCCGCAGTGACACCGGATAACGACATGACGCGCCCCATCCGCCACCGCGCGAGAACGAAGCCGCGCAACGGCGACCTCTACCTCGACGTCTCGCTCGACGGACAACGCACCGCGCTGATTGCGCATTTTCACGAGCGTGACGGCAAGCTGTACGCCACGCCCGCCGATCTCGATGCACTCGGCCTGCGCCTGCCGCCATCGCAAGCCGATGCAACACACAATACCGACACCACCGAAATTCCGCTCGACGCCTTGCCCGGCCTGCACTATCGCTACGACGTCGTGAACCAGTCGATCGACATCGAAGCGCCCGATGCGCTGCATAAGGCCTACGTGCTCGACATGCGCGCGCTCGGCAAGGTGCCGCCCGCCAGTGCATCGCGCGGCTTCGTGCTGAACTACGACGCCTACGCGGAAGATGCCAACGCCGCGCGGCTTGCGATATGGACTGAAGAGCGCTTCTTCGCGCCGGGCGGCGTGTTCAGCAACACAGGCACCGCGTATCTCTATCAGGATCTGCACCGCTACGTGCGTTTCGATACATGGTGGCGCAGTTCGAATACGGCATCGCTGTCGACGACACAACTCGGCGACACGATTTCATCGTCGCTCGACTGGAGCCGCTCGATGCGCATCGGCGGGTTTCAGTGGCGCAGCAACTTCGCGCTGCGCCCCGATCTCATCACGTTTCCGGTGCCGACGCTGTCCGGCTCCAGCGTGGTGCCGTCCTCCGTCGAACTCTATGTGAACAACGTGCGGCAATACAGCGGCTCGGTGCCGAGCGGGCCGTTCGTCATCAACAACGTGCCGGGCATCACGGGTGGCGGCGAAGCGACCGTCGTCACGCGCGATGCGCTCGGCCGCGCCGTCGCGACCACGGTGCCGCTCTACATCGATACGCGTCTGCTCGCAGCCGGCATCACCGCGCATTCCGTCGAAGCGGGTTTTCTGCGGCGTGCCTATGGCGTCGATTCGTTCAACTACGACACGCGCCCTGTCGCGAGCGCATCGTACCGACGCGGCGTGAGCGACCAGTTGACGTTCGAGGCGCATGCGGAAGCCGCGAGCGGTTTGCTCGATGCAGGCGCAGGCGCGCTTTTCCGGCTCGGCACACTCGGCGTATTCAATGGTTCGCTCGCGGCCTCCGGCGGGCGCTTCGACGGCGCTCAGGTCGGGCTCGGCTATCAGCTGATCCAGCCGGCGTTTTCCGTCGAACTCGACACGCTGCGCGCCACGCGCCACTACGGCGACCTCGCGGCACGCGACGGCGCGCCCGTGCCGCTCAGCACCGACCGCGCGACCGTCAGCGTGCCCTTGCCCGGCAATCAGACGATGGCGCTCAGTTACGTGGGCTATCGCTATCCGCAGATCCAGCCTGCGCATATCGCGTCGCTGTCGTACACGGTCAACTTTCGCAGCCTTGCTTCCGTCACGATGTCGACGTTTCGCAACTTCTCGGCGAATGCGTCGTCGGGCGTGTTTCTCAGCGCGAGCTTCGCGCTCGGCAACAAGACCTCGATCAATGGCAGCGCGGGCCGCACCAACGACACGACGACGTATAACGTCAACGCGTCGCGTGTGCCCGATTACGACGGCGGCTGGGGCTGGACCGTGCAGGACGGCGGCAGCAACGCGATCCGTTATCAGCAGGCGATGGCGCAATACCTCGGCCGCTACGGGCAGGTCACCGCGCAAGGCCAGACGATGAACGGCCACGTCGCCGCATCGCTCGACGTGAGCGGCGCATTCGTGCTGATGGATGGCTCCGTGCTGCCCGCGCGGCGTATCGACGATGGCTTCGCGCTGGTCTCGACGGATGGCGTCAGCGGCGTGCCCGTGCTGCACGAAAACCGGCTGATCGGCAAGACCGATTCGAATGGTCATCTGCTCGTGCCGGATCTCAATGCGTATCAGAGCAATCTGCTCGGTATCGACAGCATGGGGTTGCCCGCGCAGGCACGCATCGCGTCGAGCAGCGCGAACGTCGTGCCGCAGTCGCAATCGGGCGTGCTGGCGAACTTTCATATCACGCAGTACCGCGCGGCGTCGCTGATCCTGCAAGGCCCGGACGGCAAGCTGTTGCCGGCCGGCACGCGCGTGCATCAGGTGGAAAGCGGCACGGACACGATCGTCGGTTACGACGGCCTCACGTTCGTCGACAACCTGCAGGCCGACAACCATCTGCTGGTGAAGGCGGGACGACTGCATTGCGCGGTCGAGTTCCCATACGTGCGGCCCACCGACGCCTCTCTGCCCACCTACGGCCCGCTCACCTGCCGGCCCGTTTCTGGAGACACACCATGACACGATCGTCATGCTCATCGTGCGCTTCGTACGCTTCGCGTGCCTTGCGCCGCAGGCTGATCCTGCTGATCGGGGCGATGCTGTGCGCGCTGGCCGTCCTGCTGCCCACGCGCGCGTATGCGCAGACCTGCTCCGCCACCGTCTCGCCGATCAATTTCGGCTCGGTCAGCCCGATCACCCGTGCCGCCGTGAACGGCTCGGGCACCATCAGCGTGACCTGCAACTGGACTATCGTGTCGCTTGCACCGACGGCGCTCGTCTGCCTGAACCTCACTGCCGCGCAACCGCGCACGCTGCTCATGTCGGGCGGCAGCGCGACGATGCAATACGATCTCTACGCAGACGAGGCGCATACGATTTCATGGGGATCGACAGCGGCGGCGACCACGCCAATTTCAGTCAACCTGTCACAACCCGCGCTCGGCACCAGTACGACCGTCACGCTCAAGTACTACGGCCAGATTGCGCCGAACCAGCCAACCGTGCCGAGCGCGAACAATGGCGATACCACTTACTCGCACACGTTCAGCGGCACCGAGACATCGATGTCCTACGGCTACTACCTGCTCGGCGTGCTTGGCCCTCCCGGCTGCTCGTCGCTAACTTCGAACGGCGGGGCGTTTCCGTTCGCCGCCAGCGCGACGGTCATCAACAACTGCAACATCAGCGCGAGCAACATCACATTTCCGGCGGCGGGCGTGCTGAATAGCGCGCTGACGGCCACCGGCTCGATCACGGCCCAGTGCACCAACGGCGACGCCTACCGCATCAGCCTGAATGCAGGATCGAGCGGACAGGTCGCCGCGCGCGCGATGCAGCCCACCAGCGGCAGCGGCGGCGTCGCTTACCAGATCTATACGGACCAGGGTTATGCGACGCCGTGGGGCGACAACTCCAACGGCACATCGACCGTCACGGGCGTCGGCACGGGCAACACTGCGTCGTTCACGATGTATGGACGCGTACCGCCGCAGAACACGCCGCAGCCCGGCAATTACAGCGACACGATCACTGCGACGATCAGCTTCTAGCCCTCCGGCGTAAGGACGCGCGGAAATCCGTACAATGGCACGATCGCTGGCTTGGGACACGTCATGTCATGCAGCCTGGTGCCAATCTGAACCTGATCGAAATCGTCGGCCTGCTGGTCGGCGGCCTCGCCCTGTTTCTGTTCGGGCTGGAGCTGATGACGCGCGGGCTGAAAGCCATCGCCGGCTCGCGTCTGCAGTCGCTGCTCGGCACGCTCACGGCCAGCCGCTTTCGCGGCATTCTCGCGGGCGCGGGCATCACCGCGCTGCTCAATTCCTCGACCATCACCACCGTCCTGCTGGTTGGCTTCGTATCGGCCGGACTGATGACGCTGCAACAGTCGATCCCCATGATCATGGGCGCCAATATCGGCTCGACGCTGACGGCGCAGATCATCGCCTTCAACATCTCCGCGATCACGCCCTTCCTGCTTGCCGTCGGCTTTCTGATGTACGGCTTCGCCAAACGCGACCTGCTGCGCGAACTGGGCGGCGTGCTGCTCGGCCTCGGCCTGCTGTTCCTGGGCATCGAAATGATGGGCGATGCGACGCGGCCACTGCGCAACTACGAGCCCTTCATCGCGATCATGCAGGACATGCGCAATCCGCTGATCGGCATTGCGATCGGCGCGGTGTTCACGGCCATCGTGCAAAGTTCTGCGGCGACGCTCGCCATCGTCATCGCGCTCGGCAGTCAGGGGCTGATACCGCTCGAATCCGGCATCGCGCTGATTCTCGGCGCCAATGTCGGCACGTGCGGCACCGCGCTGCTGGCGTCGATAGGCAAGTCGGCGGAAGCGGCGCAGGTCGGCATCGTGCATCTGCTCTTCAACCTGCTGGGCGTGCTGTTCTTCGCGTTCATCATTCCGCAATTCGCCGATTTCGTTCGCGCGATCTCGCCTTCTGCGCCGGAACTCACGGGTGCCGCGCGCCTCGCGGCCGAGACGCCGCGCCAGGCGGCCAATGCGCACACCGTGTTCAGCGTCTTCAGCACGCTGGTGCTGATCTGGTTCACCGGCCCCATCGGCAAGCTCGCGGAAAAACTCGCGCCGGCCTCGCGCAAAGCGTGGCAGAACCCCGGCGCGCCGCGTTATCTGGATCCGACGCTGGTTGACATGCCCGCGCTCGCGATCACCCGCGTGCAACTCGAACTAGGCATGCTCGGAACGCAGGTCGAGCAGCTGGTGCAGCGTAGTGTCGCGCTGCTGGCCGAGGGCACCGCACAGACGCTCGCCACACTGACCGACGACGACAAAGCCGCCGACAGCCTGAGCACAGCCATCCTGACCTACGTGGGCCAGCTTTCCGACGCCGTTCACAACGACGACGAAGGCCGCCAGCTCATCGATCTCGCGCGCATCGCCACCTGCCTCGATGCGATCCGCGAGGTGGCCACCACCAGCATGCTCGCGCTGAGCCAGCGTCGGCTCGCGCAAGGCGCGGATATCGCGAGGCTGCGCAGCGACGAGACCGCGCGCTTCGCGACTGGCGTGATCGAACGGTTCGCACTCGCTGTGGAAACGGTCACGCATCCGGACGCGGAGACGGTGACGCGGATCGTCGCAGCGAAGCCCGAAATCGAGGCGCAAGCCGATGCCGCGCGCACGCACATCATGTCGGTGCTGCAGTTGCGTAGCGAGGAAGATGCCGTCAACTTCCGTCTCGCCAATGACATGATCGAACAGTTCAACGAAATCGCGCGGCTGTCGCGCGCGATCGCGAAGGCGAGCCGGTCGTTGCGCGAAGTGAAAGTGAGCGAGGCGGCGGTACCTGACAGTTCCGTCAGCGCCTGAAAACACGCACCCGGCGCTGTGCACGGCGTTTGTGTATCATCTGCCGCGCGCCGCTCCCACACTCTGAATCTGCAAAGGCTCTTACGATGTCCACTCCCATCGACTACCTCAATCCTGCCCTGCCTTCCGGGCTTCGTCGCGTGACGATGCCCGTCGTCGACGCGACGCCCGTCACGCTCGAAGGCTACGGCAGGCTGGTGGACGCGCCCGACGAATGCAAGGTCGAAATCGTGCAGTGGCCCGCCACGGGCACACGTCCCATCGACGCAGGCACGGGCGACGAAGCGGGCACGACGGAAGGCGTGTTCGTCAGCGAATGGCGCGGCGACGTGCTCTATGGTTCCAACGAGGCCGTGGGCGGCCACTATGTGCTCGCCTACGCGACGGAACCAGGCGATGCGCGCGAGGAGCACACCAACGCGCCGGAACGCATGCTGCTGTGGCACGCGAACTACCATCCCGACGGCGGGCAACTGTTTTTCCCGCTCGATCAGCGTCCGTTCTACGTGCCGCTGGCGCTGCCCGGTGACGACATTACGCCGGAGAAGTTCGTGTGCTTCCGTTTCGACGGACGCCAGGGTCTCTACATCCATCCGTGTATCTGGCACGAAGGCGTGTTCACGCTTGGCGGGACGCAGCGTTTCTTCGACAAGCAGGGCGCCGTTCATGCGCGTGTGTCGGTCGAGTTCGCGGCCGAGTTTGGCTGCCTGCTCGAAGCGCCCATCGTTTATCCGTGAGGTTCGGGCGGTCGCTTTCGCGGCACCTGCCGCGAAAGCCTGATCCCGATCGTCGTTCCAGTGAAACAGTGCGTTCATGAAAATGGTACTTGACTCTCTATCTATGAGTAGATAAAGTTCAACCCATGGAACCGACCACTACCGTCCGCGAACAGATTGTTGACCACGCCATCACGTTGATGATGCTGCGCGGTTACAACGGGTTCAGCTATCGCGATCTGTCGGAACTGGTTGGTGTGAAGACGTCGAGCATCCACTACTATTTCCCGTCGAAAGACGATCTGGTGCTCGAAGCCGTCAGCCAGTACAGCAGCGAGATTCTCGGCGCGCTCGGTTCTATCGACGCTTCTCTTCCGGCGGATCAGAAGCTCGGCAAGTACACGAAGCTGTTTGGCAGAGTGCTTGGCGAGGGCGACCAGATCTGTCTGTGCGGCATGCTGGCCGCGGATATCGAGGCATTGCCCGACAACGTGCGGGCCGCCGTGCAAGCGTTCTTCAAGGCCAATGAAAGCTGGCTCGCGAAGGTGCTGGCGCAAGGCGTGAAGGAACGTTCGCTGCACGTCAACGGCAAGCCTGAAAACGCCGCGCGGGCACTGTACGCCGCCTATCAGGGCAGCGTGCTGGCCAGCCGGCTGTTCAGGACGAAGGCCCGGCTCGAAGACGTCGAGGCTTCATGGAAGGTTTCGAAGTAGCGGTATTCAAGGCGGTTGTCGTACACCGCCTTTTGTTTGACCCGGTTATCTATCTTCTAGTAGATAAATACCGGTTGTAGAGAAATGTCGCTGAAGCACAGAGGTAGGTCCGCTTATCTATCTAGTAGTAGATAGCAAACGAGACCGACACATTGCAGGTTCACTCAATCATTGCCAGCAGGAGTTACATCATGTCGATCGAAAAAGTTCTGTACCGCGCCCACGCTCACGCCACGGGAGGCCGTGACGGCCGTGCCGTCGTTCCCGAAGGCAAGCTCGATTTCAAGCTGGTGACGCCGCGTGAACTCGGTGGCGCAGGCGGCGAAGGCGCTAACCCGGAACAGCTGTTCGCCGCGGGCTACAGCGCCTGTTTCCTCGGCGCGATGAAATTCGTCGCAGCGCGCGACAAGACAGCGATTCCGGCAGACGTATCGATTGACGGCAGCGTTGGCATCGGCGCGATTCCGAATGGTTTCGGCATCGAAGTGGAACTGAAGATTTCGCTGCCCGGCATGGACCGCGACGCGGCTCAGGCGCTGATCGACAAAGCGCACATCGTGTGCCCGTACTCGAACGCAACGCGCGGCAACATCGACGTCACGCTGACGCTGGTTTGATCGACTTCGCCTTATCAAAAGAACCCAACAGAACAACGGAGCAATAACATGAAAAGCCTCAAGCCCCTCGTCGTCGCCGTCGCACTTGCCGTCAGCGCCGTCAGCGCGATCGCTGCAACGCCCGCTGCCCAGCCGACGCCCGATCGCGTCACCACGGATTTCCTGAAAGCGCTGAATAGCGGCACGGGCCCTGCCCTCAACACGCTGCCGCCCGCGAAAGCGCGCCAGGTGCTGGTCGATGCGCAGAATAGCGTGAAGGTCGATCTGTCGGGTATCGACGTGTCGAATCGCACCATCGAGGAAGACGGCATTAGCGTGCCGGTGACGATCGTGCGTCCGCAAGGCGTGACGGGCACATTGCCGGTGTTCATGTTCTTCCACGGCGGCGGCTGGATTCTCGGCGACTTCCCGACCCATGAACGTCTGGTGCGCGATCTCGTCGTGCAGTCCGGCGCGGTGGCCGTGTTCGTGAACTACACGCCGTCACCCGAGGCACGCTACCCCGTCGCGATCAATCAGGCTTATGCCGCGACGAAGTGGGTGGCCGAGCATGGCAATGACATCGGTGTGGATGGCAGCCGACTGGCTGTGGTGGGCAACAGCGTGGGCGGCAATATGGCGGCTGTCGTGAGCCTGATGGCGAAAGACAAGCATGGCCCTGACATCCGCTTCCAGGGCTTGATGTGGCCCGTGACGGACGCCAACTTCAACGACGGCTCGTATCTCGCGTATCGCGACAAGCACTTCCTGACGCGCCCGATGATGCAATGGTTCTGGGATGCGTACACGAAGGATCCGGCACAGCGTGCACAGATTTACGCATCGCCGTTGCGCGCATCGGAAGAAGAGTTGAAGGGGCTGCCGCCTGCGTTGATCCAGGTCGCGCAATTCGACGTGCTGCGTGACGAAGGCGAAGCTTATGGACGCAAGCTCGATGCAGCGGGTAACGAAGTCACGACGACCCGCTACAACGGCACGATCCACGATTTCGGCCTGCTCAATGCACTGGCTGCCGATGCACCGACCCAAGCCGCGACGAAGCAACTCGCGAACGAGATCAAGACGCGCCTGAAGTAATTACCGCGTGTTGAAACGGCATGATGGCGATGCACGCCGTCATGCCGTTTTTCTATTCATACGCCAAGTTGCTTCGCCAGATCCACGAGGTCGCTTGCGACCCAATCCCAATTCCCTTCCGCTTTCAGGTCAGTAGTTTGTGACGCGCCGTGTTCGAGAGGGCGCGGCATGAATGCCGTTTTCAGCCCGCACTTTTGCGCAGCCGCCAGATCGCTGTTGTGCGCCGCGACCATGCACACCTCCTCGGGCCGCAGCGAGAGCACGGCGGCCGTGCGCTCATAGGCCTCAGGCGACGGCTTATAGGCTTGCGCGACTTCTGCACCAAGAATCGCGTCCCATGGCAGGCCGCCATGCTTCGCCATGTCGATCATCAACCTGATATTGCCGTTCGACAACGGCGCAATGATGTGGCGTGATTTAAGCCGTGTGAGTCCTTCGACTGTATCCGGCCACGGATCGAGCCGATGCCACGCAAGATTGAGTTCGTCGATTGCTTCGGCAGGTATGCGCGAGATGTCGATGCCCAACTCGCCGAGTACTTCTTCCAGGTTCTCCCGGTGTAATACATCGAGCTTCGTGAACGGACGCGCGCCACTGCGCACGCGTTGCATCGCTGGTTGATAACGCGCACGCCAGGCATCGGCAAATGCTTCGGCATTGTGTGCGCCTTGTGAGTAATTTTTCAGAAACACAGCCGCTTCACGCGCGACGCCGCCGCGCCAATCGACCAGCGTGCCGAATACATCGAATACGAAAGCTTTCACAACGTGCGCTGTCATATGACTGTTCCGTTACCTCAAGGTTGCCACGCCTTGCCATCGGGAAAGAGATATGTATCGAGCGATGCCGCTTTCATCTCGATGCTATAGCCCGGCTTTTGCGGCGGCATATAGTGGCCGTTGCGAATCACGACGGGATCGACGAAATGTTCGTGCAGGTGATCGACATATTCGAGCACGCGGTTTTCCAGCGAAGCCGACACGCAGATATAGTCGAACAGCGAAATGTGTTGCACGTATTCGCACAGCCCGACACCGCCCGCATGCGGACACACCGGCACGCCGAATTTCGCCGCCATGAGCAGCACGACAATCACTTCGTTCAATCCGCCCAGACGGCAACTGTCGATCTGACAAAAATCGATGGCGTTAGCCTGAAGCAGTTGCTTGAACATCACGCGGTTCTGGCAATGCTCGCCCGTCGCGACGCCTATGCTTCCCAACCGCTGACGGATCGCCGCGTGGCCGAGTACATCGTCAGGACTGGTCGGTTCTTCGATCCACCAAGGGTCGAATTCCGCGAGACGCCGCATGTTCGCAACGGCTTCATCGACATCCCACACCTGATTCGCGTCCATCATCAGCTTGAGGTTCTCGCCGATTTCCTCGCGCAGGATACGCGCGCGCCGCACATCTTCTTCAAGATTGCCGCCCACTTTCTGCTTGAAATGCGTCCACCCTTGCGCCACGCCTTCACGCGCGAGGCGGCGAATCTTGTCGTCGTCGTAACCGAGCCAGCCTGCCGAAGTCGTATAGGCGGGATAGCCCTGCGCGAGCATTTCCTTCTCGCGCTCGCCTTTGGTCGTTGCGTGACGGTTCAACATGGCCAGCGCTTCGTATGGCGTGATGGCGTCCGTCACGTAACGGAAGTCGAGACAGCGCACGAGTTCTTCCGGCGTCATGTCGACAAGCAGTTTCCACACGGGCTTGCCAACGGATTTCGCCCATAGATCCCACACGGCATTAACCACGGCTGCCGTTGCAAGGTGAATCGCGCCCTTGTCGGGACCGATCCAGCGCAATTGACTATCCGATGTAAAGGCGCGCCAGAATGCGCCCATATTCGCGGCAATATCTTCGAGCTTTTTACCGACGATCAGCGGCGTCAGCGCATTCACGGCTGTCACGCAGATTTCATTTCCGCGCCCGATTGTGAAGGTCAGTCCGTGACCCGTCAGCTGCTGCGGAGAATCGGTTTCGAGCGTGACGTAAGTGGCGGAGTAGTCCGGCGCGGCATTCATTGCGTCGGAACCATCGAGCGAACGGGATGTGGGAAAACGGATGTCGCGAACGGAAAGCTTCGTGATCGTGGTCATCTGAGCACCCTCCAGGGGATGGCTATCGGCATGGGCCTGCTAGCGAAGACGAACCGCTTATGCATGCAGTATCCGGGTACACCCTGATAAGCGATATCAGGCTGATACCAGGCGTTTGCACGCGTTGACAACACTCAATCCGCTTCCTAGCATGCTAGCATGTCTTCACGAAATCAAGCGTGCCGTGAGCTCTTCGTCAGATGTCGCGAGTGCCGCCAGCAATCCGTATGTCGCACTGCAAAAGGTCAAAGGCGGCGAACGCGGCAGCCTGACCGACGCGGTGGAACAGGCGCTGAGAGAAGCGATCGTGACCCTGGTGCTGGAACCCGGAATGATGATCGACAAGCTGGCCGTGTGCGAGCGCATGGGCGTCTCGCGCTTTCCCGTTTCTGCTGCATTGGCGCGACTCGAACATGCGGGTCTCGTTGAAGTTTTGCCGCAGCGCGGCACGCGCGTCAAACCCATCGCACTGCACGATATTCGTCAGCATCTGTTCATACGCAGCGCATTAGAGGTCGAGACCGTGCGTGCTGTGGCCCGGATGAACGACAGCGCGATCGTCGAGGCTCTTGCCGTCAATCTCGATCAACAACGCGCGGTAGCCGGCAACGGCAACCGTCTGGAATTTCATGTACTCGATCTGAGCTTTCACGAAATCATGCTCGACGCGGTGAATCTGCCGCGCGTGAAAGAAATCGTTGCGGTATCGCGCAATGCACTGGATCGCGCAAGGCAATTGTTGGCGAGCCCGGAGCGGCTCGTCCATACGCTCGACGAACACGAACAGATATTCGCCGCCATTCGTGCCGGCAACGCCGACACGGCTGCAAAAGCAATGCACGATCATCTGGATGAGGTGGTAGCGGAATTGCACCGGTCCGCTCACGAAAGACCTGATCTCTTCGCACCCTAAGGACTTCGGTCATGTTTCCGGCTTCTTTTTGCAAGATCGTCATGCCATGACACCGCTCATATCCGTTAAAAAGCTCTGCAAGAGCTTTCCGGGCGTGAGAGCGCTGCACGAAGTGCAGCTCGAACTCATGGCGGGCGAAGTGCATGCGTTGATGGGCGAAAACGGCGCAGGCAAATCGACGCTCATGAAAATACTGGCGGGCGTCTACACGCGCGATTCCGGCGAGATGCTCTACGACGGCAAGCCCGTCGATTTCACCAGCCCTCGCGAAGCGCAGGCACTGGGCATCGGCATCATTCATCAGGAACTGCAACTGATGAATCATCTGACCGTTGCGCAGAACATGTTCATTGGTCGCGAGCCGCGCAAGCACTTCGGCCTGTTTCTCGACGAAGACAAACTCAATGCACAGGCACGCGAGATTCTTTCCCGCATGCATGTGAATCTCGATCCGCGCACTATTGTCGGTTCGCTGACGGTGGCGAGCCAGCAGATGGTCGAGATTGCGAAAGCGCTGTCGTTCGATTCGCGCGTGCTCATCATGGACGAGCCGACCTCTGCACTCAACGACGCGGAAATCGCCGAACTCTTTCGCATCATCCATCAACTGAAGCATCGGGGTGTCGGCATCATCTACATCTCGCACAAGATGGATGAACTCAAGCAGATCTCGGACCGTGTCACCGTGATGCGCGACGGCGAATATGTCGCCACCGTCACCACCGCCGACACCAGCGTGTCCGCAATCATCGGCATGATGGTGGGCCGCACGCTCGCGGATACCGCTCAATACGAGGGTTCGCAAAGCACGGGAGACATTGCACTGGAAGTGAAGCACCTGAATGCAGGGCCACTTGTCAGAGATGTGAGCTTCACGCTGCGCAAAGGCGAGATATTGGGCTTTGCGGGGCTGATGGGTGCGGGCCGCACGGAAGTCGCGCGCGCGGTGTTCGGCGCGGACCCGATCGAATCAGGCGAGATCTTCGTGAAAGGCGCGAAGGCACCCATCAAAAAGCCCAGCGATGCCGTCGCGCACAGCATCGGTTATCTCTCCGAAGACCGCAAGCGCTTCGGCCTGGCGACAGGCATGGATGTCGAATCGAACATTGTGATGTCGAATCTCGGCAAGTTTCTTACGCTGAATGTTTTCCTGCGCCGCGCGCAGATACGCAAACGCGCTTCGCATTTCATCAGCCTGCTGGCGATCCGCACGCCTTCCGCCACGCAACCCGTCAGGCTGCTGTCGGGCGGCAACCAGCAGAAGATCGTGATTGCGAAGTGGCTGGAGCGCGACTGCGACGTCCTGTTCTTCGATGAACCGACCCGCGGCATCGACGTCGGCGCAAAGAGCGAGATCTACAAGCTGTTGCGCTCGCTTGCCGCGCAAGGCAAAGCGATCGTGATGATCTCATCGGAATTGCCGGAAATACTGCGCATGAGCGACCGTATCGTGGTGATGTGCGAAGGCCGTATCACAGGCGAACTGTCCGCCAGCGAGGCCACGCAGGAAAGCATCATGCATCTCGCCACCCAACGCGAATCATTGAAAGCGGCTTGAGCCTCGAGAGGACCGATACATGGCACTGCAATCGGATACAGCGGCACTGTCCAACGAAAGACGCACGACAGGCCTGAAGGCCCGCTTCTTTTCACCAACCGCGTTGCAAAAGCTGCTCGCCTTCACGAGCCTGATTCTGCTGCTGATCTTTTTCAGCTTCGCATCGCCGGCATTCATGCAGATGGACAACATCCTCGGCATTCTGCAGGCGACTGCCGTGAATGGCGTACTGGCCATTGCGAGTACTTTTGTCATTATCACGGGCGGCATCGATCTTTCCGTTGGCACGCTGATGACATTCACGGCCGTGATCTGCGGCGTGTTTCTCACCAACTGGCATCTGCCGATGTGGATGGGCGTGCTCGCCGCCATCGTCACGGGCGCGCTGTGCGGCACGATCTCGGGTACGTTGACGGCGAAAATGAAAATACCGCCGTTTATCGCAACGCTGGGCATGATGCTTCTGCTCAAAGGGCTTTCGCTGGTCGTGTCGGTCGATAAACCCATCTACTTCACCGACACAGAGAACTTCTACATGATCTCGCAGGACTCGCTGATCGCGTACTTCCTGCCGAGCGTGCCTGTGCCGAACGCCGTGCTGATTCTGTTCGTGCTCGCTATCGTCAGTTCGATCACGCTCAATCGCACCGCGCTTGGCCGCTATACCTTCGCGCTTGGCAGCAATGAAGAGGCCGTGCGTCTGTCGGGTGTGAATGTGGACCGATGGAAGATTGCGATCTACGGCCTGGGCGGCGCGATTTGCGGCATCGCCGGCCTGCTGATCGCGTCGCGGCTCAATTCGGCGCAACCGGCGCTCGGTCAGGGTTACGAACTGGAAGCGATCGCGGCAGTCGTGATTGGCGGCACATCGCTGAGCGGCGGCTCGGGAACGATACTCGGCACCATCATTGGCGCATTCATCATGAGCGTGCTGACCAATGGCTTGCGCATCATGTCGGTCGCGCAGGAGTGGCAGATCGTGGTGACGGGTCTCATCATCATTCTCGCCGTCTACGCCGACATTTTGCGGCGCAGAAAACGCTAACGTATAGAACCGAATAAGAACATCGAAGAAAAGGGAGTACCGCAAGGCTCTCTCAACGGCTGGAGGTCGATAGCCTACCTTAGGAGGAGAAACCATGTTGAAAAGAAGACTAGTGAGTATCGCAGTCGGCGTTGGCGCGCTGGTTGGCGCAAGCAGCATGACGTACGCGGAAGAACCGTATATACCCCTCATTTCCAAGGGCTTCCAGCATCAATTCTGGCAAGCCGTGAAAGCGGGCGCCGAGCAATCCGCGAAAGAACATAACGTGCGCATTACGTTCGAAGGCCCCGAAACGGAAGCGATGGTCGACAAGCAGATCGACATGTTGTCGGCGGCACTCGCGAAGAAGCCGCAGGCGCTCGGCATCGCCGCGCTCGACAGCAAGGCTGCGATTCCGCTGCTCAAGCGCGCACAGGCCAGCAAGATTCCTGTGATCGCATTCGACTCCGGCGTCGACAGCGATATACCGCTGACGACCTGCGCAACGAACAATATCGCCGCCGCAGCGCTAGCCGCCGACAAGATGGCCGAGATGATCGGCGATTCGGGCGAAGTGGGCGTGATCGTGCACGATCAGACCAGTCGCACAGGTGTGGATCGGCGTGATGGCTTCCTGAACGAAATGAAGTCGAAGCATCCGAACGTCAAGATCGTTTCCGTCCAGTATGGCGGCGGCGATCACCTGAAGTCGGCGGAAATCGCCAAGGCAATGATTCAGGCGAATCCGAACCTCAAAGGCATTTTCGGCGCCAATGAGGGCTCGGCGGAAGGTGCGGCGATTGGCGTGAAGGAATCGGGCAAGAAGCTCGTGCTGATCGGCTACGACTCGGGCAAGGAGCAGAAAGAGGACATCATGTCCGGCCTGATGGCGGGCGCGATCACACAGAACCCGATTGGCATTGGCAAATGCGTGGTCGATTCGGCTGTGCTGGCGCTGAAAGGCACCAAGCTGCCGAAGAAAGTCGATACCGGCTTTTACTGGTACGACAAGACCAATATGACCGACCCGAAGATCGCGGCAGTACTGTACGACTAGGCGATGCGTGACGAAAGAGGAAGATCCAAAGAGATCTTCCTCTTTTATCCATTCGAGTACTTTCCGCTATTAACGCAAGTCTGCGCGCAACTCCCGCACGCCTCTTCCCAGACGCTGACGCAGCAGCGTTCTCAACGTTGCCCCATCTTCGTAACCCACTTCTGCGGCGATCGCTTCGAGATCTAGACCGCTGGCATGCAACAGCGATTGCGCCCGCTCGACGCGCAAATCCTGAAAGTATGCGAGCGGCGATTTGCCGAGTACTTCCTGACAACGGCGCTGCAAGGTGCGCGCACTCGTTGCCAGCGCACCGGCAGCGTCCTGCAGCGAAAAGCCTTCTTTCAGATTGTCCCGCGCCCATCGCTCGAAGCGCTGCATGAGCGGGTCGGCCATCGCCAGATGGTTGGGAATGATGTACGGCGCTTGCAGTGAACGGATATCGGCTAACAGATAGCGCGATACGAGGGTCGCGAGTTCCGGGCTTGCCTTGCGGATCAGCCACAGTGCGAGATCGAGATGCCCCAGAGCCGCGCCCGCCGTCACGCCGATATCGGTTGCGACGAGCATGCGCGATTCGTCGAGCTTGACCTTCGGATAGCGCTGCCTGAATAGCGGCGCAAGCGACCAGGTCGAGGTCGCTTCCCGATGATCGAGCAGACCCGCTTCCGCGAGCAGAAACGTGCCGATACACGAAGCGGCAATCAATGCGCCTTCAGCCCGCCATTTCACCAGTTGCGCAGTGGCCTGCTTCACGTCAGTGCGTTCGAGCGCGGGCAGCAGTTCTTCAGGCACCGTTTTACCCAATGCGGGCACGATCACCCAGTCCGGTTTCAGATCAGGCGTGATCGTCTGCACGGGGATCGAGAAGCCCTGTCCCGAGCGCACGCGCTTGCGCACGCCCACCACGGTGACGTCGAATTTCGGCGTTCCCCCCATCATGCGAGAAGCCAGCCGGTTTGCCGCGCCCAGTGAATCGAGTGTCACGGCGAGTCCGGTATCGAACACTCCATCGAGTGCGAGTACGACAATACGCATGACGCAAATGACCCTAAAGTTGTCATATGCGACGATACAGCTTTTTCGGGCGGAAGACTACATTGCTCTCCATCGCGCAGCTTTGCGCACTACCGCAAGGAGAGTTCCATGAAAGTCATCGCCATCGCGTCGATCGTCCAGCCGCTTACGCCGGAACAGCGGCGACAGATCATGCCGAACGAGGTGCCCGCGACGCTCAAGCTGTATCTCGACGGCAAGATCGAGCAGTTCTGGTATCGCTCGGATGCGCCGGGCGTGGTGTTCCTGATGAACGTCGAATCGCTCGATGAAGCGCAGACGACCGTGCAGGCCCTGCCGCTTGCTGAAGGTGGCTTTGCGAAGTATCAGCTGATTCCCGTAGGTCCACTTGCGCCGCTAGGTTTGCTGATTCAGAACCGCTGAGGCGTATTGGCGCTTCGAGATTGAAGAATAGCGCGCGTAAAAATGGCGTAAATCTACATGGCCAATACGTAAAGAAACGATCAATCGTCGCGCAAATCTTTACGACATTTTTTCTTGTGGCACGTATAGGCCAACTCTAGACTTCAGTTCAATCAGCACGTCTGGAGAGAAGCATCATGTCGAAGCGCCATGCGGTTATCGCAAAGCACACACCGCTTGCTCACGTAAAAAAGGGCATCGGCAACATCGTGCTGCGGCGCTTCGATCCAGCGCGCGATTCATACGAGCAACTGACGACTATGCTGCATCGCGCCTTTGCACGGCTCGGCATGATGGGTTTGAACTGCACGTGTGTCGATCAGGATGTAGCTGTCACGAAGCTACGCGCGCAGCGCGGCGATTGCTTCGTGGTGGTGAGCGGAGGCACGATCATCGGCACCATGACGCTCTATGCAACCGATGCAGAATCGGCGTGCGAGCATTATCACCGGCATGATGTCGCGACGATACGCCAACTGGCCATCGATCCTTCGTGGCAGAACCGCGGCATCGGTAAATCGTTGCTGGCGTTTGCCGAGCACTGGGCGGCAACACGTGGATACGCAGAACTGGCGCTCGACACACCGTATCCCGCTTCACATCTGGTTGCGTTCTATCGCGGCCAGGGCTTTCGCATCGTCGATGCCGTGCGCTTCGCAGGCAAGGTGTACGACAGCGCGATTCTCAGCAAGGCGCCCGTCGTGGCGCGCACACTGGCCGCGTGGACGCATCAGATTGCGCTACCGAGCGCACGCTTCGTACGCTTCGCAGCCTGACGCGCAAACGGGTTCACGCCTGACGCGCTTTCCACTCTGCGTAAAGGTCGCCGTGCGCTTCGAGACGCAACGGCTCATAGTGGATCTTCATCGCCTGCTCGGCGAGCGGCTTCGCCAGATCGGCGTAGAGCGCTGCAGTCGATAGTCCGAACTGCGCGCCATCTTCATTCGAATACGCGTACACCACTTCGCCGATGCCCGCGAGACGCATTGCTGCAAGGCACATCGGACATGGATGTCCGCTCGCATACACCGTGCAGCCCGCGAGATTGGGAGAGCCGAGTTTCACGCTCGCGGCACGTATCGCGTTCAATTCCGCGTGCGACGTCGGATCGTTCGTGCGGAATATTTCGTTGACGCCAGTCGCGACGACTTCGCCATCCTTGACGATGACAGCGCCGAACGGTCGTCCGCCCTGTTCGATGTTGTTATAGGCGAGTTCGATTGCGTCGGCGAGATAGCGCTGCTGCGAGGTCATGATTCTGCTCCGTCCTGTTGGTCTACGTGATCATACGCCGCCATGACAGAACGTCTCCTGGTTCGGTGGACGGCCATAGACTGCTTTGTGTCACACTGTGCATATGGCTTGAGTAGCGCAGGGGCACCTTCATTCACACATCAGGAGATCGCCATGTCGCACAAGGGAAGCTGTCATTGCGGACGGATCGCGTTTGAAGTCGAAGGCGAACCAACAGGGGTTATGGCGTGCAACTGCTCGATCTGCCAGCGCAAAGGCGGGCTGATGTGGTTCGTTCCTGTCGAAGATCTGCATCTGAAGACGCCGGCGGAAAACGCCAGTACGTACCTGTTCAACAAGCACGCGATCAGTCATCGTTTCTGCCCGGAGTGCGGCATGCATCCGTATGCCGAAGCGATTGCACCCGACGGTCGCGCGATGGCGGCCATCAACGTGCGTTGCCTGGAAGACATCGATATCGATGCGTTGCCCGTCACGCATTACGACGGACGCTCGCGCTGAGTTGCGCAAGCCGCGATCGGTAGAAGTGGGTCTCGTGTCGGGCCGGCGATCAAGCCCGCCCGACAGCGAGAAGAGGAGTGAGAGGCGCTGCTTTTACTTCTGCTGTGACGCTGCAACTGTGAATCACACAGTGCGCAGCATCTCCAGCACCCGCGCGACATCGGCGTCGGCGAGGTCGCCTTCCGGTTCCTTGCGTGCGAGCAGCAAGTC
>NZ_QBUY01000038.1 GCF_003121405.1 Paraburkholderia sp. C35 | reverse complement strand
CATTGCAAATATCACACCGCGCTCTTCGGCGCTCAACTGTTCGTAGTTCTTTCCCATGCAACATATCCTAATCGGACGTGTTGCACTTGTATCTTGAAACCGCCAGGCAAAAGAAAGCCGCTGAACACCGCCAATGCTAGTTTTTGCCTGCGGGCCCCCAACGGCCCCGTCCTGTTCGCGGCATCGTTCTCCTTGATGCCCGCTGCTAGCGCTTCGAACTGGCGCATCACCCGCCTCAACATCCCGCGTCTCAGCGGGCCTTACCAGTTCGGCCCAGGCCGCCCAGGTGGCAAACGGTGTGTAGGTTGTCGCGCCTTATACGCATCACTCCGGACTGAAAAGCAAAGGCGGTGTGTCTTGTAGGATCGCCGACGCATAAGGCGCGACAACCTACACACCGTTTGCCACCTGGGCTGCATGGACGGGTCGCTGCCGCTGGATGCACTGCGGGTGATTGAAGCGGGGGAGGCGCTTATTCGAAGCGTGAGCAACGAGCATGAAGAAGGGAGATGCCGTGTGAGGGATAGGACCCGTTGGGGGCCCGCAGGCAAACAACAAGAATTGGCGGTGTTAGCCCGCTTTCTTTGCTTACTTTCTTTGCGGCGGCAAAGAAAGTAAGTGCCGCCCCGCACAGGGGCAACCCAAGCAGACCACTAACAAAAACCGGATGCCAGCGCCAGACGGCAAACCAACCCACCAGCGCCAGCAAAACCCCCACCCTATCACTGCCCATTAATCGTATTAGTCAACTCAAGCGCCGGCTGCGAAGTATTCCCCCCTTGCGCAACAAGCAAATGAATCTGATTCGGCAGCAGTTGCGAAAGCACCCCACCAATAGGCACCGAAGTCACCAGCCAGTCCGCGTTATTGGCAAGATCGAATGAATTCGACTGGAAGATCGGCGTCTTGCTCCCCGCCGTGGTCGCGATCAACACATACGTCCCGCCCGATACATAAACCGAATCCTGCCCACTAGCCGGCACGGCATTCTTGAACGACACACCCGCCATCGTCGGGCTGACACTCGCAATGCTGGTATTGGTCGAAGGCACCAGATAAAGATCGAGATTCGAAGCATTCAGCGAAGCGTTATAACCGCGAACCCGCGCACTACCCGACAACAAGCCCTTGTCGAACGGATCGTCGATCAGCCCGATATCGGCTCCCGATGAACCCGGCACAGCCAGCACGGTGTATTCGTGCCCTTTCGCGACATCCGGAAACGAGCCGCTCGCGAGCGCCGTCGTGGTGCCCGTCGCAGCATAGGCAACGGTAGTCTGCCCCGTACTGATGTTCGCGAAGTTGGTCACGTTCTTGTATGAGATATTCGTCTGCAACGCCTTCCCGTTGACGAGAAAATCCACTGCCGGCCCGCTTGGAATCGCGTGCACGAAATGGATCAACGGATTCTGCAAGCCGAGTTCTTTACCGACGTCGTTCGAACTTCCGCCGCACGCCGACACGAGCGCGGCCACACCGACGAGCGCCGCCATGGTCCTGATCACCTTCATTTGCCACCTCTCCCTGATTGGGCCAAAGCCCGTTGATCTGCGGCTTGCCGCCCGCGCAGAAGCATCCGTTCTTCGTCGACCTCATAGGTCGTTGTCTGTTGTCCGGATGCCGATGCACGCTTGAATGGCGGTGTGCCTTATCTGTCCTCGATGCCGGTCGGCGCTTATGAAGGCCGCTTTGGCCGCATCGATTGGACGAATGTGGACAGCAATCGGTGTGCCGCTGTCGTGATTACCGACTAGGCGCGAATAAAGCACCTTTCGGAATACGGGGTTGGAGGCAATTAGAATTTTTCCTCGGAGGTTTTACCGGGTCGCCCGTGTATCGTTCGAGCGCGGCCCAACTTTACATGGTGCCTTGCATGTCTTACCCGCGGCTCTTGTCCGAACTCGATCTGGGCTTCACGCGCCTGCGCAACCGCGTCGTGATGGGTTCGATGCATACGGGCATGGAAGACCGCTTCTGGAACTATCCGAAGCTCGCCGCCTACTTTCGCGAGCGCGCCAAAGGCGGCGCGGGATTCATCATCACGGGCGGCATCTCGCCGAATCGCGAAGGCTGGCTGCTGCCCTTCGGCGGCACGCTGAATTCGATTTTCGACCTGCACAATCATCGCAAGCTGACACGCGCAGTCCACGAAGAAGGCGGCAAGATCGCCCTGCAGATCCTCCATGCGGGACGTTATGGTTATCAGCCACTGGTGGTGTCGGCGTCGGCACTGAAGTCACCCATTTCGATGTTCAAGCCGCGCGCACTGACGCTCGCGGGCGTCGCGCGGACCGTGCGTGCCTACGCCCGCTGCGCGCGCCTTGCGCAGCGCGCCGGCTACGACGGCGTCGAGATCATGGGCAGCGAAGGCTATCTGCTGAATCAGTTCCTGTGCTCACGCACGAACCGGCGCGACGATGCGTACGGCGGCAGCCTCGCCAACCGCATGCGCCTCGCGCGGGAGATCGTTGAGGCCGTGCGCGCGGCATGCGGCGAACGCTTTATCGTCGTGTACCGGCTGTCGCTGATCGATCTCGTCGAAGGCGGCAATACCTGGGATGAAACCGTCGAGGTCGCGCAAGCACTCGAAGCAGCCGGTGTGACGATCTTCAACACGGGCATCGGCTGGCACGAGGCGCGTGTGCCGCCCATCGTCACGTCGGTGCCGCGCGCCGCATTCGCGCCGCTGACGGCACGCCTGAAAGCGGCGGTCAGCGTGCCCGTGATCGTGTCGAACCGCATCAACACGCCGGAGGTCGCCGAAGACCTGCTGGCGCAAGGCGCGGGCGATATGGTGTCGATGGCGCGGCCGCTGCTCGCCGATCCCGAGTTCGTCGTGAAGGCAGCCGAAGGACGCGCGCACGAAATCAACACCTGCATCGCCTGCAACCAGGCTTGCCTCGATCACACGTTTCAGAACAAACGCGCGACCTGCCTCGTCAATCCGCGCGCGGGCCGCGAGACGGACCTCGTCTACCGGCCGCTCGCCGCGCATCAGACACCGCGCGATGTGGCCGTGATCGGCGCGGGACCGGCGGGATTGTCGGCGGCGACAGTGGCAGCCGCACGCGGTCATCGCGTGACGCTGTTCGATGCGTCGGCAACTATCGGCGGCCAGTTCAATCTGGCGATGCGCGTGCCCGGCAAGGAAGAATTCAGCGAGACGATCCGCTATTTCAGCAGTCAGCTGAAGCGGCACAACGTCGATGTGCGGCTTGAAACGCGCGTCGATTCCGCCCTGCTAGCGGCGACGCCCTTCGACAACGTGATCGTCTCGACCGGGATCGTGCCGCGTCGGCTCGCGATTGAGGGTATCGACGGACCGAACGTGCTGTCGTATGTGGACGTGTTGTGCGGCGCACCCGTCGGTCGGCGCGTCGCCGTGATCGGCGCGGGCGGCATCGGTTTCGACGTCAGCGAGTTTCTGTTGCATCGCGCCGATGAACCCCTGCCGCTGTCGCGTGAAAGCTGGGCGGACGAATGGGGCGTCGATCTCACCGTGCGCGAGCGCGGCGGCCTCAAGGCGCCGCAAGCGTGCGTGCCCGTGCGCGACATCTGGCTATTGCAGCGCAAGGCGGGCAAGCTTGGCGCGGGCCTCGGCAAGACCTCGGGCTGGGTGCATCGCGCGGCGCTGCTGCGCAATCAGGTGAAGATGCTCGATGGCGTGACGTATCGGCAGATCACCGGACGCGGGCTGCTGATCGAGCGCGCAGGCAGCGAGCAGTGGCTCGACGTCGATACGATCGTGGTATGCGCCGGGCAGGAATCGCTGCGGGATCTCTACCCGGCTGAGCCCGCTGCATCGAACGCGGATGGGCCGCGCTTTCATGTGATCGGCGGGGCGTCGGTGGCGTCGGAACTCGATGCGAAGCGTGCGATCCGTGAAGGCGCGGAACTGGCCGCGCGCTTGTAGCGCTTGTAGCGATGCAGCGGTCGTAACGCCTGCACGATCAGCCGTGCGCGGCAACGCCCCTTATGCCGCGCCGCGCCGCCGGTAATCGAACCAGAACGACAGCCCGACGCTCGCGAGGATCACGCCCGTCGCGATGACCGTCGCGCGCGTCACCGGCTCGCCGAGCAGCAGCGCACCGAGCGCCACCGCGACCACCGGGTTCACGTACATGCAGCTGCTGGCGATGATCGGGCTCGTATGGCGGATCAGAAAGCCGTACGCGACATACGCGGCCATCGTGCCAATCAGCATCAGATACAGAAACGCGACGACGGGCAGGAAGTGGATGTCCATCATCCGTTCGCCCGACACCCACGCGACCATCGTCGACATCGCGCCGCCCAGGCCAATCTGCAGCGAGGTCGACAGAAACAGGTCGGACGGCAGCTTGAGGCGCGACGCCAGATGCGCGCCGCCCGCCCAGAACAGCGCGCCGCACAGGATGGCGAGACTGCCGCCCGCCGAGCCGGCGCTCTGGTCGCCGTGACTGAGAATCGCGATGCCGACCAGCCCCAGCCCGACCGCGAACCACTCGCCCCTGCCGATCTTGCGCCCGGCGATGGCAGCGATCACGGTTGCGAAGAGCGGCACAGTCGCCACCCTCACGGCCGCCGTACCCGTGCCGACGGTGCGCATCCCGTAGGCGAGCATCCCGCTCGACAGGCCGACCAGCATCGTGCCCACCAGCCCGGCATTGCGGATTTCATTGAGCGGCGGCCAGGCCGGCTTGCGGCGCATCGCGAAGATGAAAAGGCCGACGCCCGCGAAGAAATTGCGCAATCCCGACATCAGCAGCGGCGGAAACGACCCCAGCGCGACGTGCACAGCCAGGTACGTCGAACCCCAGACGATATAGACGACGCCCAGCGCGAGCGCGATCTGTCCACCATGGGACTGCGGCAGGCGAAACGGGAAACGGTCAGGGAGATTCAGCGCCACGTTCAGCCCGCCCGTGCCGGCGATCGCGCCGCGGCCCCGCTGAACAGCCACGAACGGGACGGCAGGCGCCGCATCGGCGACGCGGCAAGATGGGCAAAACGGGCGGACATGGCAGTAGAGCGGTAGACGACAGTGGAACGGATGTCGAACGGCAAGGGATGCACCAGGTCAATGGTGCGAATTGATGGCCTTCATGATGCAGAATGCAACAACAGCAGCCAACGGACGCGAAACACTCGCGCCGCCGAGCATTATGCAATATCTGGACAACGCGCCGGCAAGAGAATCGTAACTTTCGTTGCAAGCAGGATGAAACCGCGCAGCAGCAAGCCGTCGCCATTGTGACAGAGCGGTCCGAGCATTCGTCCGGGCAGCGCGTCAGTCGTAGCTGACCAGCACCGTCACCGCGCGCTCGTTGGCCGCGCCGCCCGCGATCGACAGCGTGCCGCCCGCGCGACCCATGTCGTATTCCGTGCGCTGGGTCTGCGTGACATGGCTGGCGTTATCGGTGAAGTGCGTCGTCAACGTGCGCGGCACGCCGACGCCCGCATCCGTATTGACACGCACAGCGATGTGCACAGCCTCCGATGTATCCGGCGCAGCTGTAAACGTCACATCGACAGCCGCTGCATCGGACTGATGCGAGTGGCCGGCACGGAATCCTTGATAGCTGTCAGGAACACGACTCACGATGCGGCACGGCGGCGCCACGATCGCGCCATTGAACGTGACCGTTCCTCCCCGTTGAAGTGACTCCGCTTCAGCCGTCATCGTCGCCCCCAGCGACGCTGCCACGACACACGCAGCTATCACCGCGCCCATTCCTCTCGATGCTCTCATCGCCTTCTCCATATAAATCGAATTTGCTTAGGCAGACTGATCAATTGCCAGTCATGACTGAAATAACGGTCGCAGATCTGACGATCTTGAATCTGTTTGCCGAAAATTCGACGCAGGACAAAGTCACGTATTCCGGTGTCAACGATGTCGATGAAATAACGTTATGACGCAAAGGCATGACGCACGCCCGTCTCGTCATCGCGATGAAAGCTGCCGCCGCGAGCTGTTCTGGACAGGCTCACAATGCGTTGCCCGGCACCGTCCGGGCAATTTCAAGACAGGTTGCCAAACCCGGTCCGGCCAGGTTATCGTGTGCGCTGCTAACGCGGGGGTCCTGCGTTGTGCGTCGCCTGAAAGCTAACGGGCACCGCATGGCGTGGGTGAGAAATACCCTTTGAACCTGATCTGGATAATGCCAGCGCAGGGAAGCGTTCGGGCTCGCCGCTTCACCTGTCGTATTGCTGCACCCTCTTCGCGCGAACCCGGTCTACTTCCCCTTCGTCTCGTTCTCCTGCGTAGCTGTCACGCCCCACAATTGCATGGAGAGACGCATGAACGCCAACCCGAAATTCATTTCCGCCGATGCGCACGTCGACGAAGCGGCCGTCGCGCCGCTGCCGAACTCGCGCAAGGTCTATGTGACCGGTTCGCAGCCCGATATCCGTGTGCCGATGCGCGAAATCACGCAGGCAGACACGCCGACCGGTTTCGGCGGCGAAAAGAATCCGCCCATCTACGTGTACGACACGTCGGGTCCGTACACCGATCCTGACGCAAAGATCGACATTCGCGCCGGTCTGCCCGCGCTGCGTCAGGGCTGGATCGAAGCACGCGGCGATACGGAATCGCTGCAAGGCCTGTCGAGCGACTACGGCCGCGAGCGCGCCGCCGATCCTGCCACCGCGCAACTGCGTTTCCCCGGCCTGCACCGCACGCCGCGCCGCGCGCTGCCGGGCAAGAACGTGTCGCAGATGCACTACGCGAAGCAAGGCATCATCACGCCGGAAATGGAATACATCGCGATTCGCGAGAACCAGCGCCGCGCCGAGTATCTGGACAGCCTGAAGACGAGCGGCCCGAACGGCGCGAAGCTCGCCGCGATGATGGGCCGCCAGCATCCCGGCCAGGCGTTCGGCGCAAGCGCATTCGGCCCGAATGGTCTGCAGGCCATCACGCCCGAATTCGTGCGCGAGGAAGTGGCACGCGGCCGCGCGATCATCCCGGCTAACATCAATCACCCGGAAAGCGAGCCGATGATCATCGGCCGCAACTTCCTCGTGAAGATCAACGCGAATATCGGCAATTCGGCCGTGACGTCGTCGATCGGCGAGGAAGTCGACAAGATGACGTGGGCGATCCGCTGGGGCGGCGACACAGTGATGGATCTGTCCACCGGCAAGCACATTCATGAAACGCGCGAATGGATCATCCGCAATTCGCCCGTTCCTATCGGCACGGTGCCGATCTATCAGGCGCTCGAAAAGGTCAACGGCAAGGCTGAAGACCTGACGTGGGAAATCTTCCGCGACACGCTGATCGAACAGGCCGAGCAAGGCGTCGATTACTTCACGATTCACGCGGGCGTGCGTCTGCAATACGTGCCGCTGACCGCGAACCGGATGACGGGCATCGTGTCGCGCGGCGGCTCGATCATGGCGAAGTGGTGTCTCGCGCATCATCGCGAATCGTTCCTCTACGAGCACTTCGAGGACATCTGCGAAATCATGAAGGCGTACGACGTAAGCTTCTCGCTCGGCGATGGCCTGCGCCCCGGCTCGATCTACGACGCGAACGACGAAGCGCAACTCGGCGAACTGAAGACGCTCGGCGAACTCACGCAGATTGCGTGGAAGCACGACGTGCAGGTGATGATCGAAGGCCCCGGCCACGTGCCGATGCAGCTGATCAAGGAGAACATGGACCTGCAGCTGGAATGGTGCGACGAAGCGCCCTTCTACACGCTCGGGCCGCTGACGACGGATATCGCGCCGGGCTACGACCACATCACGTCGGGCATCGGCGCGGCGATGATCGGCTGGTTCGGCACGGCGATGCTGTGCTACGTGACGCCGAAGGAACACCTTGGCCTGCCGAACAAGGACGATGTAAAGACGGGCATCATCACGTACAAGCTCGCGGCACACGCTGCCGATCTGGCGAAGGGACATCCTGGCGCGCAGGTGCGGGATAACGCGCTGTCGAAGGCGCGCTTCGAATTCCGCTGGGAAGATCAGTTCAACATCGGTCTCGATCCCGACAAGGCGCGCGAATTCCACGATGAAACGCTGCCGAAGGATTCGGCAAAGGTCGCGCACTTCTGCTCCATGTGCGGGCCGCACTTCTGCTCGATGAAGATTACGCAGGATGTTCGCGACTATGCCGCGAAGGAAGGCATGAGCGATGTCGATGCGCTCAAGAAAGGCATGGAAGTGAAGGCAGTCGAGTTCATCAAGAGCGGGGCTGAGATTTATCAGCGTCAGTAAGCACGTAGTGATCTTGTCAGTGGATGTGGTTTGCGAGAGCGAACCACATTTACCGCATCAGCGCGCCCACGCGGTTCTTTTTACGCCTCGCGGCGATTGCTCGCCGCAGCGAAACATTTGATTACCAAACCGACACTTTACTGACAAGCCCACACAAACAGAAACGGCCCCCGGCTATACCATCGAATCACCAGAGCGGGAGCGTAATTTGCGACTCCCGTCGATAGAAACACAAGGGAGTCGGAATCATGAAAACGTTCCATCGAAGCGGTGCGGTGGCTACGCTCGTGGCCGTGGTGGCAAGTCTCTCCGCCTGCGACGGCATGACCACACGCCAGCGCGACACGGCTGTCGGCGCAGGCGTGGGCGGCGCAGCGGGTGCGGTGATCGGCGGCAGCGCGCTGTCGACATTGGGCGGTGCGGCAGTCGGCGGTGTGATCGGCAACCAGGTCGGAAAGTAGTCGCAACGACGCGCCATCGCAGCGCGTGAACCAACGCAATCACGCAACACGTCGCTCGCTCGGGACGTGAATGCAGGGTCAGGAATACGACAAATCGCCGTCGAAGGCGATGCAGGCAAACGGCTTCGGACCGCGCCGCCAGCAAGGCTGCTGGCACGCGATCCGAAACCGATGGGAGTTGGGCAGAGTCCGGCGCGCAAGCACGCGCCGGACATGTCCTCTATCTGATCGCGCGTGAAATAAGCGGTTACCACTTTGTGACGTGCTCGCCGAAACGCTGACGTAAGCTCAATAGATAAAGCGCGCAACAACGGCGCTAAGAAATAACGAGGAGCACGTCATGAAACCGCTCGATGCAACGTTGCGCACCGCCAGCGCCGTTGCAGCGCTGGCTCTCGCTGGCGCCCTGTCAGGCTGCTACTACTACGCGCCGTACGGCTACTATCCCGGCTACGGCTATTACTCAGGCTACCCCGCCGTGCCCACGGCTGCTACCCAGCAAGACATGCCTGTCGGACCCGGTGTCCCTGGCGGTCCTGGCGGCCCAACCAGCAGCGCGGCACAAGCCGCCGCCCAGACGCAATTCACCATGCCTTCCGGCGCCGCCGCGGCACAACCCGGTTACGACGACATCCCGCCCGCGTACGCGGGTCCGTCCGTTTATGCTGCTGCGCCTGCCTACTATCCCGTCGCGTATCCCGTCTACCCGTATGGCTATCCGTAGTACGGCTGGCCCGGCTGGTGGGGACCGTCGATTTCGCTGAGCTTCGGCTATTGGGGCGGCTGCTGCGGTGGCCATTATGGATACTGGGGAGGTCGCGGCTATTGGGGCGGCCACGGCTACTGGGGCGGTGGCTATCACGGTGGTTATCATGGCGGCGGTTGGGGCGGCTATCACGGTGGCGGCAACGCATGGGCAAGCGGTGGCGGCCACGGCCACTCTCACTGACGCCCCTCTGAACGTCATCGGGTCAGCGCTGGAAGCGCCCGCGGAAACCCGGCGCTGAACCTCAACGCGAGGCAAACACGCGTGCCGGACGATGCAAGCCCGCCGATGCGCCGCCCACGCTACGAATCAGCGCCCGCTTCTATTCCCGCAACACCTTCCTTCGTTTTCCCTGCTTGACGGAAATCGCCAGCGTTCTATGCTGGCGGTTGTTTGTGCAACACCTGTTTAATTGTGTGATCCGGCGTCTCGCGCAATCCGGCTTGCCCGTTGCGCACCCGATGCCGCCTTCATCCGTCCAGCCCTGCCGCTTCGCCGCGTAGGTGCAGTCTTCGCGTCGAATCGAACAACAATGAAGGAGACGTGATGTTCCACCAGCTACTGACTCCCATCGGCAACGCGCTGTTGCCATCGTTCATCGTTGCCGCGTTACCGATTCTCGTCGTCCTCGTCTTGCTTGGCTGGGCGCGCCGCCCTGCCTGGCAGGCCTCGCTGGCCGGCCTCGTGGTCGGGCTACTGATCGCCATCATCGGATGGCATTTCCCCGTCGGTCTCGCCCTCGATTCCGTCGCGGCGGGCGCCGTGTTCGCCTGCTGGCCCGTGATGTGGATCGTCGTCACGGCCATCCTGCTCTATAACATCGCGCAGTACTCGGGCCGCTTCGCCGCGTTCCGCATGTGGATGATCGACAATCTGCCGAACGACCGGCGCATCGTACTGGTCGTGATCGGCTTTTCGTTTGGCGCGCTGTTCGAAGGGATCTCGGGCTTCGGCACGCCCATCGCGATCACCAGTTCGCTGCTGATCCTGCTCGGTTTTCCGACGCTCGAAGCCCTCACCTTCACGCTGATCTTCAACACGGCACCCGTCGCATTCGGCGCACTCGGCGTGCCGATCACGGTGCTCGGCGCGGTCACGCACCTGCCGGTCGATTCGCTCGCCAAGATGGTCGGCCGCCAGTTGCCGTTCTTCGCGCTGCTGCTGCCGTTCTACGTGATCGGCGTGTATGCGGGCTTTCGCAACATGCTGCGCGTGTGGCCCGTGCTGCTGGTGTCGGGCGGCAGCTTCGCGCTCACGCAGTTCATTACCTCGAACTTCATCAACTACAGCCTGACCGACGTGTTGTCGTCGCTGGTGTCGCTGATCCTGACAATTGCCTTCCTGCGCGTCTGGCGCCCCGCCGCCGATCCCGCCTTCGCCATCAATGTCGATCGCGTTCACGAGACGCGCGGCAAGATCACGGGCACGCAGGGCTGGTATCCGTGGCTGATCGTGTCGGCCGTGGTGATTATCTGGACCATCGCGAAGATCTTCATGATCGGCGACGTCAAGGTGCCGTGGCCCGGTCTCGACAAGGCCGTCTTCATCACGCTGTACAACACGCCGTACGGCGCGGTCTGGGACTTCCAGCCGCTCGCGACGGGCACCGCGATTCTCGTCGCGGCGATCATCACGGCGTTCGTGGTCGGCCTCAAACCGTCCGACTTTGGCCGCGCGATCGTCGATACATGGGTGCAGACGCGCATCGCCATCCTGACGGTGGCGACCATCGTCGGTCTTGCGTACCTGATGAACTACTCGGGGATGAACTACACGCTCGGGCTTGGCGTGGCGGCGGTCGGAGCGTTCTTCCCGCTGGTATCGGCGTTTCTCGGCTGGGTGGCCGTGTTCCTGTCGGGCAGCGACACGTCGGGCAACGCACTGTTCGGTAATCTGCAGGTGGTGGCAGCGAACCAGCTGAACCTGAACCCGGAGCTGATGGCCGCGACCAATTCGTCGGGCGGTGTGATGGGCAAGATGATCTCGCCGCAGAACATCTCGACGGGTGTCGCGACCACCGATCTCAAAGGCAAGGAAGGCTACGTGTTCGCCAAGACCTTCAAGCATTCGATCCTGCTGACCGTCCTGCTCGGCATACTCGTGTGGCTGCAGCAGAACGTGCTGCAGTGGATGATTCCTCACTGATGTTCGTCTCAATCCGCGCGGGCGCGACACGCTTCGCGCCCGCGTGATAGTGCCCGTGCCGGACAGCGGATTGTCGATTCTTGCTGTTTCATCTCATCGTGAAACGTTGGGCGTAAGCCCGGTGTTAACATGCATACGCATCGCGACTCAACTGCGCGCGATCCCTTCACGATGAGTCCAGTCAACGTCTTCCAGCTTCTGATTCTCGCCGCGCTATGGGGCGCGTCGTTCCTGTTTATTCGCGTTGGTGTGAGCGATTTCGGCGTCGCGCCGCTGATGGCGTTGCGCGTCGGCATCGGCGCGCTGTTCCTGCTGATCGTGCTGATGGCGCGGCGTCCGCTGCGCGAATCGGCAGCGACCCTGCGCTCGCGCGCACTTCCGCTGCTGGTGGTCGGCATTCTCAATTCGGCGGCGCCGTTCTGCCTGTTCGCGTATGCGGAGATCACGCTGTCGGCGGGCGTGACCTCGGTGATCAACGCGACCACGCCGCTGTGGGGCGCGCTCGTCGCCTTCCTGTGGCTCAAGGATCGCCTGAGCGCGTTGCGCAGCGTCGGGCTGGTGATCGGCTTCGCGGGCGTGCTGATGCTCGTGTGGGATCAGATCGCCGCGCCCGCCGGCACCAACATTTCGCCCGCGACCACGGCACTCGCTGCCGTCGCCGCGCTCGGCGCGACACTGCTCTATGGCATCGCCGCCAGCTACACGAAAAAGCATCTGATGGGCGTCGACGCGCTCACCGTCGCGACGGGCACGATGATCGGCGCGACCATTATGGTGCTGCCGTTTGCCGTGGCGTCATGGCCTGCCGTCATGCCGTCGATGAAGGCGTGGGGCTCGGTGATCGCGCTGGGCATCGCGTGCACGGGCATCGCCTACATGCTGTTCTTCCACCTGATCTCCGTCGCGGGTCCGGCACGTACGATCACCGTGACCTTCGTTATCCCGATCTTCGGCATTCTGTGGGGTGCGCTGTTTCTCGGCGAGCGCGTGTCGATGGGCATGCTCGAGGGGAGCGCCGTCATTCTGGTCGGCACGGCACTCGCGACGGGTGTGGTCAACCGCATTCCGGGCATTGGCGGACGTGGCGTGAGCGAGCGCTGCTGACAGGTTGTGCTGCGCGTCGTCGCTCGACATGCGATGAGATGACGTAACGACGGGATGGCGGCGCCCTCCGCCATAAAAATCGACTGCACAAAAAATAGCCCGCGCTCCAAGCACGGAGCGCGGGCGAAACCGTCGCCCTACGAGGATAGGCGACGGGGCCACCGAGACGGGCGTTGCCAGACACCCGTCCAAAGCTGTCAACAAAAGCAGGTTGATCCACAGCAGGCGCGAATCCGGCCGAGGCTCGGCAAGATTCCTGCAAACCCAGACTGCATGAGGCTTCGCAGCCATTTCCGTGAATTTCGGGACATTTAAAAGCAGCTAGCGTGCCAACTTCGCACATTCCGCCCGAAGCGATCTAAGTGTTTGATTTAACAGTGGGAATCGGGAACGGCGAGATTGCGGGACAGCGCGGGGAGCGCACGTTACGGCGTAACGTCACGTTACGCGCGGGCCGCGACGAACGCACGGCCCGGAGTGACATCGGTCAGCGGACCTTGCGCGGCCCGTGCGTGTTGCGCCGAGCGCGCAGCGCGACGGGCAATTTCGGCGGATCGCCCGACAGCACCGCGCCGCACATCAAGGCCAGCGCGATCAGGCTCACAACCCACATCCAGTACGGTATGACGTCGAACATGGCCGGTCTCCTCCCGATGGTTGGCCTGATCGTCGACTGAGCAAAACGCATGCACGTGAGCTTCGCGTTCGTTAGAGGAAGTCGACGACCGTCGATCCGGCGGCGCAACGACGAAAAAAAGCCCGCGTGACAGAAGCGTCACGCGGGCTTTTCTGATTTGCTGCGCGAGGACGCGCGGCCTGTTACGTCAGTGCGAGGTGTGTCAGTGCAGCTGGTCGACCATCAACGACATGATCTGCTTCGCCTGCGACGAGGAATCGACATCGCCCTAGTCGTCGACGACGGCAACGCGCGTCTGATTCGGCGTCACGGCACGCACGTTCACGCGATACTGCTTGGCAACTTTTTCCTTGCGGCCATGGAACACCTGGTTCCAGAAGCCCTGCTCAGCCGACGTCATATCCTTCGGATCGACATAGCGGACAAAGTAAAGACCGCGGTTGCGATCGCGGTCGTCGACCGTGAAGTTGCTGCGGTCGAGCGCGAGACCAACGCGCAGCCACGCGCGGTCATACGGCTCGCCCAGCGTCAGTTCCGTCGACGACAGTTGCGCCGATGTCTCCGTCGCCGCCGATGACGGATCACGCGACGGCTGCTGCGCAGCGAGCGCAACATTCTGTGCCGCCGTTGCCGCCGCTGCCGACTTGGCGCCCGCCGATGCGTTCGGCGCCGCTTGCGCGCCAGCCGGCGACAGCGATGCAGCCGACGCCGAGTTGGCCGTGGTCGTCGTCACATCGTTCTTCGCGAGCGCAGCCATCAGGCGCTTCAGGTATTCCGTTTCGAGCCCGGGATCGTTCGGCTTCGGTTCCCACTTGCTCGTATCGTTGTTGGTGCCCGAGAGCGCTTCGCGCAAGCCCTTCTGGCTGATGAACACATACGTGCCGCCGTTCGGCGCCGCTTCGAGACGCGTGCGGTACTTGTTGCGCTCCGCCGTCACATACGAGTTGCCCATCGCCTTCGACAGCGTGCTGCGGATCAGGCCATCATTGATCTGCGGATGGGTTTCGTTCCAGTCCGTTTCCATCACGCCCTTGTCGCGCTGATCGACCACCAGCAGGAAGCCCTGTTCCTGCCAGAAGCGGCGGATCTGCGGCCAGGCCTTGTCCGGCGTTTGATTGTCGAGCACCAGCCAGCTTTCCGTGCCGTCGCGCTGGATATGCATGCCGTTGACGACGGGCGCCACGGCCGTTGCGTTGCTGGGCGCCTCGCTTTGCACCTGCTGCAGCGTGGACAGCGACGTCTGGCCGCTTTGCGGCGGCAGCGAACGCTGGTCCGAGGTTTCCTCGAGCATGTTCGGCGGAACAGCGAGTGACACTTCCTTCGATTTCGAGTCGCTCTTGTAGTCGATCTTGTTCGGCGACGACGTGCCGCAGCCGGCGACCAGCCCGCCTGCCATCAGCAATGCTGCAAACCGCTTGGTGAGACGAAGTTCAGTCATGTTCCAGGAATCCTTCCTATAAGCCACGGAAGCCACGGCTACTCCGTGGACTAACCCATCATTTTACCGGCCCGGCGACACGAAGTGCAAAAAGCGGTGGTCCACACGCTTTCCTGCGCTTTCGGCCGCAACGTTATGTACCGATCGAATCGGCGCTCCCGAGGTTCGTATGTCGAACTTCCGCGCATCGAGGCGCGCACGGTCAAGGCCGCCCGCATCATCTCATAATGAATCCGCTAGCCGGCAAATCTCGGGATTCTCTGACCTGAAATTTAACGTTTCGCCACGTTTTTCCCGATCACGTCAATCGCTCACATAGTTGCCATATGTCATTGATTTCAATGACGCAAAAGTGCCTTGTGGCATTCATCGATTTCGAGATAACCCCGCAGCCTCCACGCAGCAACTGACCGCCCCTCAAAACCCCGGTGCTATCTTGAAAACACGATCTCAAAAATAGGCCGAGAGCCGTGGGGGCCGCAGCATGGCAGTGATCAACACTCAATCGTCGACCGTTGTCGGCGTCTCGATCGTGTTCGCGTTATGTGCAAACACGTTTGTCACCGCAGAAGCACACGCCGAGCTCGGCGGCACTTCCGCAGCGCTAGCAGCAGGCGACACCGCAACCGTGCGGACGCTGCCGGGCAGCGCGGCCAAAGTCCGTTCGACCGTCGATGCAGGTGGCACCACCATCAACGAATACACAACCGGAAGCGGTGTGATCTTCGCGTACACCTGGCAAGGTCCGACGATGCCGGACCTAGGGCAACTGCTGGGCCCTTACGCCCAGCGGCTTCGCACGGAAGCGGCGGCCCAGTTCAACGCGACGGGAAGCCTGCATGCATCCCGAGTCGACGATCCAGATGTGATCATCGAGTCGGGCGGCCAGATGCGCAGCTATGTGGGCCGTGCATGGCTGCCTCAAGCCCTCCCCGCCGGCATCACTCAAGCTGATCTGCGCTAACGGGGGGCGAGATGAATCACGCACTGATTTCCGCGGCTTGCCGTGCGCTGGCCGCCGTCCTTGCCGCCGTCAGCCTCGCTGTATTGACAGGATGCGGCGGCGGTTCCGGTGGCACGACCAACGCGAACGGCACGGCATCGACGACACCCGCATCGTCTGCCACTGCCGCCAGCACACCGACGACAACCGCACCCGTATCCGCAAGCGCCCCTGTCGCCAACGTCCCGCAATCGACGATACCCAATGTCCAGCCGATCACCGTCACGTCGACACCCACGCGTACCCGCAACATGCTCACCACCAGCGTGACTGTCTGCGCACCTGGCTCGTCGAACTGCGTGACGATCGACAACATCCAGGTGGACACAGGCTCGCAAGGTCTGCGCGTGCTGGCATCGCAACTGCCCGCAAGCCTGGTGCTACCCGCCGTGGCAGCCACGCCGCCAACGGGATCGACCAGCCAGATCAACGCTCAATGCGCTGTGTTCGGCACCGGCTACACGTGGGGCGCGGTGCGCACCGCCGATGTCCGCATGGCGGGGCAACTCGCGCCTGGCGTCTCGATTCAGGTGATTGCCGATCCGTCCGTGCCCAACGTGCCATCCGACTGCGCTGCATCGGGCCTGCCGATGATGACGCCTGCCACGTTGCGCGTGAACGGCATTCTCGGCGTCGGCATGTTTACGGTCGACTGCGGCGGAGCCTGCGTCGTGGCCAGCGCGCCTCGCTGGTATTACGCGTGCGACGCGACCGGCGCTTGTGCGTCGACCACGCAACCCCTTCTAAAACAGGTCGCCAATCCGATCAGCCGGTTTGCCCTCGATAACAACGGCGTCGTGATCGACTTGCCCGCCGTCGGGCCAAATGGCGCAGCAACGGTGACGGGGTCAATGATCTTCGGTATCGATACCCAGCCCAACAACACACTCAACAGCGCCACGGTATTGAACACCAATTCAGTCTCGGGCTACGTGACCACCTCGCTAAACGGACAGCCAAACTCGCAGAGCTTTATCGACAGCGGTTCCAATGGATTGTTCTTCCCGAGCACGACGCTCGCACGCTGCGGCGCATGGTGGTGTCCAACGTCGACGCAATCCTTGACGGCCACGCTTACCGGCACGAATGGCGCAACGGCAACGTCCGATTTCTCGATCGCCAACGCAACAGCGCTATTCGCCACACAAAACTACGCGTTCAACAATCTGGGCGGCATGTCGAGCGTGTTCGACTGGGGACTGCCGTTTTTCTTTGGACGGCGCGTCTACACCGCCATCGCGTCACGGCAGACTTCCGCTGGCCAGGGGCCGTTCTACGCGTTTTGAGGTGATTGCCACGCAATACGTGGACATTGCGCGCGGGTGCCGACAACAGCCACCCGCGCCCGCTCCGGCAGAATCAGTTGCCAAGCACGATGCCGATGCCCGCGCGGACAATCGTACTGTTGCTACCCGACGATGCCACCCCTGCATTCAGATTGATCGTCCCCTTCTCGTTCCAGCGCGACACGCCCAGCCCAAACGCCGCTTGACCACGATACCCGGCGACACCCGCATTGAGCGTGGTGCGTCCGGGCAGATACGGCGTGACGATTTGCAGCGCCGACGCGGACGCAATGCCTTTCCGCGTGCTTCGGTCGAGATCCTGAATAGACTGGTTAGCCTGATTGACGGCGGAGTTAAGCTGATTCAGGTTGACGGCGTCGGTGCCCTGCGTGCCCGGCGCGACGTTGACAATCTGCCGCTCGCCGCCCGCCTGACCAACCGAAACCGTGTTCGCGCGATCTGCGACTGACCCCGCGCCCAACGCCACCGCACCGCTGGCGACCGCCTGGCTGCCCGCGCCAAATGCTGAGGCGTTCGCCACTTTGGCAACGGCCTGTGCGCCGATGGCGGTCGCTGCCGTGCCGTTCGATTGCGCGCCACCACCCAGCGCCGTCGCCTGATCGGCATTGGCCACGGCGGCAGCGCCCACTGACGTGGCGTGTGTGCCATTGGCCGACGCGGCTTCTGTCGCCGTGTCGCCCGTCACGTTCACAAACGGCGACGATGCAGCTTGCGCATTGGTGATCCGGCTCATCGCGTCGTTCAGTTGACCGAGGTTGACGGCGTCGCTAGCCACTACGCCATCGGCCAGATTGTGAATGCCTGTCCCGCCAGCCACGCCCTGCCCGAGCGTAACGCTCGAGTAGTTGACCTGACCGCCTGCGCTGTCATAAACCACCGCGCTCGTCACATTGCCATTACCGTCGACCAGGCCAGCCTGCTTCAACTGCGCGACGTTGACGGCATCCGTGTCGGCCGTGCCGGCAGCCACATGAGTGATTTGCCGTTCGTTGCCCGCCGAGCCGACCGACACCGAATTGGCGCGATCAGCCACCGCGTTCGATCCGAGCGCGACCGAGTTGGAGAACGCCGCCTGCGCGCCCCCGCCTATCGCGACCGATTCCGGTCCCGTTGCCAATGCGTCGGCAAGTGTGGAACTGGCGTGGAAATAGCGCGGCTCGACACCGTTGTTGATCACGTTGCCGAGCGCGACGTTCAGGTCGTTGATCGCGTTCGTATTGCTCGTGACCCGGCCATCGAGGTTGCCGAGCGCATCGCCCACGTTCCGGAACACGCTGCCGCCCACGCTATACGTCGGCGCGACGATCGTGCCGTCTGCCGCCACTGACGCACCGCCGCCCAGCGCCGACGCGACGCTCGAGCCCAGGCCATGCAGCTGGCTGCCATTGATCGCGTCCAGACTAGCGGCATCGACCGCGCCGTTGGCCACGTTGCCAAGCCGTACGGGCACGCTCGCATTCGTGCCGCCCAATGTCACGGCGTCGTGCGCGGACGAGTCGTACATCACCGCGTCCCCGATACCCGCTGACACCGCATTGCGCAATTGCCCGACGTTGACGGCATCCGTGTCCGCCGTGCCCGCCGCAAGATTGACGATCTGACGTTGCACCGCGCTATTGCCGACCGACACCGTGTTCGCACGATCTGCCGTCGCATTCGCGCCGAGCGCAACGGCGCCACTTGCCACTGCGCTCGCATTCGAACCGAACGCCAGCGCGTCGATGGCTGACTTTCCCGTGTAGGCATTGACGCCGAACGCGAGCGAACGGTCTGCCAAGGCCATCGACATCGCGCCGAACCCAAGCGAATCGACGCCTTCCGCGTCCGACATATAACCGATCGACACCGCCCGGGTCGCACCGAAACCTGTCGACGCGGTATAGCCGAGCGCCACCGAACTCAGCCCCAGTGCGGCCGTGCGCGTGCCGATTGCCGTCGCTCCCGCGCGGCTCGCGCCCGCCCCGGCCCCCACGGCCAGCGCCGAGTCCCCCGACGCGTTAGCGGACGGACCAATGGCCATCGTGTTTAGATCGTTCGTTGCCGTGGTCGGCGAGCCCGCCATCACATTGTTGCTCACCGCGATGTAGTCGGTGACGGGAACAGCCCGCGCCGTTTGCGGGCCCCATATCATGGAGCCCAGACCCACCGCGACTGCCATGCCCGCATATCCGCGGCGGCCCATACGCCAGTCCTCACGAAGCTGCAGCGAAGAAACCGGCTGACGCCCCACACTTGCTACGCTCTGCACATTGATCATCCAAAACCTTGCTACGGAAAACGACTTCTCTCCCCAAGACATGGCATCAAGCGCGATACGGGCTTTTCACTTCGGATACCGAATCATATTGAACGTGCGATTCGATGAACGATGACCGCCTGATCCGCAAGACTGCCTCCTACGTACCGACACTTCATCGATGTCGGTTACGACAGGCAAATCCTACGGAGACGGTGCACGCGTCAATACAAGAAAACTCCCAAAGTAGGAATTGTTCGATCGACATAGACTGGAGAAAGCAAACGGGTGCGCGTGCTGGCTGGCGCGACAGTGAAGGCAATCGCGCGCCACGCTGCGGACGCAGCAAAGGACATCCGCGTCAGGAACCGCCCGCCGCGAGCACCTTTTCGAGCGCCATCGAACGCGCAGCTTCCTCGGCTTCTTCGGGGGTGTCGAACACGCAGCCCGACACATGGACCTGATGCCATTCCGGTTTGTCGGCAGCATCGCGGAAGATGCGAAAACGCGCGCACTAGCCGCGCGGCGTGACGGGCACCACGTCGATATCGACGGATGCGCCTTCAATCTGATGTCTGACGAAGCCGTCCATGCTGCCCTCCTGACATCTGCATTGCACGCAGAAATCGTAGCACGGTGCATTCGCGGCAGCGCGTGCAGGCAGCACGTGGCTCACGGCAACGGCGCGCTGCGACCGGACGCAGCGCGGGTGAGGCGTGGCTTACTCGTCGGAGTGCGACTCGTCGGCTGGCGCGGTGTCCTTCACGAGCCGCGCGGGCGCGAGCCAGCGGAACGAGGTCTGACCGCTCGCGTCGTACGTGCATTCCGCCGCAGCGGGCACCGCGGTCTTCTGCGGCCCCGATCTGGCGAAGGCGGCCGTGAGGGGCGCCAGCAGCCCCGCTTCGATGATGTTGGTGTTGGGCGCCTTGGCGACAGCCGCTTCCGACGCAGTCTGCGGATGGGCAAGCGTGCCTTCCACCACCACACGGCTGCCGTGGATGGCAGCGCCCGCGTGCGTGATCTGCAGCGTGTCGGCTGCGGACAACTCGCTCGCCGACTGCCGCATGGCCTGTTCGCACGCACTGGTGTTTTTGTACACGGCCGCGCACCCCGCGGACAAGGCGGCGGCGACCATGCAGCATGCGATAACAGGAGTGCGGATCTTCATCGATATTCCATCATTCAGGGCGACGGCCATTGTAGCGTAGCCGTCGGCGCCGGGCATGAAGGGCGGCCCCTCGGAACGGACAAAGGCGCCCGCGGGCGCCGTTTCGTCAGGGGCAGCAAGGTATGAACAGCAGCCGTCAGTCTTCCCAGTTGTCGGGCAGGGTTTGCGTCAAGGTCGACACGAAGCTCGCCGGTTCCGGCTGTTTGGGCCGGGTGAAAATATCGCGCGAATGGCCCTGCTCGACGATCGAGCCGTTGCTCAGAAACACCACATTACGCGCAATCGATGCCGCGAGCCGCAAATCGTGCGGCGCCATCAGCATCGTCATGCCTTCCTTTGCGAGCTGGCGTAGCACTTCGACCACTTCGGCCGCGAGGCCCGGATCGAGCGCGGAGGTCGGCTCGTCGCACAGCAGCACTTCCGGCGACGGCGCGAGCGCGCGCGCAATCGCCACGCGCTGCTGCTGGCCGCCCGACAGCGTGACGGGCCACGCATCCGCCTTGTGCGCGATACCGACCTTCTCCAGCAGTTCGAGCGCGCGCACGCGCGCCCGTTCGCGATCCCATTTCTGCACGGTGATGAGACCTTCCATCACGTTTTCGATCACGGTGCGATGCGGGAACAGCTGAAAGTTCTGGAACACCATGCCTGTGCGGCGGCGCATTGCCAGCACGGCTTCCTTCGACGGCTTCTCCGTGCGGCTGAACTCGATGCGCTGATCGCCCAATTCGAGCGAACCCGCTTCCGGCACTTCGAGCAGGTTCACGCAGCGCAGCAGCGTACTTTTGCCGCTGCCCGACGGCCCGATCAGCGCCGTCACGTTGCCTTGCGCGAGCGCGAGATCGACGCTGTTCAGCACGCGATGATCGCCGAAATACTTTTCGATTTTGTCGAGGCGGATCATCGTTCAGTTACCCGATGTGAAAAGCGCGTGACGGCCGAAGCGACGCTCGAGACGCACCTGCGCGGACGACAGCACCGAACTGAACACCAGATAGATCAGCGCGGCTTCCGTGTAAAGAATGAGCGGCTCGTACGTCACCGACGCGATGCGCTGTGCGGCCTGGAAAATTTCCGGCACGGTCAGCACGGCGGCCAGCGACGTGTCCTTGACCAGCGCGATAAACGAGTTCGACAGCGGCGGCAGCGCGACGCGCGCCGCCTGCGGCAGGATCGCGCGACGCAGTGCCTGCGCGCGCGTCATGCCCATCGAATACGCGGCTTCCCACTGCCCTTTCGGGATCGACTCGATCACGCCACGGATCACTTCCGAGTTATACGCGCCGACGTTCAGCGAGAAACCGATGATGGCCGCCGTCAGCGGATCGAGCACGATCCCGACGTTCGGCAGGCCATAGAAGATGACGAACAGCTGGACCAGCAGCGGCGAGCCGCGAAACAGCCAGACATAGAAGCGCACGATCGCCACCGACCAGCCCGGCCCGAACAGCCGGACCAGCGCGACGATGAACGCGAGCGCGATGCCGATCGCAAACGACACGAGCGTCAACGGCACGGTGAACACGAGGCCCGCATACAGCAGCGGCCACAGTGAGTCACCCATCAGGTGCAACCATGCAGGCATGATTCAGGCTCGCCTTTGTTCTTACTTGGAAACGTCTTTACCGAAGTACTTTTCGGAGATCTTCGCGTACGTGCCGTCCGCCTTGATCTCGGCCAGTGCCTTGTTGATCGCGGCCTGCAGTTCAGGATTGCCCTTGCGGATCAGCACAGCCGAATGGTCCGAGCTATCCGACGACGTATCGATGGCAGCGATCTTCACCTTCGCGTCCGGCTTGTGCTTCTTGAAGTCGAGGAACGACAGCGAATCGTTGACGGTTGCATCGACGCGGCCCGAGGTCAGCAGATCGATCGATTCGTTGAAACCTTGCACGGGGATCACTTCCGCGCCGTGCGCCGTGGCGATCTTGCCGAAGTTGCTGGTCAGCGTATTGGCCGACTTCTTGCCCTTCAGATCGTCGAAGCCCTTGATCGCGTTGTTGTCCGAACGCACGATCAGCGCTGCATGCGACACGATATACGGGTCCGAGAAGTCGTACTTCTGCTTGCGCGCGTCCGTGACGGCCACTTCGTTGATCACGGCGTCGTAGCGGTTGGCGTCGAGACCGGCGATCAGGCCATCCCACTTGCCTTCGACGAACTCGGCCTTCACGCCCAGCTTCGCTGCGATCGCGCGGGCGATTTCGACGTCGAAGCCCGTCAGCTGGTTCGACGCATCGTGGAACGTGAACGGCGCGTAGGTGCCTTCCGTGCCGACCTTGAAGGCGCCGGCGGACTTGATCTTGGCGAGGTCGTCGGCGGCGAATGCGGCCGTCGCCGTGGCGACTTGCAGCAGGCCGCTCAGCAGCAGGGATCGAATCGACTTCATAGGGTTGTGCTCCGAGGTTCGTTTTGTCCGGTTTTGCGTTTTATCTGCAGGAACACCCGTCCGGCAGCGTGGGCGGACTGTAGCAAACGGTCCTTATTTCCACAACGCATTAGAAGGCTTATGTATATGCCGAGGCGGAATAAACTAGACCGAAATGCCAAGGTTGGCAATGCGCAAGTATACGGGGGCGCGCCGAACCCTTGCAGGGCATGGGGCCTGACGGCCTGTCCGGGTCGTGCCGAGTCCGTGCCCGCCTGCAGCAAGGCGCGCAAGCATACCCGAAAACGAAAACGGCCGCTCCCGCCGTGAAAAAGCGGGAGCGGCCATGCATGCCCTGACGCGATAGGCGCAATCAGCGTTCGACGGGATGCGGCTCCTTCAGCTTGTTCGCGACCCGCACGGCATCATAGTAAGCGGCGTTCGGCGGGCGCTTCAGGTATTGCCCCGCGCCGCGCTGCGCACGCAGGTCGCCGTCGGCCCACGCGTGCGCGCCGCGTGTGAACGTATGCGTGGCGACGCCCTGCACCGTCATCCCTTCGAACACGTTGAAGTCGACCTTCTGATGATGCGCGTTCACCGAGATCGTCTTCGTTGCCGCCGGATCCCAGATGACGAGATCCGCGTCTGCGCCGATCTGCACGGCGCCTTTGCGTGGATAAAGGTTGAAAATCTGCGCGGCATTCGCCGACGTGATCCGCACAAATTCATTCGGCGTGATGCGCCCTTTGTTCACGCCTTCATGCCATAGTACGGACATCCGGTCTTCCACACCGCCGCAACCATTCGGGATCTTCGTGAAGTCCTCACGGCCCATCGCCTTTTGCGACGCGCAGAATACGCAGTGATCGGTTGCTGTCGTATGCAACTGGCCCGATTGCAGACCACGCCACAAGGCCTCGCGATGCTCGCTCGTGCGGAACGGCGGACTCATCACATGCGCGGCGGCACGCGTCCAGTCGGGATCGCGATACACCGCTTCGTCGATCACCAGATGCCCTGGCAGCACTTCGCCGAATACGCGCTGACCTTCATTGCGCGCGCGCGAAATCGCTTCGACTGCCTCTTTCGCAGAGACGTGCACGATATAAACCGGCACGCCCAGCACCTGCGCAATGCGGATCGCGCGATTGGCCGCCTCGCCTTCTACTTCGGGCGGGCGTGACAGCGGATGTGCCTCAGGCCCCCTGAAGCCTTTCGCGAGTAGTTGCTTCTGCAACTGGAACACGAGTTCGCCGTTCTCAGCGAGCACCGTGGGCAGCGCGCCGAGTTCGAGCGAACGCGAGAAGCTGTTCACCAGTACTTCATCGTCGGCCATGATCGCGTTCTTGTAGGCCATGAAGTGCTTGAAGCTCGATACGGCATGCTCATGCACCAACGTGCCCATATCTTTGTAGACGGAATCGTCCCACCACGTCACGGCCACGTGGAAGCCGTAATCAGCGGAGGCTTTTTCCGCCCAGCCGCGCCATTCCTTGAACGCGTCCATTAGCGGCTGTTTCGGGCTTGGAATCACGAAGTCGATGATGCTCGTCGTGCCGCCCGATAGTCCCGCCGCCGTGCCCGTATAGAAATCGTCACTCGCGGTCGTGCCCATGAAGGGCAGTTCCATGTGCGTATGCGGATCGATGCCGCCAGGCATCACATACTGATCATGCGCATCGACGATGTTCGCACCGGCAGGTGGCTCGATCGTGCGCTCGATCTGCAGGATCGCGCCGCCGTCCTGCGGGTCCGCGATCAACACGTCGGCTCTGTACGTGCGGTCCGCATCGATTACTGTGCCGCCGCGAATCAGGGTTGTCATGCGTGCCTCCTCCGTCAAATGTTCAATCGTCCGCTCATGCACTCGCCATGCTTGCGCCCGGACTGCGACGCAGCTTCATCCACGTGCCGTAGACGATGGATGCGAGCGCCAGTCCCACGAACCACGCATACGTGTAGAGCGTATTGAGGAACGCAGGCACATTGGGAAACGATGCGGGAAATGCGGTATGCAGAAAGCCCGGCAGATTCGGCAGCACGCCGACCAGCAGCGCCACCACGGCTGCGATATTCCAGCCGCCCGTGTAGCTGTATTCGCCGTTCTCGTCGAATAGTTCACGCTGATCGAGCCGCGTGCCGCGAATGAAGAAGTAATCGACCATCAGAATGCCCGCGACCGGCCCAAGCAACGCCGAATAGCCGACCAGCCACGTGAAGATGTAACCCTGCGTGGTAGCGAGAATCTTCCACGGCATCATCACGATTGCGATGGTCGCCGTGATCATCCCGCCCGCGCGATACGAAATGCCCTTCGGCCACAGGCTCGAAAAGTCGTACGCCGGGCCGACCAGATTGGCCGCGAGATTGCAGCACATCGTATCGAGCGTGAGGATGATCAGCGCGACGCCGACGCCAATGCCCGTCATACGGCTCGTGAGATCGATCGGGTCCCAGATCGCTTTGCCGTAGATCACGACCGTCGCCGACGTCACGACCACCGAAATCACCGAGAGCAACGCCATCGGCACGGGCAAACCAATCGACTGTCCGACGATCTGGTCGCGCTGCGTTCTGGCAAAGCGGGTGAAGTCGGGAATGTTGAGCGCCAGCGTCGCCCAGAAGCCAACCATTGCTGTCAGGCCCGGCCAGAAGGTGACCCAGAACAGCCCTTCTTTCTTGCCGCCCGGTGCGAATTGCGAAGGCGCCGACAACATCGAACCGACGCCGCCTGCCTTCGACGTCGCCCACCACACCAGCGCGATGCACATCACGACCTTGATCGGCGCAGACCAGCTTTCCAGCCAGCGGATCGAATCGGTGCCGTGCACGATGAAGTAGATCTGCAAGGCCCAGAACGCGAGAAAGCACGCGAGCTGACCGATCGAGATGTCGAGAAACGGCAGCGCCGCGCCGTGCAGCGCGTTACCCGTCAGGATGTTGAGCAGCGTGTAGATCGCACTGCCGCCGAGCCACGTCTGAATGCCATACCAGCCGCACGCGACAATCGCACGCAGCAACGCCGGCAGTTTCGCGCCCTGCGTGCCGAATGACGCCCGCACCAGCACCGCGTAAGGAATGCCGTGCTTCGCGCCCGCATGACCGATCAGCAGCATCGGCACCAGTACGATCAGATTGCCAAGCAGCCCCGTCACCACCGCCTGCCACGGCGACATGCCCTCTTCGGTCAGTCCGGCCGCCAGCATATAAGACGCGATGTTCATCACCATGCCGACCCACAGCGCCGCGAAGTGATACCACTTCCACGTGCGCTGCGCGGGGCCTGTTGGCGCAAGGTCGTCGTTATAAAGACTGCTGCCATGCGGCGCGTCCGCAGATTGCACTGTCTGCTTCATCGATGAGATCTCCGGTTGATCGCTCGTTGAGTGCTGTTTTTATGCTGTTGGTATTCTTCAGGCCGCTTTTGCCGCATGCTCCTGTGTGGACGGCGTAGCGGGTGCATCTGCACCCACGCGTGCGGGGTTGTTGGGATGCGTGGTCCAGTTCGCGTACTCGCCGCTATCGACGCGCTCCATCGTGATGCATTGCTCGACCGGGCATACATGCATGCAAAGATTGCACCCGACGCATTCCGCATCGACCACTTCGAAATGACGCTTGCCGTCTTTCTCGCGCGTGATGGCCTGATGCGAAGTGTCTTCACACGCAATGTGACACAGGCCGCACTGGATGCACTTGTCCTGATCGATGCGCGCCTTGATGTCGTACTTCATGTTCAGGTACTTCCAGTCGGTGACATTCGGCACGGCACGGCCGCGAATGTCATCGAGTGTCGCGTAGCCTTTTTCGTCCATCCAGTTCGAGAGGCCGTCTGCGAGATCGGAGACGATGCGAAAGCCGTAGTGCATCGCGGCCGTACAGACTTGCACGCTGCCTGCGCCGAGCACCATGAATTCCGCTGCATCGCGCCATGAAGAAATACCGCCGATACCGGAGATGGGCAGATCCGGCGTCTCCGGGTCGCGTGCAATTTCTGCCACCATGTTCAACGCAATCGGCTTCACGGCAGGACCGCAATAGCCGCCGTGCGTGCCCTTGCCATCGACGGTCGGCATCGGCGCCATCTGGTCGAGATCGACGGCGACGATCGAGTTGATCGTATTGATCAGCGATACGCCGTCCGCGCCGCCTTTATAGGCAGCGCGCGAGCCCATGCGTATATCGCTGATGTTGGGCGTGAGCTTCACGAGGCACGGCAGCTTCGTGCCTTCCTTGACCCAGCGCGTGACCATCTCGATGTATTCCGGCACCTGACCGACAGCCGAACCCATGCCACGCTCGCTCATGCCATGCGGACAGCCGAAGTTCAGTTCGACGGCATCGGCACCCGTGTCCTCGACCAGCGGCAGGATCCACTTCCAGTCGCGCTCATTGCAAGGCACCATCAGCGATACGATCAGCGCGCGGTCGGGCCAGTCGCGCTTGACCTGTTTGATCTCGCGCAAATTGACATCGAGCGGACGATCAGTGATCAGTTCGATGTTGTTCAGCCCCGCCATGCGCTGGCCGTTCCATTGCACCGCGCCGTAGCGCGAGCTGACGTTGACCACATGCGGGTCGAGGCCGAGCGTCTTCCAGACCACGCCGCCCCAGCCCGCCTCAAACGCACGGTTCACGTTGTAGGCCTTGTCGGTCGGCGGTGCGGACGCGAGCCAGAAAGGATTCGGCGAAGTAATGCCGGCAATCGTGCAGCGAAGATCGGCCATGTTCGGCTCCGTGGGGATTCGGTTTTTGTTTTGGCTTTGCGTGCGCGCCTCAGGCTGCCTTGACGGCAGCGAGCGCGAACATCGCATCGATCGATGCCGCCGCGAGCTTGCCGTCCTGCACGGCCTGCACGGTCAGATCGATACCGCCCGATGCAGCGCAGTCGCCGCCTGCCCATACCTTGTCGAGCGAGGTGCGCAGGTGTTCGTCGACGGCAATGCGGCTTTCGTCGAGCGTCAACAATGCGTGATCGAGGCCGATGCTCACGAGCGTCTGGCCGATCGCCTTGAGCACCATGTCGGCTTCGAGCGTGAAGCGCTCCGTGCTGCCGTCATTCGTGGTGCGTTCGAACTCGACGCCCGTTACCGTGCCCTCGCTGCCCGCAAGACGCACAGGCTTTGCATGGGTAATCAGCGTGACGCCCTGCATCTGCGCGAACTCGCGTTCGGCCCACGTCGCGCTCATCGATTCGACGCCGCGCCGATACACCATCGTCACGTTCGTCGCGCCGAGCTTGCGGCTCTGCACGGCCGCATCCACAGCCGTATTGCCACCACCGATCACGATGACGCGGCGGCCCACAGGCACTGTGCCGAGATCACTTGCCTGACGTACCTGCTCGATGAAATCGACGGCGTTCATCACGCCATTGAGTGCTTCGCCTTCGAGTTGAAGTGCGCGTACACCTGCAAGGCCCACAGCGAGAAACACGGCGTCGTGTTGTTGACGCAACGTATCGAGCGTCACGTCACGGCCTAGCGCCATACCCGTTTTCAGTTCGATGCCACCTACCGACAGCAACCAGTCCACTTCGCGCTGCGCAAAATCATCGACCGTCTTATATGCAGCGATGCCGTATTCATTGAGGCCGCCGCCCTTGTCATGCGCGTCGTAAATCGTCACGCGATGACCAGCCACTGCGAGCCGATGCGCACACGCCAGCCCCGCCGGTCCAGCACCGACCACGGCCACATGACGTCCGCTATCTGGCGCGCGCGTGAACTGCACGGCGTTGTGCGCCATCGCCCAATCGGTTGCATGACGCTGCAATGCGCCGATCGCAACCGGCTTCGCGTCCTGATGATTGCGCACGCAGGCGCCTTCGCAAAGGATCTCGGTCGGACACACGCGTGAGCACATGCCGCCTAACGGATTCGCCGAGAGAATATCGGTCGCGGCACCCTTCAGATTGCCGTTGCCGATCTTGCGGATAAAGCTCGGAATATCGATCTGCGTCGGGCATGCCTGCACGCACGGTGCGTCGTAGCAGTAGTGACAGCGGCTCGCCGCGGCAGCGGCCGCCGTGGGATCGAGCAGCGGAGAAATATCGGTGAATTCGCATGAAAGCTGCTCGGACGACAGGCGTTGCGCCGCGATGTCGCCGTTTTGCCTGATAGCCATACGTATTCCTTCGTCAATGTGAGGACGTAGCCGTGCCTGCCGGCTTCGCGCGAACGAAGCCAGGACGGCTTATTTTTCAGGTGAAACGATGAAGCCTTAATGCATCAACGCGCGCTTACGATGCGGGTTCGCAGGCACGCTCCAGCATCGCGTGCAACAACACATTCGCGCCCGCCTCGATCCATTCGGGGGTCGCGTCTTCGATTTCGTTGTGACTGATGCCATCCACGCACGGCACGAATACCATCGACGTCGGCGCGACCTGTGACAGGTAGCACGCGTCGTGACCCGCGCCCGATACCATGTCGCGATGCGGATAACCAAAGCGTTCGGCGGCGGCGCGTACAGACTTCACGCAGGCCGCATCGAACCTGATGGGCTTGTAGTAAAAGATCTGTTCGAGCTGTGTCTCAAGGCCGATGCCGCCCGCGATCTTTTCAACGCCTTCGCGCAGTGCTGCGTCCATCTTCGCGAGCACGGCATCGTCGGGATGACGGAAATCGACCGTGAAAAATACACGCCCTGGAATCACATTGCGCGAGTTCGGATGCACCTGCATCATCCCCACCGTCGCACACGCGAACGGCGCATTGTCGAGACCGATACGGTTCACGAGATCGACGACACGCGCCGCACCGAGCAACGCGTCCTTGCGGCGCGGCATCGGTGTCGGGCCGGCGTGCGCCTCCTGACCCGTCAGCGTGATCTCGTACCAGCGCTGCCCTTGCGCGTCGGTCACGACGCCGATGGTCTTCTGCTCTGCTTCGAGTATCGGCCCCTGTTCGATGTGCAATTCGAACGCGGCATGCAATGGACGCCCGCCACACGGCACGTCGCCGGCGTAACCGATGCGCTTCAGTTCCTCGCCGATCGTCTTGCCGTCGACATCCTTGCGCGACAGACCATAGTCGAGCGTGAACACACCCGCGAACACGCCGGACGCCACCATCGCAGGCGCAAAACGCGAGCCTTCTTCGTTGGTCCAGATGACCACTTCAATCGGGTGTTCGGTTTCGATGTTGCGATCGTTCAGGCTTCGAATCACTTCGAGTCCGCCGAGCACGCCGTAGATGCCGTCGAAGCGGCCACCTGTCGGTTGCGAGTCGGCGTGCGATCCCGTCATCACGGGCAGCGCATTGGGATTCGTGCCTGCGCGCCGCATGAACACGTTGCCCATCTGATCGACGCTGACCGTGCAGCCCGCCTCCTTCGCCCAGCTGACGATCAGATCGCGCCCTTCCTTGTCGAGATCGGTGAGCGCGAGACGGCAGACGCCGCCCTTCTGTGTCGCGCCGATCTTCGCCATCGTCATCAGGCTGTCCCACAGACGTTTGCCATTGACGGTGATCGACGTATCGAGTCCCTGTTTCAACGCTTCGGATACCGCATTCATTCGTCTTGCTCCTCTGGATCAACACGCTTTGCAGTTCAACGCGAGCGGCATGGCGCCCTCTCGCGACGAAGTGAAACTGTGCATCGGCTGGGTCTGCCGATTCGCTTTGGGGCATCGCTGCACTTCACGCGTGCATGCGTCGATGCATCCTTTAGCACACGTAAACCCTGAGCATCGGCGGCTCTGCGAATCCTGTCCGATTGGACAGGTTGTAGCCGATTAAAAACATCAAATCAATGACTTTTGTGCGCGGGAAAACAGAGCGAGAAGCGTGCCATTGCAACGCAGCACGACTTTCCAGGTAAGCCACGCGTGCAAGCAAGCAGCTAGGTGGATGACGAGATGAGCGGCTAGAATGAAGCGCGACGCGGCACCGAGGCAAACGATGAGACACGACGACACGGCAGTGAGCGAGACCGACAGCGACGAAGCGCCCGCCCCTTTGCGGCGGCGCAAGGCTCACATTCGCGAGAGCAACGAAGCGCATCTTCTGGCCTGCGCGGAAGCCGTTTTTGCGGAGCGCGGCTTCGAAGGTGCGAGCACGGCGATGATCGCCGAACGTGCCGGCTTACCGAAAGCCAACGTGCATTACTACTTCCCGACCAAACTCGCGCTGTACCGGCGCGTGCTGGAAGACCTGTTCGAGGACTGGCATCGCGCAGCAAATACGTTCGAAGGCAGCGACGATCCCGTCGAAGCGATCGGCGGTTATGTGCGTGCGAAGATGGACCTGTCGCGGCGGCGCCCGCTAGGTTCGAAGGTGTGGGCCAACGAGATCATCCACGGCGCGGACCATATGCTCGACATACTCGAGCAACGCGTGAAGCCATGGCTGGAAACGCGCGTCACCGTGATCGACGACTGGATCGCGCGCGGCCTGCTCGCCGAGGTCGATGCGCAAACGTTGATGTACATGATCTGGGCGACGACGCAGCACTACGCCGATTTCGATGCGCAGATACGCGCGCTCGGCGGCAAGCGCGCGTTATCGTCGAAAGCTTTCGATGCAGCGACCGAGCAGGTCGTGCAGCTTGTTATCCGCGCTTGCGGCGCGAAGTCGCCGACTGACTCAGCGTAGGGCTAACGTCATTGACGCTCAGTACGTTTCCAGATGCAGGCGTCCTTCGCGCTTGAGTCTTTCCCACAGCTCGTCCCATTCGAGACCCTGCTGACCGGCGATGTCCTTGAGCGATTGCAACACGCCATCTTCCATGCCCTTCAGTCCGCACACATAGATGAAGGTGTTGTCGTCGCGCAGCAGTTGCGCGACATCGGCGGCACGCTCACGCATCGCGTCCTGCACGTAGCGTTTCGGCTCGCCGGGCGTGCGTGAAAATGCGAGATTCGTATCGATGAAATCCTTCGGCAGGTTGGTCAGCGGACCGAAATAAGGCAACTCTTCTTTCGTGCGTGCGCCGAAGAACAGCATCAGTCTGCCCGTTGCGCCCTTCAGCCTGCGTCTGCGTCGATACTCGGTCATCGCGCGCATGGGTGCGGAACCCGTGCCCGTGCAGATCATCAGCAGATGCGAGTTCGGATGATTCGGCATCAGAAACGTGCTGCCGAATGGCCCGATCACGTTGACCACATCACCCTTCTTCAGATCGCACAGATAGTTCGAGCACACGCCCGTTGCCGCGTTGCCCTGATAGTCCTGAGTCACGCGCTTCACCGTCAGCGACACGTTGTTGTAGCCGGGCCGCTCGCCGTCACGCGGACTGGCAATCGAATACTGGCGCGCGTGATGAGCGCGCCCATCGGTCGCGCTGCCGGGCGGAAGAATGCCGATCGATTGCCCTTCGAGCACGGGAAACGGCATGGCGCCAAAATCCAGCACAATGTGATGTATATCGCTTTCAGTCGTTTCGTCCGTCAGGCGATAGTTGCCGACCACGGTCGCCGTCGTCGGGTTCTTGTGCGTGTAGAGATTCACATACGGCCGCGCTGCCGACCACGGCGGCACCACGGCGCCGCGCACCGTATCGACTTCGATGCCTTGCGCTTCGATGCTGCCGTCGTCGCTCGCGGCGTTGTCCTGCGCCGTGTTTTCAGCCGACGCCGGCAAGGCCATCGTGCCCTGCTCGGGCAACACGTCCCACGTGTACTGCTCGTCGATGCTGTACGCGTCGGCCCTGAGCACCGAGCGCCAGTTATCGATCGCGCCCGTCGGACACGGCGGCACACACGCCATGCAGCCATTGCACACGTCCGGCATCACGACATAGTTGGTGCCATCGTGCGTGATCGCATCGATCGGACAGGTCTCTTCGCACGTATTGCAGCGAATGCAGATCTCCGGATCGATCAGATGCTGCTTGAGAATCTCGACCGGTATGGGCGCGTTCATGATGTCTCCTGCCTCTTCGCGCTAACGCTTGCGCCAGGCTCAGTTGAAACGCACGTATTCGAAATCGACGGGCTGACGGTTGATGCCCATTGCGGGCGGCGCGATCCAGTTCGCAAACTTGCCCGGCTCCGCGACGCGCCCCATCAGCGACGCAACGTACGCACGGTCTTCCGGCGTCGGCAGCCATTTCGCTTCGTTCGCCGCCCATTCCGTTTCGCCGATCACGCGGCCATCGGGCGCGACGCGCGTGTCCTTGAAGGTGCCGATCTGCCGGTTGAACGCCTTGTGCGGCACGGTGAGACGAAAATCGATGCCCGCCTTCTCCAGCACCTTGTTCCAGCGTCCGACACCCGCGACCGAGTCCTTGATGTAGTCGTCGCGCAGCACTTCGTTCATCGCGTTGAGCATGGGCACTTCGCGCTCGACGAGCTTGCCGTCCTCGACATCGAGCAGTTTGTAGCTCTGCCCGTTCAGTTGATGATCGTCGTCGCGCTTCGTTTCTTCGTAACGGCCCTTGAGGCCCGAGCTATAAAACGTGGCGGCATTCGACGACTGATCCGCACCGAACAGATCGATGGTCACCGAGTAGTGGAAGTTCAGATAGCGCTGGATGGTCGGCAGATCGATCACGCCGGCTGCGCGAATCCGGCTCACGTCATCGGTCTTCAGTTCGTTCATCATCTGCGCCGTGCGCTGCACGACACGCGATACGCCCGATTCGCCGACGAACATGTGATGCGCTTCTTCCGTCAGCATGAACTTCGTGGTGCGCGCGAGCGGATCGAAGCCGGACTCGGCGAGCGCGCTCAACTGGAACTTGCCGTCTCGGTCCGTGAAATACGTGAACATGTAGAACGCGAGCCAGTCCGGTGTTTTCTCGTTGAAGGCGCCGAGAATGCGCGGGTTGTCGTCATCGCCCGAGCGACGGCCGAGCAGCGCTTCCGCTTCCTCGCGTCCGTCACGGCCAAAGTAACGGTGCAGCAGATACACCATTGCCCACAGGTGCCGGCCTTCTTCGACGTTCACCTGGAACAGGTTGCGCAAGTCGTACATCGACGGCGCAGTCAGACCGAGATGACGCTGCTGCTCGACGGAAGCGGGCTCCGTATCGCCTTGCGTGACGATGATGCGGCGCAGGTTCGCGCGATGCTCGCCCGGCACTTCCTGCCATGCCGCTTCGCCCTTGTGCTCGCCGAAGTTGATCGTGCGCGCCTGATCGCCGGGCGCGAGAAAAATGCCCCAGCGATAATCGGGCATCTTCACGTAATCGAAATGCGCCCAGCCGCCGGGATCGACACTCGTCGCCGTGCGCAGATACACGTCGAAATCATGCGAGCCGTCCGGGCCCATATCGCCCCACCACGACAGGAAATTCGGCTGCCATTGTTCGAGCGCGCGCTGCAGCGTGCGGTCGTCGGCGAGGTTGACGTTGTTCGGGATCTTGTCGCTGTAGTTGATGGTGGACATGTCGGTTCCTTGAGCGCGGCGCGTTCGTTGGAGGTGCGAGAGGCTTCGTATCGGCGCGATGTTGTTGTGCTTGCAGGCGGCCGTGCGTTATACGCGCGACACGTCGAATTGCGCCTTGCTGCCCTTGCCGTACACCTTGAGCGCGCCCTTCTCGCCCACCGCGTTCGGCCGGTTGAAAATCCAGTTCTGCCACGCCGTCAATCGCCCGAAGATGCGCGTCTCCATCGTCTCGCGGCCGTTGAAGCGCAGATTGGCCTCCATGCCCGTCAGCGCGTCGGGCGACATGGCCGCGCGCTCTTCGAGTGCGATGCGAATCTCGTCCGCCCAGTCGATATCGTCGAGCGATGCCGTCACGAGGCCGAGACGTTCCGCTTCAACGGCTTTCACCGGCTGGCCGGTCGTGGCGCGCACGGCGTCGAGCGCTTCCGTCTCTTCGTAGCAGCGGCGCGCGAGCCGCGACTGCTGCGTGACCATCGGATACAGCCCGAAATTGACTTCCGCCAGCGTGATGGCCGGCTCTTCGTCTTCGTTTGCCGGCAGCGCGGCCATGTAGGTGCGGTCGGCGGCAAAAGCGAATTCTGCGAATGGGCCCGCGAAACACGAACCCGGCTCGATCAGCGCGAACAGCGAGCGCGACGACACGTCGATGCGCGCGAGCGTGCGGCGCAAGAGGCCGATCGTTTCGCGCACGAACCAGTGGTCCCTGTGTTGCAGCAGCGTGGCGTCGGCAGCGAGCACCGCGCGCGCATCGCCTTCCGTCTTCAGGATCCACGTGCCGATGTCGAGTTCGTTGGGGCGCATCGAGAGAATCGCGGCGTCGAGTTCGCGCGCGAACTGCAGCGGCCACCACTTCGCGCCGCTCGCGACGATGGCGTCGATCTCCGTCGGCTGATCGATTGGTGGCGCTTTTGCTGTGAACGTGGCCGTGCGCTTCGCCCGGTCGATGCTGACGTCGAGCGTCGCATACGTGAGGCCGTCTTCGCGATCCGTGCGCTCGACGCGCGTCAGCGCCACGCCTTGCGCGTCGGCGGGACGGTCGCTCTGCTGCGCGAGTTCCAGTGCACGCGCGGCGATCGCCTGATCGAACTGGTTCGGCTTCACCACTTCGTCAACGAGACGCCATTCTTTGGCACGCGCGCCGCGAATGCCTTCGACCACTGTGCAGAAAATGTCGGCGCGATCGTGGCGGACCTTGCGCTTGTCGGTGACACGCGTCAGACCGCCCGTGCCCGGCAACACGCCGAGCAATGGCACTTCCGGCAACGCAACCGACGACGAGCGGTCATCGACCAGATAAATCTCATCGCACGCGAGCGCCAGTTCATATCCGCCGCCGGCACATGAACCGTTGACGGCTGCAAGAAACTTCAGGCCCGAGTGGCGCGACGAATCTTCGATGCCGTTGCGTGTTTCGTTGGTGAACTTGCAGAAGTTGACCTTCCATGCATGCGACGACAGGCCGAGCATGAAGATGTTTGCACCCGAGCAGAACACACGATCCTTAAGACTCGTCATGACAACGGTCCTGACTTCCGGGTGCTCGAAGCGGATGCGCTGAAGTGCATCGTGCAGTTCGATATCGACGCCAAGGTCGTATGAATTCAACTTCAGCTTGTAACCGTCGCGGATGCCGCCGTCCTCGGCAATATCGATCCCGAGCGTGGCCACCGGGCCATTGAACGACAGCTTCCAGTGCTTGTACTGCGACGGATCCGTGCGGTAGTCGATTCGCGCGGCGGCGATCTCGGCCGGGGACATGGCTGCGGACATGGGGTGTCTCCTGAAGCGGATGCAGTTCGTTTTAACGAATAATAGTGCACCACTTCGACCATGCAAAGCACTTTACTTCATGTTTTGGGGTTATCCCCTACCGTCACCGTGCACGTCACATGCATTACGTTTCGTCGCCTAGTTCAGCTGCTAGGCGTGCGGCGAGGCGGTCGCGCAGTTGCAGATAGGCGTCGGCCAGCGTGCGTTCGCTCGTGTCGAAGGTCATGTCGGCGCGGCCGTACAGTTCGCCGCGGCCCGCGAGGATGCGCTTGAGATCTTCCATCGCCTCCTTGTTGCCGGACATCGGCCGCAGATCGCCCTGCGCGACCACACGACGCATGTGCTCTTCCGGCGTGGCCTGCAGCCAGACCGTGAAACAGTGCGCCAGCAATGCGTTGAAGGTAGCGGGCTCCGACACCAGCCCGCCCGGCGACGCGATCACGGCACGCTCGTGCTCGCCAATCACGGCTTCAAGCGCGCGCTGCTCGTAACGTCGATAAGCGCTCGCACCATACAGCGAATGGATTTCCGCCGGCGGACAGCCCGCCATCTGCTGGATCACCTTCGTGATTTCGATGAAGGGCACCTTGCGCTCCTGCGCGAGCATGCGGCCAAGCGTCGATTTACCCGCGCCGCGCAACCCGATCAGTGCGATGCGGTCCTTGCGGTGGGGGTCGCGCGGCGCCTGCGCGAACATTTCCGCGAGCGCGACGCGGGCCCGCTGCAATGCTGCCTGATCGCGGCCGTGGAGCAGTTCGCGGATCAGCAGCCATTCTGCCGACGAGGTGGTTTCGTCGCCGATCACTTCGGCCAGCGGGCAGTTCAGCGTCGCCGCGATTTGCCGCAGCACCAGCACCGATGCATTGCCTACGCCGGATTCGAGATTCGCGAGGTGTCGCTCGGACAGCCCCGTTTCCGATGCCAGCGTCTTGCGCGTCATGCCGCGCCGCGCGCGCAGCAGGCGCACACGCTCGCCCATCGCGGTCAGGAAGGGATCGCGCTCTTCGCGCTCGGCTTTCGGCGCCTCATCGTCGGTGCCCGGCGTAGTTGACGCATCAGTCGCAGCGGCAGAGTAAGTTTGATTCATGTCGCAAAGCCTCATCGACTAGGTATATGTACTATAGTGCTTGACATGCTCAAGGTGAACGGTTAATTTTCGCCGCATATCGACGCAATAACAACGCCGTTGGCCCTCCGCCAGATGGCATAGGAAAAAACGGAGACGGCAGGCTGCGCAGCACATGAACTAAGGTGCGTGTCGTGTGTACAGGCAGGCTGCAATCATCTTGCATGAGGCACGAGCAGGGCCGCGGCAGATCGCAGGCGCATGCGCTCTGGGTCGTCTGTCCAGCCAGCCGGTTCGGGTCGACAGGAGGCAAGCATGTCCCCCCAGGATTTTCAGCGGCTCATTGCAGGCGTGACAGCGCGGCTGGATGGCCGCCCACTCGATGCTTCGCTCGCCGGCTGGCTCAACGCAACCTGGCCGGCGGGCAGCGCCACCTACGATGAGCTTGCCGGTGCGTGCCGCGCAGGTGTCGCCGAAGGCTGGCTATGCAATCGCGAACACGGCGGCATCCGGTATGGCCGCGTCATCAAGCCCACACCCGACACGCACGGCTTTTCCGTCGACGTGGTCGATATGCAGAACATTGCCGGTCCGCATCATGTGCATCCAAACGGCGAAATCGATCTGATCATGCCGCTCTCCGACGGCGCGACCTTCGACGGCCACCCCGCCGGCTGGTGCGTGTACGGCCCCGGCAGCGCGCACCGGCCGACTGTCGCGCAAGGTCAGGCACTCGTGCTGTATCTGCTGCCGCAAGGTGCAATCGAATTCACTCAGGACGCGAACGGCAGCTGACGCGCCTGCACGCTGCCACGATCGTTCCCACGCACTCCGTCTTACTCTGCCGGAGGAGACATGCAAGCCCTGCTGGAACCGCGCGCAGGCGAGCCCGCGCCGAATGTCGAGCCGCCACCTGCTCAATTCAACTTCGCGTCGCACCTGTTTCGCCTCAACGACGTGCGGCCCGACAAGCCGGCCTTTGTCGATGACAGCGGCGTCATCACGTATGCGCAACTCGAAGACCGCGCGCGCCGCTTCGCCGGTGCATTGCGCTCGCTCGGCGTGCATCCCGAGGAGCGCATCCTGCTCGTGATGCTGGATACGGTCGAGTTGCCCGTCGCGTTTCTCGGCGCATTGCATGCGGGCGTCGTGCCCGTGGTCGCCAATACGCTGCTGACTGCCGCCGACTATCTCTACATGCTCACGCACAGCCATGCACGTGCCGTGATCGCATCGGGCGCGCTGCTGCCGAGCGTCGAACAGGCAATGACAGACGCGGAACACGATGGCTGCCTGCTGATCGTGTCGCAGCCAGTGCAGGTCGATCCGCCGCCCGTGCATGTGCTGAGCCAGTTGATCGATGGCGCCGACCCGTTGCTGAAGCCGAATGCATGCAGCGGCGATGACATCGCTTTCTGGCTGTATTCATCGGGATCGACCGGCAAGCCGAAAGGCACAGTGCATACGCATGCCAACCTGTACTGGACTGCAGAGCTCTACGCTAAGCCGGTACTCGGCATCAAAGAACACGACGTGGTGTTTTCCGCCGCCAAGCTGTTCTTCGCCTATGGCCTCGGCAACGCGCTGACTTTCCCGCTTTCGGTCGGCGCGACGGCTGTGCTGATGGCCGAACGGCCGACGCCCGACGCCATCTTCAGGCGGCTGGTCGAGCATCGGCCGACGATCTTCTACGGCGTGCCGACGCTCTATGCAAGCATGCTCGTCTCGCCCAACCTGCCGCCGCGCGAGCGGGTGGCGATGCGCGTGTGCGCATCGGCGGGCGAAGCATTGCCGCGCGAGATCGGCGAACGGTTCACTGCGCACTTCGGCTGCGAGATTCTCGACGGCATCGGCTCGACCGAGATGCTGCATATTTTTCTGTCGAATCGCGCAGGTGAAGTCGAATACGGTACGACGGGCCGCCCTGTGCCCGGATATGAAGTGGAATTACGCGATGAGGCGGGTCACCCTGTGCCGGACGGTGAAATCGGCGACCTGTTCATCAAGGGGCCGAGCGCAGCGCTGATGTACTGGAACAACCGCGAAAAAACCCGGGCGACGTTTCTCGGCGAGTGGATCCGCAGCGGCGACAAGTACTGCCGCTTGCCGAGCGGCTGCTATCAGTACGCGGGCCGCAGCGATGACATGCTGAAGGTGAGCGGCCAGTATGTATCGCCCGTCGAAGTGGAGATGGTGCTCGTGCAACATATTGCCGTGCTCGAAGCCGCCGTGGTGGGCGTCGATCATGGCGGACTCGTCAAGACGCGTGCATTCGTCGTGCTGAAGCACAATGCCGATGCATGCGATGCGCTCGCAGATGAACTCAAGTCGTTCGTCAAAGGCAAACTCGCGCCGCACAAGTATCCTCGCGACATCGTGTTCGTCGACGATCTGCCGAAGACGGCAACAGGTAAGATTCAACGCTTCAAACTGCGAGAACAGCTCAAGAGCTGATGAACGGTATGGCCGAACCTGCTGCACGCCTGAGTGACAAAAACGCGATGATCGCGTTGCCCGCCACTGCGCAACGCGCCCCGCTGGATATCGAATACCGCTGGATCAATGCGCATCTGACCGATGCACCACTGGCCGTCTTCCTGCATGAAGGGCTTGGCTCGGTCGCGATGTGGAAAGACTGGCCCCAATCGCTGTGCGACCGGCTCGGCATGCGTGGACTCGTGTATTCGCGCCCTGGCTACGGACGTTCGACGCCGCGTCCGCATCACGTCAAACTCCCCGTCGACTTCATGTCGGTGCAGGCGCGCGATGTCTTACCTGCATTGCTCGATGCACTGCACGTGAGCACCGATGAACGAAAGCGCATGTGGGTGATCGGCCACAGCGATGGCGGCTCGATCACGCTGCTCTATGCTGCCGCTTCTCCCGATGCACTGGCAGGCGCGGTTGTGATTGCACCGCATGTATTCGTCGAGGATATTTCCGTCGCCAGTATCGCCGAGGCGAAGACAGCCTATGAGCAGACGGATCTGCGCAGCAAGCTGGCCCGGCATCACGACGACGTCGATTCGGCGTTCTACGGCTGGAACGACGTGTGGCTGAGCGACGCATTCCGCTCATGGCGCATCGTCGATGAACTCGAATGCATTCACTGCCCGTTGCTCGCAGTACAAGGACACGACGATCACTACGGCACGATGGCGCAGATCGACACGATTGCGCAACGCGCGCCGCAAACCGCACTCGCGAAGCTGGACAATTGCGGTCACTCGCCGCATCGCGATGCGCCGCAAGCACTCAACGATGCGATCGCCGCTTTCATCGAACGCAACAGCGACAGCAACGCCGCGCAAACCTGACCGGCCGCGTCGGTTCGGGACCGCACCGTCACGCCACGGCGAGCCGGATCGAAAGCCTTTTCGGCCGCCGCGCGCTCGCCGCACCACCATTCTTTACATTCTGGACTCGCCGCGTTCTACCCGATCGTTATAGGATGCGTCACCGTTCGCGCGTCGCAGGTGTTCGCCTGCTCACGTTCAACGCGCGCTTCACTACGTCGACGACATCATGAACCGCGACCAGAAACAACACGACAAGCACCACGAATCCCCGCTCGAGTCGGCTGTGAAAACCGCCGCGTCCACCCAGAAACTGCTCACGAGTCACGGCCAGCTCGGCTTCGGCAACGGACTGATCGCGACCGTTGTCGCGCTGGTACTCAGCTTCCTGTCGCTGTTCGGCGTACTGGCATTCCATTTCCCGCAGTATCTGACCACACCTGAACTGCGCCACGTCTATTCCGTCGACCTGATGCGGCAGATCCTGTTCTGCGCGTTGATCGTTTCGGGCGGCCTGGCACTCGGCAGCATCGTGGTCGACAATCGCCGGCACATCAATGCACTCTCGTTCATCTTCGTGATCGTCGCCGTGGCACTCGGCGGCTCGCGTGTGCCTGTCGGCGATTTTCCGGATCACACGCCGTATATCGGCGCCGACTGGTTCATTCTCGATCTGCTCGGCTCGACCACGATCTTCGTGCTGCTCGAAAAGCTCTTTCCGTTGCACCGCAAGCAGCCGGTGTTCCGGGCCGAATGGCAAACGGACATGGTGCACTTCGCGTTCAACCACTTCATCATCGGGCTTGCGCTGCTGATCGTGAACTTCATGATTCATCGCGCATTTGGATGGATGGCAAATGCAGGTTTTCAACATGCGGTGCAGCAGATTGCATTTGTGCCGCAGTTATTGCTCTGCATGCTGGTTGCCGACCTTGCCGAATATGGAGTGCACCGCGCCTATCATGAAGTGCCTTTCCTGTGGCGCTTCCATGCCGTGCATCACAGCGTCAAGTCGATGGACTGGCTGGCGGGATCGCGCCAGCATGTGCTCGAACTGATCGCCACGCGCGTCGTCGTGCTCGGCCCGCTATTCGTGCTCGGGTTCGACAAGGCAGTCATCGATGCGTACATCATCATCGTCGGCTTCCAGGCCGTGTTCAATCATGCGAACGTGAGCTTGCCATGGGGTCCGTTGCGTTACGTGTTTGTCACGCCGGATTTTCATCACTGGCATCACTCGTCCGAAGATGAAGCGATCGACAAGAACTACGCTGCACATTTCGCCTTCATCGATTACCTGTTCGGCACGGCCGTCAAGGCAGAGCGCCGCTTTCCCGAGACCTATGGCGTGGTCGGCGACTACATGCCGGATGGATTCGTGCGTCAGCAGGCGTTTCCGTTCCGCGGCCCCCGATAGCGAATGCACTGGACTGCAGTTGTCCACATAATCCGTGATCAACCTTGTGGATAACCTGCCGATAAGCGCCACAAGTCATTGAACCGTCACAGAGAATGCGCGCTGCATCACATGTAGCGCGCACTCGCCTTCCAGCACTGCTTGTGCGCGCATGCACCATCAAGCATGAATGACATGCAGCAAAGCTGCATGTCTTACGTCACCTCACGCTTCACAATACCTACACACATGCTGGCTATCGTTACGCGTCTCTCAAGCTGACGCCGGAGGATGACGATGCCCGCTGTGCACGAAACTGCATGTAGCTCGCGACGCAAGCGTTTGCACCTTGCGCTTGCCGTGATGGCGGCATCGATCGCGGCTGCAGCGTGCAACGACGACACCGCCGTCCAGACATCGCAAGACCCGCAACATCAACAGTCAGTCGCACAACAGCCCGTTCTCGCCACGACTTTCAACGCCGTCCCCTCGCAATCCGCGCCAGCCACAGGCGCCGCGCTTCAAGCTCCGCAGTCCCCTGCCGCGCAGGCACAAGCCGCCTCCCCCAACGGCGCCAGCGCAGCCGATTCCGTCGTTCTCGCACCACCCGTGATTCACACCGTCGATTGAGTTCTGCCCAGTCAGGCTCCATGCCCCCGCGTGGAAGTCCTCCCTTACCGTTTCTTCCCTCACGATCGAAGACAACATGACCACAAAGAACCGCCGTGATTTTCTGCGCGCAGCCGCCCAGGCAGCCGGCTCCGCAACGGCCTTGACGATGTTGCCCGCCGGCATCCGCAACGCGCTCGCCATTCCCGCGAACAACAAGACGGGCAGCATCCGCGATGTCGAGCACATCGTCGTGCTGATGCAGGAAAACCGTTCGTTCGACCATTACTTCGGCACGCTGCGCGGTGTGCGCGGCTTCGGCGACACGCGCGCGATCAACCTGCCGAACGGCAAATCCGTCTGGCATCAACCGCTGGTGGGCGGCGTCGGCGAAGTGCTGCCGTTCCGTCCGACCGCGCCGAATCTCGGCCTGCAGTTCCTGCAAGATTTGCCGCATGACTGGCCGACGACGCACGGCGCATGGAACGGTGGCCGCAACGATCAGTGGGTGCCGAACAAGGGCACGACGACGATGGCGTATATGACGCGCGACGACATCCCGTTCCACTATCAGCTGGCCGATTCGTTCACGATCTGCGACGCCTATCACTGCTCGCTGATGGGCGCGACCGATCCGAACCGCTACTACATGTGGACGGGCTGGGTCGGCAACGACGGTTCGGGCGGCGGCCCCGTGGTCGACAATTCAGAACTGGGCTACGGCTGGTCGACGTATCCGGAAGTGCTGGAAGCAGCCGGCGTTTCGTGGAAGATCTATCAGGACGTCGGCACCGGCCTTGACGCAAACGGCTCATGGGGCTGGACGAACAATCCGTATATCGGCAATTACGGCGACAACTCGCTGCTCTACTTCAACCAGTATCGCAACGCGCAGCCGGGCAATCCGCTGTACGACAAGGCGCGCACGGGCACGAACGTGTCGGCGGGCGATACGTACTTCGACATTCTGCGCAAGGATGTGCAGAACAACCAGTTGCCGCAGGTGTCGTGGATCGTCGCGCCGGAAGCCTACTCGGAGCACCCGAACTGGCCGGCCAACTACGGCGCGTGGTACGTCGATCAGGTCTTGCAGATTCTCACGTCGAATCCGGACCTGTGGAGCAAGACCGTGCTGCTCATCAACTACGACGAGAACGACGGCTTCTTCGATCACGTGTCGCCGCCGTTCGCGCCGTCATCGAATGCGAATGGTCTGTCGACGGTCGCGACGACCAACGAAATCTATCCCGGCGGTAACAACGGCAAATACGCGCCCGGTCCGTACGGTCTCGGACCGCGCGTGCCGATGCTGGTCGTGTCGCCGTGGTCGAAAGGCGGCTATGTGTGCTCGGAGGTGTTCGATCACACGTCGGTGATTCGATTTATTCAGGCGCGGTTCGGCCAGGGCAACAAGCTGTCGGAGTCGCACATCACACCGTGGCGTCGCGCCGTGTGCGGCGACCTGACCTCGGCGTTCAACTTCAAGAACCCGAACGATGCGTTCCCGACGCTGCCGTCAACCGCTGCCTACAAGCCGCAGGACAGCGACCGCCACCCCGACTACGTGCCGCTGCCGCCTGTTATTGGCGCCGTGCCGAAGCAGGAGCCGGGCGTGCGCCCTGCGCGTGCCGTGCCGTACGAACTGTTCGTGCGTATCGACGATCACAACAGCAACGGCAAGCTCTCGATGCGCTTCGTCAACACGGGCGACGCCGGCGCGCACTTCCTCGTATTCGACGCGCTGAGCGCCGACGCGCCGCGCACCTACACGGTCGCAGCGGGCAAGCGCCTCGTCGATCAACTGGCCGTGAAAGCCGATGGTTCGTACGACTTCACGGTGCACGGGCCGAACGGCTTCCTGCGCCGCTTTGCCGGCAAGCTGATCGCGCAGCAGGCGTGGAACAGCCACAAATCCGCGCAGCCGGAAGTCGCGGAAGGCTATGACGTGGCGAACGGCAATCTGCAATTGCGCCTGAAGAACGATGGCAACACGCGTTGCCAGTTCAAGGTCGTCAATGCGTACGATTCGGGCAAAACGCTCACACACACCGTGCGCGGCGGCGATAGCGACACCGTGTATCTCGATCTGCGTCAGGTGTATGGCTGGTATGACCTGACGATCACCGTCGATACCGACACGGCATTCGTGCGCCGTGTGGCCGGCCACGTCGAGACGGGCAAGCCGAGCATGAGCGATCCTGCGCTCGGCGGGCAATAACTGTTGCGCTAGCAATAGCGGCGGCGCGAGTGTTGCAACGCCGTAATGGAAGGACTGAGCCCGTGCCGTTGTATCGACGGCACGGGCTTTTTCGTTGGCGCTCAGGCGCGCTTCGGAATTTCCAGCCCGCGCTGGACGGCGGGACGCGCGAGAAACGCGTCGAGCGCGCGCTTCACATGCGGGAAGTCGCTGAAGCCAACCAGATCGCCGGCCTCGTAAAAGCCGACCAGATTGCGCACCCACGGGAACGTGGCGATATCGGCAATCGTGTAGTCGTCGCCCATGATCCACGTGCGGGTTGCGAGGCGCTCGTTCAGCACGTTAAGCAGCCGCTTCGATTCGTTGACATAGCGGTCGCGCGGACGCTTGTCTTCGTACTCCTTGCCCGCGAATTTGTGGAAGAAGCCGATCTGGCCGAACATCGGCCCGATGCCTGCCATCTGGAACATCAGCCACTGAATCGTCTCGTAGCGCGCCGAAGCACGCTGCGGGATGAATTGCCCCGTCTTGTCAGCGAGATACAGCAGAATCGCGCCCGACTCGAACAGCGGCAGCGGTTCGCCGTCCGGCCCATTGGGATCGATGATCGCGGGAATCTTGTTGTTCGGATTGAGCGACATGAATTCCTGCGACAGCTGGTCGTTCGCATCGAAGCGCACCAGATGCGGTTCGTACGCGAGGCCGGTCTCCTCCAGCATGATCGAGACCTTGACGCCGGTGGGTGTCGGCAGCGAATAGAGCTGGATCCGCCCGGGATGCGTAGCGGGCCACTTGTTCGCAATCGGAAAGACGGAAGGATCAGGCATGTAAGGTCCTTGTGAGCATATGTATCGATAAACAGCGACCAATATAGACGGGTTGCCCCTGCTTTGCTTGCGGGCGGCCCGGCGGCAACGGTCGCGGCCGCGCGCCCTCAATGCCGATGTCGATGATGTATATCGGGAAAATGAGCGTGCGTATGCGTGATGCGTGCGTGAACATGTGGATGCACATGCGGCTCGACGCCGTCCCAATCGAAATCATGCTGGTGCTGATGATGTTCGTCATGCCGATGACGATGGCTGTGGTCGAGCGGATCATGCGTGTGCTCGTGATCATGCCGCTCACGTAGATGCAGCCAGACACCGAGCGCCATCAACGCTGCTGCTATCCAGAAGATAGGCGTTGGCTGCCCGGGCCACAGCGCAAACGAAATCGCGACGCCGAACAAAGGCGCAACCGAAAAATACGCACCCGTGCGCGCCGTACCCAGATGACGTAGCGCGATAACAAACAGCACGAGACTCACACCATAACCGGCCAGCCCCGCCACCATCGATGCAGCGATCAGGCTCGCGGCCGGTGCATGCGCGCCGAGCGCCCGCGCGATGCCGACATTGACGACGCCCGCGACCAGCCCTTTGACGCAGGCGCTAAACATTGCATCGTTGGTCGAGACCTTGCGCGTCAGGTTGTTGTCGATGGCCCAGCACAGACACGCGGCAGCGACCAGCAACGCGCCCGCGCCTACACCACCGCCGCCCGGCTGCCACGACAGCAGCACGCCGCCCGCGACAATCGCCATCATGCCGAGAAATACACGGGTATCGACATTCTCACGGAACACGAACCATGCGATCAGCGCAGTGATGACGCCTTCGAGGTTGAGCAGCAGCGAAGCTGTCGCCGCTGGTGTCGCGGCGAGGCCGAACATCAGCAACGCCGGACCCGCAATACCGCCCGCAGCGATGGCACCCATCAACCACGGCAGTTCCCTGCGTGGCATGGCCAGTTCGTTTGGGGTGTTCACAGCAGGCTCTCGCCGCACACCACGGATCAGCATTGCAACCGCCAGTCCGCAGCCGCTGCCGAGATAGAACAGACCCGCGACCATAAATGGCGACAGTGCGCCAAGCAATGCTTTCGCAAATGGCGTCGTCGCACCGAATAGAACGGCTGCCAGTATGGCCGTGAACGCGGCGCTATGACGTGTGCCCATGATGTCTTTGTCCCTGCTTTTGCTGGATGCCTATCCTGAACGCCGTTTTTGTCACGGGCTTATATGAGGCCCAGCAAGCGCGGCAGCGCAGCAACACCAACACCGCGCCGCCGACTCGCAGCGTCACCCTGCGCTCACGCGCTCGCTCGCCTCTGCCTCGCCCGTGTCGCTCGCGACCCGCGCGAGCACGGGTGCCAGTGCTTGCCCCGTATGGCTCGCCGCGACGCGAACCAGACCTTCGGGATCGGTCGATGCCACGATCGTTCCGCCACCGACGCCGCCTTCCGGCCCGAGATCGATGATCCAGTCTGCTTCAGCGATCACATCGAGGTCGTGTTCGATCACCACGACGCTATGCCCCGCGTTCGCAAGCCGATGCAGCACACGGATCAGCTTCGCGACGTCGGCCATGTGCAGGCCGACGGTCGGTTCATCGAGCACATACAGCGTGTGCGGCGCCTTCTGTCCACGACGCGTGATGTCGTCGCGCACCTTGCTCAGTTCCGTGACCAGCTTGATGCGCTGCGCCTCGCCACCCGACAGCGTCGGCGACGGCTGGCCGAGCGTCAGATAACCCAGGCCAACGTCCTTCATCAACTGCAATGGATGCGCGATATTCGACATCGCCGCAAAGAAATCGACGGCTTCGTCAATTTCCATTGTCAGCACGTCGCCGATGTTCTTGCCGCGCCATGTCACTGCGAGCGTCTCGGGGTTGAAGCGCTGACCGTGGCACACGTCGCACGGCACCTTCACGTCGGGCAGGAAGCTCATGCCGATGGTTCGCACGCCTTGCCCTTCACACGCCGGGCAACGTCCATCGCCCGTATTGAAAGAGAAGCGCGAAGCCGAGTAGCCGCGTGCACGCGCTTCGAGCGTATCGGCGAACAGACGACGGATCGTGTCCCACACGCCGATGTATGTGGCGGGACAGGAGCGTGGCGTTTTGCCGATTGGCGTCTGATCGACTTCGAGCACGCGATCGATCGATTCGTAGCCGCTGATCGATTCGCAGCCCTGCCACGCGTGCGTGACATTGAGCGATGGCCGCGGTGCGCTGCGCGCGAGCACGCTCGAACGGCGGTTCGTTGCAGGCGCTTCGTCACCTTGTGCGGCCTTGCGCGCACGGCGCACCGCCGGCGACGACAGCACTGATCGGCCGACAGCGTCCAGCAGATTCGTCATCACCACATCGCGCGCGAGGGTCGATTTGCCCGATCCACTCACACCTGTCACGGCGACGAGACGCCCGAGCGGGATGCCCACGGTTACGTCGCGTAGATTGTGCAGCGTTGCGCCATGCACGGTAAGCCACTTTTCGGGCACGGCGGGCGCACGTTTGGTGGCAAGCGATACAGGACGCCGCGCTTGCAGCGGGTGCAGGATGGGCTGCGCGAGAAACTGACCGGTCAACGAATCGGACTGGGCAGAAAGATCGCCGACACGCCCTTGCGCCACCAGCGTGCCGCCGCGTTTGCCCGCGCCTGGACCGATGTCGATGATGTGATCCGCGCGGCGAATCGTGTCTTCGTCGTGCTCGACCACGACCAGCGTATTGCCCTTGTCGCCCAGCTTGCGCAGCGCGTTCAGCAGAATCTGGTTGTCGCGCGGGTGCAAACCGATGGTCGGCTCGTCGAGCACGTAACAGACGCCCTGCAAGTTGCTGCCGAGTTGCGCCGCGAGACGGATGCGCTGCGCTTCGCCGCCGGACAGGCTCGGTGCCGCTCGATCGAGGCTCAGATAACCCAGGCCTACCTCTTCCAGGAATTGCAGGCGGCTGCCGATTTCACTGATCACGTCGCGCGCGATTTCCGCATCGCGTCCCGTCAGTTCGAGTCCGTCGATCCAGCGGCGCGTATCCGACACGGTCCATTGCGCGACATCGACAATCGGCGTTTCGCTGAACGTCACCGCGCGGGCAGACGGATTCAGGCGCGTGCCGTGGCAATCCGGACACGGCTCGTCGCCGACGCCCTCCGGTTCCTGCTCGTCCGATGGCAAGGTCTGCTCGCGCCCACGATTGTCGTCGACGAGTACTGTGTCGTCGTACGCGGCGCGCTGTTCGCGCGTCAACGCGAGGCCCGTACCGACACAGGTCGTGCACCAGCCGTGCTTGCTGTTGTAGGAGAACATACGCGGGTCCAGTTCCGGATAGCTGGTACCGCACACGGGGCATGCCCGCTTGACCGACAACACCTTCACTTCACCAACGTGCGCCGTTGGGCCGTTGCGGGTCATCGCGCGTTCGAGACCGTCGAGCGGTGCAAGCAGATGCATCACGCCCTTGCCCACTTCCAGCGTTTCGTCGAGCAGACGGCGCAATTCGGCCTCCTTGTCTGCCGACACGACGATGTCGCCAACAGGCAATTCGATCGTATGCTCGCGGAAACGATCGAGCTTCGGCCACGGATCGACAGACACGAACTCGCCGTCTACGCGCAGATGCGTATTGCCGCGCGCTTTCGCCCACTTCGCGAGATCGGTATAGACGCCCTTGCGGTTCACGACGAGCGGCGCCAGCAAACCGACATGCTGCCCCTTGTGATCGCGCATCAGCTGCGCAAGGATCGATTCGACGCTTTGCGACGTCACCGGCGCGCCGTCGTGGATACAGTGCTGGATGCCGAGTTTCACGTACAGCAAACGCAGGAAATGCCACACCTCCGAGGTCGTGGCGACCGTGCTCTTGCGTCCGCCGCGCGACAGCCGCTGCTCGATTGCGACGGTAGGCGGAATGCCATACACGGCATCGACTTCAGGACGTCCAGCCGGCTGCACGATAGAGCGCGCGTACGCATTCAGCGATTCCAGATACCGGCGTTGACCTTCATGGAACAGGATATCGAACGCGAGCGTCGACTTGCCCGAACCGGACACGCCCGTGATGACGTTGAACTTGCCGTGCGGAATATCGACGTCGAGCGCCTTCAGGTTGTGTTCGCGTGCATTGACGATACGCACGACATCTTCGCCCTCGACCGCTCGCCTTGCGCGCGCTGCGTTGAGCGCCGTCTGCAGCGGCATGCCATGTGCGGCCGCTTCGGCTTTTTCTGCTGCTTCGGTTGGTTCGATGGCGACGCCCATGGCGCGATCGTATTGCACGAGCGCTTCGCCGGTATGCGAGCCGGGGCATTGCTTGACCTCATCCGGCGAACCCGCGCACACGACGAGGCCACCCGCGTCACCACCTTCGGGACCGAGATCGATCAGCCAGTCGGACGCGCGAATCACGTCGAGATTGTGCTCGATCACGATGAGCGAATGACCGCCTGCCAGCAGTTTGCCGAACGCCTGCATCAGCTTGGCGATGTCATCGAAGTGCAGACCGGTAGTCGGCTCGTCGAACATGAAAAGACGCGGCGGCGCCTGTTTGGCACTGTTGCGTGCCGTCTGCGCCTGGGCCGTTTCCGCGAGAAAGCCCGCGAGCTTCAGACGTTGCGCTTCACCGCCCGACAGCGTCGGCACCGGCTGCCCCAGCTTCACGTATTCAAGACCGACATCGACGATAGGCTGAAGCACGCGCAGCACTTCACTATCTGCGGCGAACAGCACGACCGCTTCGTGCACGGTCAACTCCAGCACGTCCGCAATGCTCAGCGCGCGACCCGCCCGCTCGATCTTCACTTCGAGCACTTCGGGCCGATAACGGGTGCCGTCGCAATCCGGGCAACGCAGATAGACGTCGCTCAGGAATTGCATTTCGATGTGTTCGAAGCCGGAACCGCCGCAAGTCGGACAACGCCCGTCGCCTGAGTTGAAGCTGACCACACCCGCGCCATAGCCGCGCTGCAGCGCAAGCGGCGCTTTCGCAAACAGCTTGCGGATTTCGTCGAAAGCGCCAACGTAGCTGGCAGGATTCGAGCGCGGGGTTTTGCCGATCGGCGACTGATCGACGAAGATCGCGTCGCTGATCTGTTCGACGCCCGTCAGGCTGCGGTGCGCACCCGGCGATTCGGTTGCCTTGCCAAGCTGCCGCGCGAGCGCGGGGTACAGCACGTCTTGAATCAGCGTCGACTTGCCCGAGCCCGATACGCCTGTCACGCAGACCAGCCGCTGCAGCGGGATTTCGACGGTCACATCGCGCAGGTTATGCTGGCGTGCGCCTTCCAGCACGATGCGCGGCGTGCTGGCGTCGACCGCGCGGCGCGCCCAGTGCGCAGCATCGGCGACGTGCTTGCGCCCGCCCAGATACTCGCCCGTCAGCGTGCCCGCCGAACGGATCTTGTCCGGCGTGCCGTCGTAGATGATCGTGCCGCCGCGCTCGCCCGGTCCCGGTCCCATGTCGATCAGGCGGTCAGCGGCAAGCATCACAGACGGGTCGTGCTCAACGACAACAAGCGTGTTCCCCGCGTCGCGCAACCGATGCATCGCTTCGACGATCCGGTTCAGGTCGCGTGGATGCAGGCCGATGCTCGGCTCGTCTAGCACGAACAACGTCTTGGTCAACGACGTGCCAAGCGCGGTCGTCAGGTTGATACGTTGCACTTCACCGCCCGACAAGGTGCGGCTCTGACGGTCCAGCGTGAGATAGCCGAGGCCGACGTCACACAGGTATTTGAGACGCGTGCGCACTTCGGCGAGCAGAAGCTTCAGCGCGTCGTCCAGCAGCGCGCTCGGTAGTGTGATGTCATCGAAGAAGCGCCGGATGCGCTCGATGGGCAGCAGCATCAGATCGTGTACGGTCAGGCCCGGCAAGGCTTCGAGCTGGCCACGATTCCAGTCGACTCCGCGCGGCAAGAAACGCTGTGCCGGTTCCAGCACGGCGTCGGCATTCTGCTTCGAACCCAGCCGCCACAACAGCGATTCCGTTTTCCGGCGCGCGCCGCCGCAGGTTTCGCACGGCGTATAGCTGCGGTACTTCGACAACAGCACGCGGATATGCATCTTGTACGCCTTCGACTCCAGATAGCCGAAAAAGCGCTTCACGCCATACCACTGCTTCTGCCATTCGCCGTCCCAATCCGGTGAGCCGTTGATGACCCAGTCGCGCTCGTCCTGCGTGAGTTCGGACCAGCGTGTGTCGCGGCGAATGTTCGCCTTTGCCGCATAACGCATCAGGTCGTCCTGGCATTCTTTCCAGGCGGGCGTCTGCATCGGCTTGATGGCGCCGCCACGCAACGTCTTGCGTTCGTCGGGGATCACGAGACCGAGATCGACGCCGATCACGCGGCCAAAGCCACGGCACGTATCGCACGCGCCGTATGCCGAGTTGAACGAGAACAGCGCGGGCTGAGGATCGGCATAGCGCAGATCGCTGTCAGGATTGTGCAGCCCGGTGGAGAAGCGCCAGATTTGCGGCTCGGCGCCCTCGTCCTCTTGCGATTGCGGCAGGACGTAGACATGGACTCGCCCACCGCCACGCTTGAGCGACGCTTCGATCGCCTCGACTACACGCGCGTTTTCGACCTGATGCAACCGAAAACGGTCCGCCACGACGTCGAGCACCTTGCGCATGCCCGTGGGCGACGCGACTTCGCGTTGCGCCTGAACACGCGTGTAGCCGCTCGCCGACAGCCATTGCTCGACTTCCGCCTCGCTCGTCGATTCCGGCAATTCGACGGGGAACGTCACGACAATACGGGGATCGTCGGCAGCCGTGCGCGCGTCCAGTTCCGCGTAGATCGTTTCCGGAGAATCGTGCCGCACGGCCTGCGCGGTTACGCGGTCGAACAGTTCGGCCGCGCGTGCGTAAAGCAGCTTCAGATGGTCGTTCAGCTCCGTCATCGTGCCGACCGTGGACCGCGAACTGCGTACGGGGTTGGTCTGGTCGATAGCAATGGCGGGCGGCACGCCGTCGACGCGATCGACCTGCGGGCGGTCCATCCGGTCGAGAAACTGCCGCGCGTAAGCGCTGAATGTTTCAACGTAGCGACGCTGCCCTTCGGCGTACAACGTGTCGAACACGAGGCTCGATTTGCCCGAGCCCGACGGCCCCGTCACGACGGTCATTTCGCCCGTGCGAAGGTCGAGATCGACGTTCTTCAGGTTGTGCTGGCGTGCGCCACGAATGCGGATCGTTCCGTTAGATGACAATTTGCCTGTCCGTCTGAATGAGTTAGCCGGGGCATGATGGCGGCGAGTGGCGGCCACGCGTGCGCGTTCGGCGAGAATCGGGTGGCGCAAAGTGCCAGCTTTGTGGAAAGCGGCCGCGCCAGATAGGTGAATACTATACTGTATGCCTATACAGTTTTGCACGCGGATTGCACGACAATATCGCGGCAAATGGCATAGGCCAAATCACCTGTTTATGACGCGCCACCGGGCGCGCGGTTCAGCGCGGAATCGAGTCAATCCTGGCGCAACTCGCGCGATCCGCGGCGCTCGCCGGCGCGATGCCGGCGAGCGTCGGAAAAGAAAAACCCGGTGGAGCACCGGGTTCAATGGCCGTCCCCCACAGCCTTCGGGCGAAGACTGTTCGGCCGCTTGCCACACGCCATCTGGCACCTTGCGGCGGTCGAATGCGCATCGACGATGGTCTTCGTCTGGTTCGCCCCCCGGCGGACCACGAAGCGTCGGACGACTCCTCGCAGCACCTCTTGCATCGTCCGAACGCCATGACAATGTAAAAGCGCAGGCTTAACGGAAACTTAAAGCACTGCGACTTGCGCGGAACGCTATCGAGCGCACTCGCAACAGCCTCAGATTCGTCGAATGGAAGTTCGATACACGCGACCTATCATTCTCAGGAACGCCGAGGTGGTTGCATCGAATGTTCGATTCAGTAGGACGAATCCACACGCGATACAGGCTCCCGAGCGCCGCACTCCGCAGCGCCCGTCACGGTGACGGCTTGCCACTGGCCGGCATCGTCGCGAGTGAAGTGGAGGTGCGCAATGAAGTTCATAGTTCAGTGGAACGGCCTACCGACGACACAGCAATCAGCCGTCGAGCGCTTCATGAAGACGGGCGGCGCCCTGCCGCCCGACGGCATCAGGATGCTCGGACGCTGGCATACGATCGGCGAGTTGAGCGGCTTCGCCATCATCGAATCCGACAGCAGTGCGCCGATGGCGGCATGGGTGCTTGAGTGGGGCGATCTCTTCACGTTCAGAGTCGTGCCCGCGCTCAGCGACGAGGAACTCGGCGCGGCATTGGGTGCGTTCAAGGCGGGGAAGTGATGCCACTGCTGCCGGACATCCGTTGATGCGCGAGATTAATCAGGATGACGATGCAGTTAGCGAGAGGCAGTGGAACGCGAAAAATCATCGCGCAAACGAAAAAGGACTTACGGCTTGCACCGTAAGTCCTTCTTATCCATCTGGTCGGGGCGAGAGGATTTGAACCTCCGACCACCTGCACCCCATGCAGGTACGCTACCAGGCTGCGCTACGCCCCGAAAGCATGAGAGTATAACAGACACTTCATGCGAATAGAACTGCAACAATCAAACTCGATACAACAAAACATTCAATGACCAAGCAGGTCGATCACCTGCAGCAATTCTTTGCGCAACTGATCGACATCGACCGTGGCGGAAGCCGTGCTTGCCTGCACGACAGTACCTTCCATCACTTCGCCCTCGCCTTCCGCGCCTTGCACAGCGCCATGCGAATCGAGCCGGTTGCGCGCCCCGTTGATCGTGAAGCCCTGCTCATACAGCAACTCGCGGATCCGCCTGATCAGCAGCACTTCATGATGCTGATAGTAACGACGGTTACCTCTGCGCTTCACTGGCCGCAACTGCGTGAACTCCTGCTCCCAGTACCGCAGCACATGCGGCTTCACACCGCATAGCTCGCTGACTTCACCGATCGTGAAGTAGCGCTTCGCGGGAATCGGAGGCAAGACGACTTTTTCGATCGTCGCTGTCATCGTCAGTTAGCGGTCGGTTGACCGTCGTAGTGGTTGCGCGGGCGCGCGATTCGATCAGCGCGCGAAGCTCTCTTCAGCGCCGTTCTCGACCAGCGCCTTCAGCTTTTGACTTGCGTGGAACGTCACGACACGACGCGCAGCGATAGGAATCGCCTCGCCCGTTTTCGGATTTCTGCCCGGACGCTGCGGCTTGTCGCGCAACTGGAAGTTGCCGAAGCCGGACAGCTTGACGCTGTCGCCGCTTTCCAGCGCATCGCGAATCACCTCGAAGAACGCTTCGACCATGTCCTTCGCTTCCCGCTTGTTGAGCCCGACATTGTCGAACAGCAGCTCGGCAAGCTCAGCCTTGGTGAGCGTCGGTGCTTCGGCCGACGCGCTGGAGGATGAGGTAGGAATATCGCGAATCATGGCGCTACGCTGCGCCGTAAGAAGGGCTTCGAAATCACTCGAGTTCATTTCATTCATATCTGTCAAATGGCGCGTCTACCAGAACGGAACTTGCGGAAGAGCCGTTATCGGTTATCCGCGCAACCGGGCGCCATACACTCGAGCAAGACGATCCACCAAAGTCTGAATGGCCAGATCGACCGTTTCATCCTGAAGGGTGCCACCAGTATCTTGCAAGGTTACACGGACCGCAAGGCGTTTCTCGTGCGCCGCCAGTCCGCCGGAAGTATTTGATTTTGCACGAAATTCATCGAACAGCGCAACCCTTTGAATGGTCTTGCAGGCCTCTTCCGTGAGCGCTTTTTGCATCTCGTCAAAGAGCGCCTGAACCTCGATTTTCTGATCGACGACGATCGCAATATCGCGACGCACCGGCGGGAATTTCGACACGTCCGTCGGGGTCGGCAGCGCGCGCTGCATCAGCGCTTCCGCTTCGACTTCGAACAGAATGGGCGCGTGCGGCAGGTCGTACTTCTGCATCCAGCGCGGATGCAGCTCGCCGATCCAGCCGATCGCGCGGCCATCGAGTTCGATGCGCGCGCTACGTCCCGGATGCAGCGCCGGATGTTCCGCCTTCACGAAACGCGCGACAGCGGGCGCCAGCAGCGCCTCGATGTCGCCCTTCACGTCGAAGAAATCGACGGCACGCGTTTGTGCGCCCCACTGCTCTTCGATCACGGGACCATACGCCAGCGCGCCAAGCATCTTCGGTTGCGCGAAGCCTTCGACAGCCAGCTCACCAGCCTTGATCGACGCGTCCTGCAGGAACACGCGACCGGCTTCGAACACGCGAATGCGATCCGCGCGACGGTTCAGGTTGTGGCGCAAAACGTTGATCAGGCTGCCGAACAGCGTCGTACGCATCACCGACAACTGGCTTGCGATCGGATTAAGCAGCTTCACCGGCGTGTCGTTGCCAGCGAAATCCTGTTCCCACTCGGCATCGACGAAACTGAAGTTCACCGTTTCCGCGTAATCGCGCGCGGCGAGCGCGTGACGCAGCGTGTGAATCGAGCGCTGCGTCTCGTTCGTGCGGCGCATTTCGCTGCGCGCAACAGGCGGACGCGCCGGAATCTTTTCGAAACCGTAAATGCGCGCGACTTCTTCAATCAGGTCTTCTTCGATTTCGATATCGAAGCGATACGGCGGCGGCGTGACGAGGAAATCTTCGCCTTCGCGCTCGAACGGCAGGCCAAGACGCGTGAAGATCTGCGCGATCTCTTCAGCGCTGATCGCGATACCGATGATGCGGTTCGCGCGCGCGACACGCATCTTCACAGGCGCGCGGTTCGGCACGTTGACGATCTGATCGTCGACGGGACCGGCTTCGCCACCGCAGATATCGAGAATCAGTTGCGTGATGCGTTCGATATGCTCGACGGTCGTCGAGTAATCGACGCCGCGTTCGAAGCGATGACCCGCGTCCGTCGAGAAGTTATAACGGCGCGAACGGCCACGAATGCTATCGGGCCACCAGAAAGCGGCTTCGAGATAGATGTTGGTCGTATCGAGCGTAACGGCCGTACTGTCGCCGCCCATGATGCCCGCGAGGCTTTCGATGTGCTGATCATCCGCGATCACGCCGACCGTCTCGTCCACTTCGACTGTGTTGCCGTTGAGCAGCTTCAGCGATTCGCCGCGCTTGCCCCAGCGCACGTCCATCGTGCCGTGAATCTTGTCCAGATCGAACACGTGCGACGGACGGCCGAGTTCGAGCATCACGTAGTTCGAGATGTCGACCAGTGCAGAAATGCTTCGTTGACCGGAACGTTCGAGGCGCTCCACCATCCACGCCGGAGACTTCGCGCGCGCGTTGACGCCACGGATCACGCGACCCGAGAAGCGGCCGCACAGATCCGGCGCCGAAATCTTCACGGGCAACGTTTCGTTGAGCTTGACTTCGACGGGCTTGATCGCGAGCGGGCGCAGCGGTGCGCCGGTGATGGCAGCCGTCTCGCGTGCAACACCGAACACGGACAGGCAATCGGCCTTGTTCGGCGTCAACTTGATTTCGAACACGGTGTCGTCGAGGTTCAGCGCTTCGCGAATATCCTGGCCGATCGGCGTATCTTCCGGCAGGATCAGCAGGCCGCTATGATCTTCCGACAGCTTCAGTTCGCGTGCCGAGCACAGCATGCCTTCGCTCTGCACGCCGCGCAGCTTCGACAGCTTGATTGCGAACGGCGCACCGCCTTCTTCAGCGGGCGGCAACTGCGCGCCGACCAGCGCGACGGGCACCTTGATGCCGGGCGCCACGTTCGGCGCGCCGCACACGATGTTCAGCGTCGCGCCCGTGCCGGCATCGACCTGACACACGTTGAGCTTGTCCGCGTCCGGGTGCTTGACGACTTCGAGCACGCGGCCCACGACGATCTTCGACGTCGGCGGCGCGGCGGGACGCAGGTCTTCGACTTCGAGACCGGCCATCGTCAGGGCGTGCGACAGTTCGGCCGTCGTCAGTTGCGGATCGACAAAGGTTCTGAGCCAGGATTCCGGGAATTGCATGGTTCTGTACGTTCTAAACAGGTTGTGTCCGCGTCCGGATGATGCATGGCATCAGGCCGGAGGCGCTGTTTGCGTGACGGCGATCTTCATGTTGACTACCGTCACGCTCTCGTCGCGTGCTATGACGCTGCTCGCTCGCCTCAGGCGAACTGGCGCAGGAAGCGCAGGTCGTTTTCAAAGAACAGACGCAGATCCTGAACGCCGTAGCGCAGCATCGTCAGACGCTCGAGGCCGCTGCCGAATGCAAAGCCGATATAGCGCTCGGGGTCGAGGCCCATGTTGCGGATCACCGTCGGGTGAACCTGGCCCGAGCCCGAAATTTCGAGCCATTTACCGGCGTTCTTGCCGTGCTCGAACATCATGTCGATCTCGGCAGACGGCTCGGTGAACGGAAAGTACGACGGACGGAAGCGCACGAGAATGTCGTCGCGCTCGAAGAATTTTTTTAGGAAGTCGGTGTAGACGCCCTTGAGGTCGGCGAAGCTGATGTTCTCGTCGATCCACAGGCCTTCGACCTGGTTGAACATCGGCGAGTGCGTTGCATCGCTGTCCACGCGGTACGTGCGGCCAGGCACGATCACCTTGATCGGCGGCGTGTTGGTACGCGCGTAGCGGACCTGCATCGGGCTGGTGTGTGTACGCAGCAGCAGCGGACGGCCTTCGGCGTCCTTGCCGTCGACGTAGAAGGTATCTTGCATCGAACGCGCCGGATGGTTTTCCGGGCTGTTCAGCGACGTGAAGTTGTACCAGTCGGTCTCGATTTCGGGGCCATCGGCCACGTCGAAACCAATCGTGCGGAAAATCTGTTCGACGCGTTCCCACGTGTGCATCACAGGATGCAGTGTGCCCTTGCCCGCGCCACGGCCCGGCAAGGTGACGTCGATGGCTTCAGCGGCGAGGCGCTGGTTCAGCAGCGCATCGGCCAGCGCCTGGCGGCGCGCCGTCAACGCGGCTTCGACCTGCTGCTTGACGATGTTGATCCGCGCGCCTTCCGTCTTGCGCGTTTCGGGATCGAGCTTGCCGAGCCCCTTCAACAGTTCCGTCAAGGCACCCGATTTACCGAGAAAGCGTGCTTTCTCGTTTTCGAGCGTGGTGACGTCGGAGGCTTGTTCAAAGGCGCTTTTTGCGTCGGCGACAATCTGGTCCAGATCCATTGATCCCATCTTTTCAACGTCAGTATTCAATCGAAGTAAAACTGGCTCGACCAACAAAAAAGGGGCTCGGTGAGGAGCCCCGTTTTTGTTGCAGCGTCACCGAGACTACCGGATGTTCGCTGCAACGAACCACGCAGTACTAGATGCTAACAGCGCAATCAGGCTGCAACGGCGGCTTTCACCTGCTGAACGATCGCAGCAAAAGCAGCCTTGTCGAACACAGCCATGTCGGCCAGCACCTTGCGGTCCAGTTCGATCGACGCCTTCTTCAGGCCGTTGATGAACACGCTGTACGTCATGTCGTGCTGACGCACCGCCGCGTTGATACGCGTGATCCACAGTGCGCGGAACACACGCTTCTTGTTGCGGCGATCGCGGTAGGCGTATTGGCCTGCGCGCATGACCGCCTGCTTGGCGATGCGATAGACGTTATTGCGGCGGCCGCGGTAACCCTTGGCCAGGTTGATGATCTTCTTATGGCGGGCCCGTGCGGTAACCCCACGTTTGACTCGAGGCATGTTTCGCTCCTATGAGTATCGGTTAAGGGTTAGGCGAACGGCAGCATTGCGCGTACGGAGTTCAGATCGGAATCATGAACTGCCGTGGCGCCGCGCAGGTGACGCTTGTTCTTGGTGGTCTTCTTGGTAAGAATGTGGCGCTTGAAGGCTTGACCGCGCTTGACGGTACCGCCCGGACGAACCACGAAGCGCTTTGCAGCGCTCTTCTTGGTCTTCATCTTCGGCATGACAGACAACTCCATTATTTGATGGACATGGGTGTGCGGTTGGCTCAGAAAGCCCTCACCCGCCCTTCGAAACCCACTCCACTTGGTATGCAGACAACCTGAACTGCCGGTCGCTGCTTTTCGGGAAATACGCCCGCTTCAACATTGCCGCGGACATCTTCCGAAACCTGCTTCGCATACGCCGCCTTTGACGACGCGCGCTTCAAACTTTCCGACAAACGCACCGCGCGCATTGAAACGCGCAGCCGACGTCTGCTTACTTCTTCTTTTTCGGCGCCAGCACCATGATCATCTGGCGGCCTTCCATCTTCGGCATTTGCTCGACCTGACCGACTTCATCCAGATCAGTACGCAGACGCTCGAGCATGCGCATACCGATTTCCTGGTGAGCCATTTCGCGGCCGCGGAAACGCAACGTGATCTTCGTCTTGTCGCCATCTTCAAGGAAGCGGACGAGATTGCGCAGCTTGACGTTGTAGTCACCGTCATCCGTACCCGGCCGGAACTTGACTTCCTTGACCTGGATGACCTTCTGCTTGAGCTTGGCCTCGTGCTGCTTCTTTGCTTCCTGGTACTTGAACTTGCCGTAGTCCATCAGGCGGCAGACAGGCGGAACCGCTTGCGGTGCGATTTCAACCAGATCCACGTCCTGCTGTTCCGACAGGCGGAAAGCATCAGCGAGTTTTACGATGCCGAGCGGTTCGTTGTCGACTCCGACCAGACGCACTTCAGGTGCAGTGATTTCACCGTTGATGCGATGCGCAGACTTATCAGTAGCGATGTTACGTTTCCTCTAAAAATTAAAAAAACGAGCCGCGCTGCCTGGTGGTTAGTTGAACGTCTGTACGTCTTGACGCAGACGCTCGCTGAAGGCATCGAGGGACATCACGCCCAGATCGACGCCGCCACGGGCACGCACGGCTACCGTTTGTGCATCACGCTCTTTATCGCCGACGACCAGCAAATACGGCACCTTCTCCAGCGTGTGCTCGCGTATTTTATAGCTAATCTTCTCGTTGCGCAAATCGGCCTCCACTCTAACCCCTTGTTTTTGCAACGATTGGGCAAGAGATTGTGCGTATTCCGCCTGACTTTCCGCGATATTCATCACGACAACCTGCATCGGCGCGAGCCACGCAGGCATTGCACCAGCATGGTGCTCGATCAGAATGCCGAGGAATCGCTCCATTGATCCGACGATTGCCCGGTGCAGCATGATCGGGCGGCGACGGCTGTTGTCCTCGGCCACGTATTCCGCGCCAAGGCGTTCCGGCAGCACCATGTCGAGCTGCAGCGTGCCGCATTGCCACGAACGGCCGAGCGCATCCTTGATGTGGTATTCCACCTTCGGACCGTAGAAAGCACCCTCGCCTGGCAACTCTTCCCAGGTCACGCCGCACGCGGTCAGCGCGTCGCGCAGACCCTGCTCGGCACGATCCCAGGTTTCATCCGTACCCGCACGCGCATCCGGACGCAGCGACAGCTTGATCTCGACGTTATCGAAGCCGAAATCCTTATAGACGCTCATCGCCAGCGTGTTGAACGCGATCGATTCGCTGATGAACTGGTCTTCGGTACAGAAGATATGCGCATCATCCTGGACGAAGCCGCGTACGCGCATCAAGCCATGGAGCGCACCCGACGATTCGTTCCGATGGCACGAGCCGAACTCCGCATAACGCAGCGGCAGATCGCGGTACGAACGCAGGCCGTGATTGAACACCTGCACGTGACCCGGGCAGTTCATCGGCTTGATCGCGTAGTCGCGCTTTTCAGACTCGGTCGTGAACATGTTTTCACGATAGTTCTGCCAGTGACCGGACGCTTCCCACAGCGAGCGATCCATGATCATCGGCGTCTTGATCTCGAGATAGCCGGCATCGTTCACGCGACGGCGCATGTACTGCTCGACCTGCTGCCACAGCGTCCAGCCGCGCGGATGCCAGAACACCATGCCCGGCGACTCGTCCTGCATATGGAACAGGTCGAGTTGCTTGCCGAGCTTGCGGTGATCGCGCTTTTCCGCTTCTTCGAGCATGTGCAGATACGCGTCCTGGTCTTCCTTCTTCGTCCAGGCCGTACCGTAAATACGCTGCAATTGCTCGTTCTTCGAATCGCCGCGCCAGTACGCGCCTGCGAGCTTCATCAGCTTGAAGACCTTCAGCTTGCCCGTCGACGGGACGTGCGGGCCGCGGCACAGGTCGGTGAAGCCGCCATGCGAGTACAGCTTGATTTCATCCGTGGCAGGAATCGATTCGATGATTTCGGCCTTGTACTTCTCGCCGATGCTCTTGAAGTATTCGACGGCCTCATCACGCGACACCACGCGACGCGACACCTGCTCGTCCTTCTTTGCGAGCTCCTGCATGCGCTTTTCGATCTTTTCGAGATCTTCGGGCGTGAAGGGACGGCTATACGAGAAGTCGTAGTAAAAGCCGTTGTCGATTACCGGCCCGATCGTCACCTGCGCCTCGGGGAAGAGGTCCTTCACTGCGTAGGCGAGCAAGTGAGCGGTCGAGTGGCGAATGATGTCGAGGCCGTCGGCATCCTTGTCCGTGACGATCGCGAGCGACACATCGTGATCGATGAGCGCGGACGTATCGACGAGTTCACCGTCGATCTTGCCGCCAAGCGCAGCCTTCGCGAGACCGGGGCCGATCGAGGCCGCCACTTCGGCGACGGTCACGGGATGCTCGTACTGTCGAACAGAACCATCGGGCAGTCGTATCGAAACCATTTCGTTCTCCGTCATGCCGGCCGGCGGCGGCACAGGCAACAAGCCATTAAAAAATGCGACCAAAAAAAATGCGGCCCCGCTTTCGAGGGGCCGCATTCGTATTCCTGCTGACTACTGCAAACACAAGGGCGAAAGTGGTCCTCGACTAGCGTCGCTCCGAAACTGTTCCGGTCAACGTTCGCGGTGCCATAACCATGATCGCTTTGTTCGCTCTTTGCGCCGAAGCGCTCATTGCAACTTGCGTTTGCGAAACCTCGGCAAACCGAAGCTTCTGATTCGTTGGTAGGCTCGATTGGACTCGAACCAACGACCCCCACCATGTCAAGGTGGTGCTCTAACCAGCTGAGCTACGAGCCTAGAGAAACGAGATTATATGGAGCGTAGAGAAAGTTGGCAAGCGTTTTTATGCGGCGACATCTAAATTCCAGTCGCGCCGCCGTGAACAGCGCAACGGCCGCGTCACTTGCGCGTCGCTCTGACGACGCCCGTCACTTCGCCCAGCATCGCGCACGCGCGCTGTATCTGCGCCGCGCTCGACACTTCCACCGTGAATTGCATGAACGCTGCGTTACGCCGCGACTGCGTCTTCACGCCGACGACGTTCATCTTCTCGCGCGCGAACACTTCGGAGATGTCGCGCAGCAGGCCCTGGCGGTCACTGGCTTCGATTGACAGGTCGACGGGATAGACCGATTTGCCGCGCCCACTCATCACGTCCGCGGACCACGCCGTTTGCAGCACACGCTCAGGCGCGTGTTCGACCATGCGCAGAAAGGTTGGGCAATCACTGCGATGAATCGACATGCCCTTGCCGCGCGTGACGAAGCCGGCGATATCGTCGGGCGGCGCGGGACGGCAGCAGCGCGCGAGTTGCGTCAACAACGCATCGACGCCAACCACGAGCACGCCCGTCGATGCACCATGCGCGACGCTCGCCCCGCTACTGCGCTTCTCGAACTGCTCGGGCGCCTCGACGACAGGCTCTGCCGGTGGCGCATCGTTCAACGCCTGCTCGACGAGCCGCAAGCTGAACTCTTCCTTGCCGACCACCGAGAACAGATCGTCGGTGGACTTGAAGCCGAGCTTGGCAGCAAGCTGATCGAGATTGACCGATGTCTTGCCTTCGCGCTGCAAGGTCTTTTCGACCATCGCGCGACCGGTGGCAATGTTCTCCTGCACATCCACCGCGTTGAACCACGCGCGCACCTTCTGCCGCGCGCGATTGCTTTGCAGATAGCCAAGCTGCGGATTGAGCCAGTCACGCGATGGACCGCCCTCTTTCACCGCGACGATCTCGACAGTCTGCCCATTCTGCAACGGCGTGTTCAGCGGCACCATCGCGCCATCGACACGCGCGCCGCGGCAGCGATGCCCCAACTCGCTATGCAGGTGATAGGCGAAGTCGAGTGGCGTCGCGCCTTGCGGCAACGGAATCACACGCGCCTGCGGCGTAAGCACGTAGATGTGATCGTCGTCGAGCGTGGCCTGGCGAAGCTGCTCCCACGGTTTGATAGCGCCCTTCTCGCCCGGCTTGCCTTCGGAGACATCGTCTTTCCACGCGAGCAGTTGCCGCAGCCACGCAATCTTCTCGTCGTACTTCTCATTGGCACTGAACTGGCCGCCGTAACCGCGCGTGCCCGCTTCCTTGTAGCGCCAGTGCGCCGCCACGCCGTACTCGGCGAACTGATGCATTTCCTGCGTACGGATCTGCACTTCGAACGCGCGGCCATCGTCGCCGATCACCACCGTGTGCAGCGACTTATAGCCGTTCGGCTTGGGCCGCGAGATGTAATCGTCGAATTCTCTTGGCACCGGCTGCCACAGGTTGTGCACGATGCCGAGCACCGTGTAGCAATCCTTGATGTCCGGCACGATGACGCGAAACGCGCGCACATCGTAGAGCTCCGAGAAGTCGAGTTCCTTGCCGCGCATCTTGCGCCAGATGCTGTAGATATGCTTCGGCCTTCCGCTGACCTCGGCCTGGATGTGCGCAGCAGCCAGTTCGCTCTGCAGTCGCGCGATCGCCTCGGACACATAGGTTTCACGCTCGACACGCTTCTCGTCGAGCAGCTTCGCGATGCGCTTGTAGGTGACGGGCTCTTCAAAGCGGAACGCGAGATCTTCGAGTTCCCACTTCAATTGCCAGATACCCAGCCGGTTCGCGAGCGGCGCGTAAATATCGAGCGTTTCACGCGCGACATCCGGCGTGGGCGTGATCTTCGCCGCCGCGTAGTAACGCATGGATTGCAAGCGAGACGCGAGCCGGATCAGCACGACGCGAATATCCTGCGCGAACGCGAGCAACATCTTGCGCAACGCTTCGACCTGCGCGCGGCGCGCGGCCTGCGCATCGCGCCCCGCTTCCGGCATCGCGTTCTGCGCCGCGCGCATGCTCACCGTGCCGAGGCGCAGCAGCTTGCGCACATCGCCGACCAGTTGCGCGACTTCCTCGCCGAAGTTATCGGCGATGGTCTGTTCGGGATTCTGCAGATGCGGCGTCAGCGAGAACAGCGCCGCCGCCAGCACCGCCGGCGGATCGACGTTGAGCGTACGCATGATGGCCGCGGTGCCCGCCGCGTGATCCGCAAGCAACTCGCCCGACGACAGGCGCGCGTCGCCCGCGTGCTCGCGCACGAAGGCAAGCGCGTCGTCGAAAGACGGCGTTGGGTTCGGAGCGGTCGTGACGGTGTCGGTGTTCATCGTGCGGCGGTCCGCGGCGTGCGCGGACGGATCAGGCGAATGCTTGCAACGTGACTGATAGGTTAGCTGCGGGGTTTAGCTGCGCTGGGCGGCCACCACGACCACTTCGACGAGACACTTCGGGTTGGCGAGCTTCGCTTCGACGGTCGCGCGCGGCGGCGTGTTGCCTTGCGCAACCCACTCGTCCCATGCGCCGTTCATGCCGGCGAAGTGCACCATGTCCGAGATGTAGATCTGCACCGACAGCAGCAGCGACTTGTCGCTATTGACTTCGCCCAGCAGGCGGTCGATGTGGCCGAGCACTTCGCGCGTCTGGCCGACGATGTCCTGATCGGTATCTTCGGCAATCTGGCCAGCCAGATAGACCGTGCCGTTATACACAGCCGTTTCCGAGAGACGCTTGCCGACGTGATGACGAATGACTGCCATGAAATTTCCTGTCCGTTGAAAATGAAAAAAACAAGGCGCGACGATGCGTTTTGCTTGAGGAGTCGTTGCTCCAGGCAGTCAACGACGCCACGCCAATCTCATATTATGACGCGTCAGCGCCGTCCCCGATAAAGAACCGTTTCGCAATATCGATCTGATCAGCCGAGAGAAAGGCGGGCGCATGGCCCACACCGGGGATTTCGACACTCGACACGTTGCGCCCTTTCTCGACCATTTGCGTGACGGTTTCACGCGACAGCAGATCGGACTGCTCGCCGCGCACCACCAGCACCGGCCATTCGATCGCCGTAAACGACTGCCACAACGCAGCCTCGCCAAGCGCGGCCAGTTCCGGCGTGGTCTTCGCGAACGGCTCCGCGATGCGCGGATCGTAACGGAAGCGCCACGCGCCATCGCGCTCGTAGACGAGCGGCGCATTGATCTCGCGCCATTCGTCCTGCGTCAACGGGCCGAACGACTGCGCGAGCAACGCCGCGTGATCGATCGCCTCCTGCTGCGTGGCGAACGACACCGGCTGCCCGAGATAACTGCCGATACGCTCGATCGCGCCCGGTTCCAGATGCGGACCGACGTCATTAAGAACCATCTTGCGGATGGGCGAATCTTTCAGCCCCGCGAACGCCATGCCGATCAGGCCGCCCATCGACGTGCCGAACCAGTCCACCGACTCCACGCCCAGCCGCGCGACCAGCGTGACCATGTCGGCGACGTATTGCGGGATCGCGTAATAAGTGGGGTTGGTCAGCCACGAAGACAAGCCCCGCCCGGCTACATCCGGACACACCACGCGATATACCGACGAGAGTGCCGCCGCGAGCCGGTCGAAATCGCGCCCCGAGCGCGTGAGGCCGTGCACACACACCAGCACGCGCGGATTATCGGGCGCGCCCCATTCGGTGTACGCGATGCGATGCAGGCCGGCGGGGCTTGCGCATTGCACGTAGCGTTGACGGGGCGAAGCGGAATCGGATGCGGGCATGGCGGCGACAGACGTAGCGGTCATCAGGTTTCCCTCGATCGGATTTAGGCGATGCGCACAGGCGCACGGAACATGACCGATTCTAAACCGCTTCGCGCGCGGCTCTCATCGATCGAACGGCATAGGAAAAAAGCACGCAAACCAAAAGAAAAACGGGTGCGACCTGGATCGCACCCGCTTCATCACAACCTGACCCGGCGCAATGCCGGGCAAAAAAATCAGCTCACCGCGCTCGTATCGAGCGGTGCACCCGTCTTCGCCTTGATCTCGTCGACGGTGACGCCGTCGGCCAGTTCGACCAGCTTCAGACCACCATCGACCACGTCGATCACGCCGAGATCCGTAATGATGCGATCGACCACGGCCACGCCCGTCAGCGGCAGCGTGCACTCTTCGAGAATCTTGTGCTGGTCGCCCTTCGCGACGTGCTCCATCAGCACCACGACTTTCTTGACGCCCGCGACGAGGTCCATCGCGCCGCCCATGCCCTTGATCATCTTGCCCGGGATCATCCAGTTCGCCAGATCGCCCTTCTTGCTGATCTGCATGGCGCCGAGAATGGCCAGGTTGATGTGGCCGCCGCGAATCATCGCGAACGAATCGGCCGACGAGAAAATCGACGAACCCGGCAGCGTCGTCACCGTCTGCTTGCCGGCGTTGATGAGGTCGGCGTCCACTTCGTCGTCATACGGCGACGGGCCGATGCCCAGCAGGCCGTTTTCCGATTGCAGCCACACTTCCATGCCATCGGGCACGTGGTTGGCGACGAGCGTCGGCAGGCCGATGCCGAGGTTCACGTAAAAGCCGTCCTGCAGTTCCTGCGCCGCGCGCGCGGCCATCTGGTCACGATTCCAAGCCATGGTTATTCTCCGTTCGCGCGGACGATGCGTTGTTCGATACGTTTTTCCGGGGTCGCGTTCAGCACGATGCGCTGCACGAAGATCCCCGGCGTGTGGATCGCGTCCGGATCGAGTTCGCCCGTCTCGACGATCTCTTCGACTTCCACGACCGTGATCTTGCCCGCCATCGCGCACATCGGGTTGAAATTGCGCGCCGTGCGGCGATAGATCAGGTTGCCCGACTTGTCGGCCTTCCATGCCTTGACGAGCGCGACGTCGGCCGTCAGCGAATGCTCGAGCACGTAGTGGTTTTCGCCGAACTGACGCGTTTCCTTGCCGTCCGCGATGATCGTGCCGTAGCCGGTGTTGGTGAAGAAAGCCGGAATGCCCGAGCCGCCCGCGCGCAGCTTTTCAGCCAGCGTGCCTTGCGGCGTGAATTCCAGTTCGAGTTCGCCTGCCAGGTACTGGCGCTCGAATTCCTTGTTCTCGCCGACGTACGATGAGATCATTTTCTTGATCTGGCGCGTTTCCAGCAGCAGGCCGAGGCCGAAACCGTCCACACCCGCGTTATTGCTGATGCAGGTGATGCCCTTGACGCCCGAATCGCGCAGCGACGCGATCAGCGCTTCAGGAATGCCGCACAGCCCAAAGCCGCCGACGGCGAACGTCTGGCCGTCCTTGACGATGCCTTCGAGCGCGGCCGCCGCGCTTGCGTAGACTTTATTCATCAGTGTGTCCCTTCCTTGACTGGATTTCCGAATACGGATTGGTGCGACGCCGTTCTTCTGTCGACTGGGCGCTGCGGGCGAGGCCCGAAACGCCATTCTAGTCATCTGCGGCGAATGGTGGCGCGACTCGTGCAAAACCTTTGAAACCATGCCCGAGCACGCCAGCCGAGCATCTTGTGATGTGCCGAAAGGGTACGATGCGGCGGCCTTGCGGCACAATACGCAAAAATACATAAGTATTCGTACCGCATCCTGTCGCCGCTTTCGCTGATTTCATGCCCGCTCTGGATTATCAAACCGCTTTTCATCTCGCGCCGATCGGCCTCGTGCTGTCGCGTGAACGGATTATCGAAGACTGCAACGAGCAGCTAGCCGCGATCTTCGGCCGCTCGCGCGAGTCGTTGCTGGGACAATCGTTCGCCGTGCTGTATCCGTCGCCCGACGAGTTCGAGCGGATCGGCGAGCGCATTCCGCCCATCATGACGGCGCAAGGCAGTTACGCCGACGATCGCATCATGAAGCGCGCCAATGGCGAACTGTTCTGGTGCCACGTGACGGGCCGCTCGCTGGACCTGTCGATACCGCATGCAGCGGGCGTCTGGACTTTCGAGGACTTGAGCGCGACGCGGCGCGTGGCCGTCGAACTGACGCCGCGCGAGCGCGAGATCGCCGCGCAACTGGTGACGGGGAAAACCAGCAAGCAGATAGGCAGGATTCTCGACATCAGTTCGCGGACCGTCGATGTATATCGCGCGCGGCTGATGCGCAAATACGGCACGGGCAACGCGACGGAACTGCTGCAGCGGCTGCTGGGGAACTGACTTTTGAGGTAGCGCTGTGGCGCCGGCACGGACGGCCGGCGCGCGAGGTCTTCACTGGGCGATGAAAAGCGCTCAGGCCTTCACGAGATGCGCATGTTCGATCGTCGAGCGCAGCAAATCGGGAATCGGCACCGACTTGCCTGCCGCGTAATCGATCCACACACACTTCGCATTGCCGCGCGCGTACAGCGTGTTGGGATCGTCGGCGCGGAACAGTTCGAAGCCCGTGTCGAAACTGCTGCGGCCCGGCGTGCCGACTGTCATGCGGCCAATCACGTCGCCGGGATAGTGCAGCTGCTTCAGAAATTCCATCGATGCATTGACGATCACAGGCCCCTGCCCTTCGCCATTGCCGCCCGCGATGCCAAGCTGCTCGAACCAGGAAATCCGCACCTGCTCCATGTAACGGAAATAGACCGTGTTGTTCACATGGCCAAACGCATCCATGTCGCCCCAGCGGATCGGCATCGACATTTCAAAAACGGGGTGGTAATCGCTCATTGCACTTCTTCTACAGGTTGAATCGGAAATCGGTAAGGCTTCGGGCGCGCTCCGAGGCGCCGCCCGTCAAACCGGTTCGCGCAACGTTCCGCGCGATGCGGACGTTGCACACAGGTGTCAATGATCGCGCGTTTCGCGCTTTTCTGCTCTGAAGCGCGCGCAATGCCTAGTGGATGAAATCACGACAGCCCGAAGCCGTCGTCGGCGGCGATCACCGAGCCGTTGATGAACTGCGATTCATCTGCGGCCAGCAGCAGCAACAGTCCGTCGAGGTCTTCCGGCTTGCCGACGCGGTGGCGCGGCAACATCGACACCAGCTTCTGCCCCTGATCGGTCGACCAGTGATGGTGATTGATCTCGGTATCGATGTAGCCCGGACAGATTGCGTTCACATTGATGCCATGGCGGCCCCACTCCTGCGCCATCGCTTTCGTCATATGCACGACAGCCGCCTTGCTCATCGAGTAAAGGCCGATTTGCGGCAGCACGCGCAAGCCTGCTACGGACGCGATATTGATGATCCGGTACGCCGGTTTGCTCGCGCCGCCGCCGCGCATGATCATGCGCTTGGCCACTTCCTGGGCGACGAAAAAGGCGCCGCGCGTGTTCGTGTCGAACACATATTCGAAGTCGGCGGGGGTCACCTCGGTCAGCTTTTGCGTGGTCGAGACGCCCGAGTTGTTGACGAGGATATCGATCGTGCCCGCCTCGGTCTCGGCGTGCGCGACGGCCGATTTGATGCTCTGGTAGTCGGTCACGTCGAGCGACACGACGGCCGCCGCGCCGCCCGATGCCTCGATCTCGGCACGCAATTCCTTCAGGCGCTCGATACGTCGGCTGGCCAGCACGACCTTGGCGCCCGCCTGCGACAGCACCATGGCAAACCGCTTGCCGAGTCCACTCGACGCGCCCGTAATCAGCGCGACCTTGCCTTCCAGATTGATCGAACGGCCCATTGTCATTTTCCTTGGAACGTGGATGTGACGGGGACTGCCGGCCTGCGCGCCGCGCAAGACATCAGGTCAAATCCCGGTTCACAATAATAGAACGATCGTGCTAATCTTGCCTCATTGTGTTGCAGTGCAGGGATCGTTCAATGACAATACGATCCCGAAAAAAGCATTCTAACGGTAAGAGGAGCATCAATGACCCCCGCAAGTCTGATCGAGCAATATGGCCCGCGCGAGTCGATGGAATACGACGTCGTGATCGTCGGCGGCGGCCCGGCGGGCCTGTCGGCGGCCATTCGGCTGAAGCAGCGTGCCGCGGAAACAGGCGTCGAAATCGGCGTCTGCGTGCTCGAAAAAGGCTCGGAAATTGGGGCGCATATTCTCTCGGGCGCTGTCATGGACCCGCGCGCGATCAATGAACTGATCCCGGACTGGAAGGAAAAAGGCGCGCCGCTGGACGTCGAGGTGACGGAAGACCGCTTTCTTTTCCTCAACGAAACGGGCGCGAAGGCGGTGCCGAACTGGGCGCTGCCGGACAACTTCAAGAATCACGGTAACTACGTGATTTCGCTCGCAAATGTGACGCGCTGGCTGGGTCAGCAGGCCGAAGCGCTGGGCGTCGAGATTTTTCCGGGCTTTGCGGCGGCTGAAGTGCTCTACAACGGCGATGGCTCGGTCAAGGGCGTTGCGACGGGCAATCTCGGTATCGGCAAAGACGGCGAGCCGACCGAGAACTTCCAGCTCGGCATGGAGTTGCACGCCAAATACACGCTGTTCTGCGAAGGCGCGCGTGGTCATCTGGGCCGCCAGCTTTCCGACAAGTTCAAGCTGCGTGACGGCGCTGATCCGCAGGTGTATGGCATCGGCATCAAGGAACTGTGGGAAATCGATCCGTCGAAGCACAAGCCGGGTCTGGT
>NZ_QBUY01000037.1 GCF_003121405.1 Paraburkholderia sp. C35 | reverse complement strand
CCAATGCTAGTTGTTGCCTGCGGGCCCCCAACGGTTCCTATCCTTCACACGGCAACCTCTCAGTCACCGCCCGTTGCTCACGCTTCGAATAGTCGCCTACCCCACTCCAATCGCCCGTAGCGCCCCGAGCGGCAGCGACTCGCATATGCAGCCCAGGTGGCAAACGGTGTGTAGGTTGTCGCGCATTATGCGTCGGCGATCCTACAAGACACACCGCCTTTGCTTTTCAGTCCGGAGTGAAGCGCATAAGGCGCGATAGCCGACACACCGTTTGCCACCTGGGCGGCCTGGGCCGAACTGGTAAGGCTCGCTGAGACGCGCGTGTTTGAAGAGGGTGATGCGCTCTTAAAGAGCGCCGGCAGCGGGCATTGAGACGAGTAATGCCGTGTGAAGGATAGGACCGGCTGGGGGCCCGCAGGCAAGGAGCGTAGTGGGTGGCGTTCAGCGGCTTTCTTTTGCCTACTTTTCTTTGCCGCGGCAAAGAAAAGTAGGTGCCGCCCCGCACAGGGGCAACCCAGGCAGACCACTAACAAAAAGCGAACACCACCAAACACCCTCCCCTCGCCAGAGACAAAAAAAAGTCCCAGTGAATCTACTTTTTGTGTAAAGGCAAACCCTTCTCCCTTCAATAGTATTTCCCTCACCGCAACACCATTCCAAACGTTGATCCGTTCAACACTGAATGAGCGATGCGACGGACCGGGAACCGGCCAGAGGCCAACAAAAATGGCCGTGCCGCCCAAGCCGAACACAACAGGGTTGATAACAAATCCACATTGGACGGAGACATGAAACACCTATCGGTAGCTTTGCACGCCTCGCTTTTCGGCGCGGCCATATTCTGTGGCCTGAGCAATCCCGCCTGCGCACAGACCTACGCGGAGGTCTACACGGCCCCCGCCACGACCCCGCCCGAAGGCGCACCGCAGAAACAGCAGACGCCCGTCAACACGGTCGCGCCGCTCACCGCACCAAGCCTGAAATCGGGCGAAGAACCCGGTGAGCCGCCCGTCTCGTGGAACGACACCTATATCGGCTACCGCTATGGCAACGACTTTCACTATCCGGGCATGTCCGCCAAGATCGTGCAGAACATCGGCTCGCTCTCCACGACGGGCGGCTTCCGATACGGCAGCTATGCATTCAATGTCGATTACCTCGTCTCCAATGCGGCAAACCCGGAAGCGGGCGGTCCTTCGTCGGGCGGCGCGCAGGAGGTGTATAGCATCGGCCGCGTCGAATTGAGCGCAGGAAAGATTCTCGGCAAGCGCGTGGGCTTCGGCATCATTCGGGATGTAGGCTTCACGGGCGGCTTCGAATTCGGCTCGAAGAACGATGCCTATGCGGAGCGCGCCCGCATGCTCGTGGTCGGGCCAACCATCGAGTTCGCCCTGCCGCGCGGCTTCCTCAACCTGACAGCAGGCGCGCGCACCGAAAGTAACCACAACGGCATCACCGGCGTGGACGTGCACTTCCACACGGCATGGCACGTCGAAAGCTCGTGGCTCTTTCCGTTCAGAGCCGGCCCCGTGCCGTTCATCTTCCGCGGCTTCGCCAGCGTGACCGGCCCCAAAGGCAAGGACGGCTTCGGCGTCGAAACGCAAACCGAATTTCTCACGCGCGTCTCCCTGCTTGCCGACCTCGGCTCGTTCGCAGGTCATCCACGTGCGGTCTATGCGGGCGTCGGATACGAATACTGGCATCACATGTATGGCACGCCGAGCAGCGAGACGGCCGGCACGATCACTTCGGCGCCAATGCTGATGGCCGAAATCCACTTCTGACAACCCGCGTTATCGCGCACGACGATTGGCGACCCCTCCAGCGGGTTGCCAATCGTCGTTTGAGCGCCGCCTTCCGCACGAGCAATTGGCACGCTCGCGCCGAACTCGGCGATACACTGGCGATGCACCGCCACACGCCCGTCCGCGCCGCCCTTCTGGGCTGACCATACGACGCAGCGCGCCCCATCTCAGGAGACCTATGGCAACGCATCACGCGCAGCGCACGCCCGCCGAGAACCCCTGGTGCATTCTCGTGCTACTTGCAGCGGGCCTGCTGATTTCATTCGTCGATCGCACGAGCCTGTCTTCCGCACTCGCCGATCAAGGCTTCATCCACGAATTCGCCCTGACGAGCATCGAGCGCGGCTGGCTGAACTCGGCTGTGTTCTGGACCTATGGCATCTTCCAGATGCCAATGGGCTGGCTGGTCGACCGATACGGCGTGAAATGGCCATACGCCATCTGCTTCGTGCTGTGGTGCATGGCGGCGGCCGCCACGGGCATCGTGACGACGCTGTCGGCGCTGATCGTCATGCGTCTGCTGATCGGCGTCGCGGAATCGATCGTCATTCCCGCCACCTACCGCTATCTTGCGAACCACTTCGAGGAGACGCAACAAGGCACCGCGCTCGGCATCTTCTCGATCGGCGGCAAGCTGGGGCCGGCACTCGGCGCGCCGATTGCCGCATGGTTGATCGTCGCGTATTCGTGGAAAGCAATGTTCATTGCGACGGGCCTGCTCGGACTGGTGTGGCTCTTGCCTTGGCTGCTGATGGTTCGCAACGATTACCCGTCCAGAGAAGAACTCGCCGTGGCGGTGCGCCGCGCGTCGTCGGTGCCGCTCAAAAACCTGCTGGCAAGCCCGGTTGTCTGGGGCGGTCTGATCAACAACTTCTGCTACAGCTATTTCGCGTTTTACTGCATGACGTGGATGCCGGCCTATCTCGTCGAGCAACGCGGCCTGTCGCTGGAGACATCGGGTATCTACACGTTCTTCAGCTTCGCGGGCATCGCCTTCGTCGCGGCAGTCGCAGGCTGGGCCGCCGACAGGATCATCGCGCGCGGCCATGACGCCGTGATCGTGCGCAAGATGTTCATCGTGGCAGGGTTTATCGGTGGAACGACCGTTCTACTCGGCGCCCACGCATCGTCGTTGCAAACGGCACTGTTCTGGAACGTGTTGTCGCTGTCGCTGCTCGGCCTTGTCACTGCAAACAACCTGGCGCTCGTCAAACTGACCTTGATTCCGAAGCAGGCGGTCGGCCTGAACACCGGCTTGCAACAGGTCGCCACCAGTCTGGCGGGCGGCGTATCGGCGAGTCTGTCGGGCTGGTTGCTGAACCTGGGCGGCAGCTATGAACTGCCCATGCGCGCCATCTTCGTTTTTCTGCTGGTTGGCGCGACAAGCACCGTTGTACTGCTGCAGCGCAAATGGGCACCGAAGGTCAACGATACTGCGCTTCAACCACCACAAGCAGAAGCACCAACTTCCGCCGATCAGATCTAGACCGCGCCGCTCAAACACGACGACGCCGCAAATAGCGATTGATCTTGCTCATACTAAAGGGCGCTGTGCTTTCACACAGCGCCCTTTTTCATATCCATGCTACATCCCGCTCAAGGATTCGGAATGTACATCGGCATTGCTTCTTCCCACAGCGTGTCGGTGATCGCGTGCTGATCGCTGCCATCGGCATTCATCACCCAGTTCTGTCCATCCGGCTGGAAGCTGTTGTCGTACAGCGCGAGCTCGTCCCGGAAGCCATATGTGCCCGAGCTATACGCGATGCGGCCATCCCACGTCCACACGGCATGCCCCTGGTTCGAGCCGTCGTCGGTGAGTCGCGCGAGACCCGTGCCATCCGGCTTGATGGTGAACACGTCATAGTTGAACTTGTTCGGATCGGTCGGGTTGATCTGCTTGCGCGTGAACACGATCTTCGTGCCGTCCGGCGACCAGCCCGGCAGATTGTCGGCTTCCGTGGTCAGGACAGTCGTGTTGCGCGTGTCCAGATCGAGAATACGCAGTCCCTGTACTTTCTGGCTCCACACGCGGTACACGATCTTCTTGCCATCGGGCGAATAGCTCGGAAAGCCCGCATTGATCGACCCATCCGTTAAAAACTCCGGATGTCCGCTCATGCTGCCATCGGCCTTGATCCGCGCAATACGTCCAGGGCCGGCGCCACGCGTAAAGAACCAGTCGCCCACGCCGAACGCGACCCACTCGCGATCCGGCGACCACGTCGGCTGGAACGCACCCGCAAGACCCTTCTTGACCATGTCGGGATCGAGTCCGCTCGTCGACGGGTCGTAGATGCGCGTATAGCCGCTGAAGTCCGGGTTCATGACGGCAATCGACGAATTCATTGCCTTCTCCGTGTACACCAGTTTCCTCCGATCCTGCGACAGCTGCGGGAACACGTCGATATAACGATAGCTCCAGGCCGGATCGAAGCTGAACAGCGGCGTGCCGTTCGCGCGAGCCGGGCGGAAAGTCACTTTCTCGTAGACCATCGTGTGGCCGTCCGCCGAGTAGCGCGGCGAGCGGATGCCTGTTCCCGTTGTGGAACGGAACGAGCCTGCCGTCGTGTAGATGCCTTCCGTGTCGCCGCCCTTGACGTGGTACGCAACGTTCGTCGCACTCACATACTGTGGAAAGACCTTCACACCGGGCGATGACGTCAGCGGCGTGCGCGCAAGGTTCGACACATCCACCGCGACCAGTTGCGAGCTGACCGAGTTGATCCCTTCCGGACGATGCGCGCCCCATGTCGATTCGACGGGCGGTTCATAGAACACGACCTGCTTGCCGTCCGGCGACCACGAAGGCGAGCCTTCATCGAAGCCCGGATTGCCCGCAATCTTCTGCCAGCCCGAACCATCGGGATGAATCAGATAGATGCTGCTCTCCTGCGTGCGCTCCCAGCCCACAGGCAGATTGTGCCCACGCCAGTCCGAGCCGATATCCGACGACAACGCGATCCACTTGCCATCTGGCGACCATGACGGCCGGAAGTAGCTATGCGGCTTGCTCGCATCGAATGGAATCGCGCCCGTGACGTTCTTCAACACGCCCGTCACGATGTTCAGCGTCCAGATGTTGGTCGTGCCGAAGCCCGCCTCGCCTCTGCGCGAAGACACGAACGCGATCACGTTCGGATCGGCCGGCGAGAATACGGCGGCATCGTCGACGGCGATGTGATCGGTGAGCCGTTGCAGGCCCGATCCGTCGATCTTCACGCGATACAGATTCGACTGCCCCAGGCCATCGCGCTCGGACGTGAAGACGATCCACTGCCCGTCCTTCGAAAAGGACGCGTGATAGTCGAAGCCATCGGTTGGAATCAGGCGATGCTCGCCCGTGCCGTCGGCATTCGCGACGTACAGTTCGGACGTCACGGGCCCGATGCGGTTGAGCAGCAGATCTCCCTTCTGCGCAGCACCCGCCACAGCCGGAATCGCGATACACACACTGCCCGCCGCTACGCACGCGAGCAGTTTCTTGAATGACGATGTCGAATACACAGCGAAATGCCTCCAGTTCATTATGCGTCGGAGAGCGGCCCGAATTGCGCTGCCGCTCCTGCGTCTCCATTTTGGTCAGCGCCTTGTGTTGCTGTCTTTTACGCTTCCTTCCGTTATGCCACCTCGGTTACACGCTAATCAGCCGAGACTGCCCGTCACATCGTCGAACAGTTCGTCGACGGTAAGACGGTGCGGAATGATCTTCTGATCGAGCGCCCAGTCGATAGCCAGCTGAATGCCCTTGCGGTTCGCCTCCAGTCCGATGGGCGGAAACACGGCAGGCACGCCGCCTTCCGTCAGCGCGCGGCTATCGACGATCATCCGGTATAACTCGCGCACGATGTCAGGCCGCCTCTTCGACAGATCTTCGTGCACGACGAACATATGATTGATCGGCACCACGCCTTCGCGCGCAAACCAGTCTTTCGCGGCGTTCTGCGCATCGGGCACCAGCGTGCGCACGCGCGCATCTTTCGGCATGTCTTCGCCGAGCAGCGCGGCGCTCAGTTCGCCGTCCAGCATCATCTGCGGAATCGACGAACCAGCGGGCAGGCGCTCGCAATTGTTCGGATCGCGATACTCGGCAAGATGCCCGTCTCCGAGTGTCATCCACGTCACCTTGTCGAGATCGACGCCGTATTCGTGACGCAGGATGCCGCGAATCCACAGCGCCGTGGTCTGCGTGTAGGTGCGCACGCCCACTTTCCTGCCTTCGATATCCTTCGGATCGAGATGACCGAAGTCGATGTTGAAGCCCGCGCAATGATGCTGGAAGCGACCTGAAATCGGGGCGGGCAGCAAAACATAGGGCTTGCCGTACGCCTTCGCCTGCAGGAACGTGACGATGGCCAGTTCGCCCGCGTCGAATTTATTCTCGCGCACCATCGCCTTGAAACCGTTGTGCGCGGGCGTTGGTCCGCAGAAGTCGAGGTTGACGATGTCCGATGCGACCTGACCTTCCTTGATCGCCTTCGTCACGGGATACGTGGCCAGATTGGTGCGCAGCGTCGGCACCTCGGTGAGAGTCGTAGTCATGCTTGTCTGTCCCTATGCTTGAATGATTTACAGTCTGACCTCGATGAGACACGGACCCGGCTCACGCACGGAGTCGTGCATGGCCTTATGGAAAGCTTCGGCGCTATCGACAGCAACGGCGGGCACGCCCATGCTCTTCGCCATCGCGAGCCAGTCGATGCGCGGCCTGTCGATATCGATCATCGCCAGCGCGCGTTCGCCCGGCGCGCCCGCGCCCATGTTGGCGTACTCGGCCTTGAGGATCGCGTAGCTGTTGTTGGCGAAGATGATCGTGGTGATGTTCAGGCTCTCGCGCGCCTGAGTCCACAGCGACTGGATCGTGTACATCGCGCTGCCATCGCCGACCATGCAGAACACGCGCCGATCGGGACACGCGAGTGCCGCGCCTGTTGCGACGGGCGTGCCATAGCCGATCGATCCGCCCATGTTGTTGATCAGATCGTGACGTGCGGCGCCGACTGTCAGACCCATGGTTTCGCGTCCCGTCGTCAGCGATTCATCGACGAGAATGCAGTCTTCGGGCAGCGCGGCGGCGAGTGCCTGCGCGATGGTGGCGGGCGTTAATGCGCCCGTCGGCGGTGTGGCATCGGCGCGTTGTTGCAACAGGGCCTGCGTAGACGATGCGCCGAGCGCTTCGACCAGCATCTCCAGCGCCGCGGTGCCGTCTTCGCCCACCTCCGCGAGCGCGTGCACAGTCGTGCCGGGCGCTTTCAGCAGACTCGGCTTGTCCGGGTAACTGAAGAATGCGATCGGCTCGGTGGTCTCGACGGTGACGATGTGCCTGAAGCCTTTCAGGTAATCGAGCGCCTGTCCGACCGCATACGGAATGCGCTCCAGCGTGACGCGTCCCGCGCCGCGCTCGATCCGGGCAGTGAAAAATTGCGTCGCGAGACGGATGTTCGTCGCAGCCTTGAGCTTGCCGGCCAGCTCCAGCGCGCGGCCACGCGTCGAACGTCCGGCCAGAACGATGAGCGTCGGCTCGCCTGAGCGCAACACCTTCGCGATATGCTCGACGCGCGCGGCATCGGGCTTCTTTGCCTGCGTCTCGATACGCGGCAATGCAACCGGCTCACCGGCCTCTTGCCACGACGCATCGCCGGGCAAAATCAGCGTCGCGATCTGGCCGGGATACTCGTTTGCCTTGCTCACGGCAGCCGCTGCATCCCAGGCCACCGTACGCGACGATTCGACCCGGCGAACCCAATGGCTCAGCGGCCTCGCGAGTCCTTCGATATCGGACGTAAGCGGCGGATCATATTTCAGGTGCGCAGCCGAATGCTCGCCCACTACATTGACCATACCCGCCGACGCCCGCTTCGCGTTATGGATGTTCGCCAACCCATTCGCGAGTCCCGGCCCGAGATGCAGCAGCGTCGCGGCGGGTGCGTCCTTCATCCGGTAATAGCCGTCGGCGGCGCCCGTACAGACGCCTTCGAACAGACACAGCACGCTCTTCATGCGCGGATTTTCGAGCGCGCGCAGAAAGTGCATCTCCGACGTGCCAGGGTTCGCGAAGCAGAGTTCGACGCCCTGATCGGTCAAGGTCTGGACCAGGCTTTCGGCTCCGTTCATTTAGTACCCCGCCATCTCGCGCGCCATGCCGACCACGCCATAGCTCTTCAACGGCGCCGACATCAGGAAGCGATACCCTTCCTCCAGCAGGCGCTTGTGGTTCTTCGCGTTCACATGCGGATTGCCGACCACGACGTTGTGCTTGTGGCAGATCGACACGATCTGGCGCATCGCATCGGCGACAACAGGATGTTCGTAGTCGCGCGGAAAGCCGAGTTGCTGGCTGAGATCGCCTTCGCCGATCAGAATGAAGCCGATGCCGGGCACGTTCGACAGAATGTCGTCGAGGTTCTCAATCGCTTCCGTGCTTTCGCACATCAGGCCAACGAGAATTTCCCCTTCAGGCGCAAGCGGCCACACATCGGCTTTCCTGTAGTAATCGGGCATGCTCAAACCCCAGTAGCGCGCAGCCGTTGCAGGACCATCGCCGCGAATGCCCTTCGGCTCATACAGCGGCGCATTCTTCGGCCGCGCATAGCGACACGAAGCAACCGCGTTATAAGCCTGCTCGACGGTCGATACATGCGGCCACACCACGCCATACGCGCCGCGATCCAGCACCTGCTTCGCAAACGCCTGGTTCATTTCGGCGCCGTTAGCGGGAATACGCGCAATCGGCGTAACGCGCGGCGCAACCGATCCCGTTTCGACGATCTGCTTGCGGCTCAGCATGTACTGCAGCGCATCGCCGAGTGCGGACACGTCATACGGGTTGTGCTCCATTTCGAAGACGATGCCGTCATACGGCGCGTCGCTCATTTCGATGGCCGACTGCTTGTCCAGTTTGGAGAATGCGGCAAACGCAGGCTTGCCGGATTCGAAAGCGCGAATGATGCTGTTCAGGCGCGTGTCGCTCATGGTGTTGACTCTCTGTTGAATGGTTGGATGCGATGCGGATCAGTCGGCGGCTTTCCAGTACATGAAGCCCATGCCTTCGCCCGTGCCTGCCGGGGTGCGCCAGCACGGCACGTAATCGACCAGCGTCATCTGTGCGCCCGTTTCCTGCACGGCTTTCATCACGCTCACGTAGAGCTTGATTTCCGAAGTGCCCGACTGATACGAGCGGTCGTCCACGGCAGCAAGACCGTCGTAGTCGTACCCGGCGAGCATCTTCATGATGCTGTGATCGAATTCCTCGTCATTGACGAAGTGCGACAGGCCACCCGATGCAAAAATGCCTACGCGCACGTCCTCGGGCCACGCTGTGATCGCATCGCGCAACACGCGACCGAACTCGATGCAACGCGACATCGAAGGCTGCGTCGGCGGATAGAAGCAGTTCATGATGATGGGCACATGCGGAGGCGGATCGTCGCTCATGATCTGGTGATAGACGAAGCTGTACGCATGCGGCACGACGGGATAGTCGGGCAGGGGTTTCATCCACACGTTGTCGGGCCATGCGAACAGATCGGTCAGATCGAAGCCTTCCTTCTGAAAATGCCCGATCAGATAGTTCGCCAGTTGCGGATGGCACTGGTGCGTGACGTGATGATCCGGTGCATAGACCGCGCGCTGCGGCGGCCCGTTATGCACTTCCTCGCCGCTGTAGATCGCAATCGACGGCGAAAAGTCCGTGAAGATTTCCTTCTGGTCCTTGCCGAGAACGATCGCGACATCGACCTTCGCTGCACGATAGGCCGCGGCCATTTCGTCGAGCGCGGCGCGGCAGCGAGCGGCACGCGCGGTGCGTTCTTCCAGCGTCAGGTATTTCTCGAACGCGGCCTCGCGGTGCGCTTCCAGTTCGGGATACGTCCACGTCCGGTTGCGATACCACAGTTCCGGGTTATTGCGGTCGCGTTCGCCGTTCTTGAGCCAGTCTTCCGGTGCCTGACCCAGCATGCCGCTGTGCGGCACTGCCATCCCGAATACGATCTTCGCCATGTATGGTTTCTCAGTGTTTGACTATGTTCTTCAGGGCCGAAGGCCGGCCATCCCTTGTTGCTAGGCCTGGCGCAGCGAGCCTTGCGCCTCGCTCACCTTCGGCGCCCATTCGGGGCGATACAGAATCAGCGTGGCCGTTGCGCCGATCAGCAGAAAGCCGAGGATCACCATCATCGGCAGGTCGTAGCTTCCGCTTACGTGCAGCAGCCATCCCGACAGACTCGCGGCGACGCCGCCCGCAAGGCTGGTCGCGACCTGCTGCACGCCCGTCACGAGACCAATGGCCTGCTTCGGAATCAGCGTGAGACGCGACAGCACCAGGTTGTTTGCCGTGACGAGGCCGAGCAGCGAGAGCGACAGCACGTTCCAGAACAACGCCATCTCGACGGTCTGCGCATACGCGCCGAGCAATACCGTGCACCCGCCGACAAAGCCCGCCACCGTGAAGGCCTTGCGCACGCGGATCGGGTCGTGGCCCCGTGCGATCACGCGGTCGGCGGCCCATCCTGCGAGTGCCGCGACGATGGCGATGCCGGCGAAGCTGAAAAACGTGAAGAGGCCGGAGCGCGAGATCGACAGATTGCGTTGCTCGACGAGATAGGCGGGCATCCACGTCATGCAATAGAACGTGAAGTAGCCGTAGCAGAAGTTGGTGACCATGCCGCCCCACACCACAGGGCTGGCAAGAATGCTGCCGAGACCGACGGAACGCGCGCTGCGGTTATTCGCCGCGAGTTCGGTCTTCGACGGCAGATCGTTGCGCACCAGCAGCAGCCATGGCGCGAGCCAGATCAGCCCGACAAGCCCGGTCGCGATGAACATGACCTGCCACGAATAGTTGACGATGAACCACGCACCGACAGGCGCGCCGAGCGCCGGGCCGAACTTGTTGCCCATCGCGAGGATGCCGACAGCGAGACCGTTCTGGCTTTCGTCGAAGTTGTTGCGGATCCAGCGGTAGCTCGCGGGAATCACGATCGCCTCCGCCATGCCGATGATCAGCCGCATCACCACGAGACTCGCGAGCGCAGTCACGGCACCCATCAACGCAGTCGCGGCGCACCACAGCGCGAAGCTGATCGCGTACGGCCACTTCACGCCATAGCGGTCCGCCACCCAGCCCATCGGCACCTGAAACAGGCCGTACGACCAGAAGAACGCCGCGTTGATCCATCCGCGATCGATATCCGTCAGCGCAAAATGACGGATGAAGCCCGCGTCCGCCAGCGTCGACGAGATGCTGGTGCGGTCGATAAAGGAAACCAACACGCCGATTGCAAGCAGCGCGAGCGTCGCCCAGCGGCTCGCGTTGCCTGGTCGCCCAGATTTGTTTGTCTCCATCTGCATTGTCTCGTCCGTTTGATTGTGTTCTGCGTGTTGCGCGGGGACGCGCTGGATCGCGTCCCATCCTTCAAGCCAGCGCCGGATACAGCTTCTGCGCGGTTTTGCCGAAGATCCACGCGCGGTCTTCGTCGCTCAGGCTGGCGAGACCCGCCTGAGCGGTCGCGAGAATCTCGCCGAGGGTGCCCGGCGAGGTCGGGAAGTTCGAACCCCACGCCACCCGTTGCGCGCCGAACGCCTCGACCACGCGCGGAAAGAACGTTTCCGCGCGGGCCTTTTCCTTCTTCACGTCGCCGAAAATGCGCGGCGTGAGCTTCAGATAGATGTTCTCCAGCGGCGCGAGATCGAACAGGCTTTGCGCGGCCGCGTAGGGCGCACCGTCCGCGACTTCGGGACGTCCGAGGTGATCGAGAATGATCGCCACCTTCGGAAAGCGCTTTGCGAGCGCCGTCACTTGCGGCAAGCCGATCGGGCCGGTCTGGATGCACATCGGCAGCCCGAGTTCCGCGCACAGTTCCCATGCGGGGAACGCACGCGGATCGTCGAGTTCGCTCGGGTCGAACTCTTTCGTGCTGCCGCCTGTGAAAAGACGCAGGCCCGCAAGGCCGCGCTGTGTCCATTCGCGAATGCGTTGCGGCGCGTCTTCCTGCAACACGTCCACTGAGCCGACCGCGACAAGCCGATCCGCGTATCGTGCGCAGCCGTCCACCACGTAGCTGTTATCGAAGCCATATGTGGTCGACGAATGCACCACGGCGGCCTTCTCAACACCTGCTTCGTCCATCGCGGCGATGAGTGTTTCGACAGTCGTCGGGCGTTCCTTCGACCACTCGGAGCGCTTGCCGAACAGCGGTGCGGGCGGATATCGGCCTTCGTCGTCGGAGATAATGTGCGGGTGAATATCAACGATTGAAGTCATGAGTGTCTCTGTGTCTGCGTTCGTTACTTGCCGCGTGCCTTGAGTCGCGCGTCGAGGCGCGGATAGACGCGCCGCGCATTGCCTTCGAAAATCTTGAAGCGGTCTTCGTCGTTCAATGCCGGGCAGGCGTCGATATAGCGCTTGGTATCGTCGAAATACTGGCCGGTTGCCGGGTCTTTGCCGCGCACCGCGCCGATCATTTCCGAGCCGAACAGCACGTTGTCGGACGGGACTACCTTCGTCAGCAGTTCGACGCCCGGCTGGTGATACACGCACGAGTCGAAGAAGATGTTGTCGAGCAGACCTTCGAGCGGGCGCTCGCGCATTTCCAGCGACATGCCGCGGTAACGGCCCCAGTGATACGGCACCGCGCCGCCGCCGTGCGGAATCACGAGGCGCAGCGTCGGAAAGTCCTTGAACAGGTCGCCTTGCAGCAGTTGCATGAACACCGATGTATCCGCGTTCAGGTAATGCGCGCCCGTGCCGTGAAAGCAGGGATTGCACGATGCGGCGACATGAATCATTGCGGGCACGTCGAGCTCGACCAATGCTTCGTAGAGCGGATACCACTCGCGGTCAGTCATCGGTTTGCCCGTCCAGTAGCCGCCCGTCGGGTCCGGGTTCAGATTGCAGCCGACAAAGCCCATCTGCTCGACGCAGCGGCGCAGTTCCTTGACCGAATTCGCAGGCGCAGCACCCGGCGATTGCGGCAGCTGGCACACAGGCGCGAAGTTGTCCGGATACAGTTCCGTCACGCGATAGACGAGGTCGTTCGAGACTTCGGCCCATTCGAGGCTCGTGCGCTCGTTGCCGAGGTGATGGCTCATCAGGCCCGCGATCGGCGAGAACAGCGTGAGGTCGCTGCCGCGTTCGCGTTGCAGCTTCAACTGGCCGTTGCCGATGGCTTCGCGAATCTCGTCGTCGCTGACAAAGGCGCCGTCGCGCGACGGAGCGTTGGCGGGATCGTTGGCAAACTCGACCTGTTTGGCGCGCCAGGCGCGGAATGATGCGGGGACGGTCGTGAAGTGACCGTGGCAATCGATAATCATGGTGTCTCCGTTCTTTTGACTCAACGCGCTTGCGGATCGACGAAGAGTTCCTCGATCGACATGCGGCGCGGCGTCAGCCCCTGCTTGAACGCGGTGGCTTCGAGCGTTTCGATGGTCTTGAGGTTTTCCTGCAAGCCGTACGGCAGCGGATCGTGACCCACGATCTTGCGCAGTTCGAGGTACTTCCTGTCGCTTGCGCTGGTCGCCTCGCCGGCGTCGAGACGCGCGAGCCATTCCTTCTTCGCCTGCGCGAACGCATCGAAAATCGACTTCGCGATCCACGGATGCTCGGCCAGCACCGAGTCCTTCACGACGATCGTGCCGTGCATCGGATAGACGCCCGTGCGCTTGTAGTACTCGGCTTCGAGCGCGGCAGCGTTGGGCAGCAGGTCCGGATAATCCGCTTCGACTTCCTTCCAGCCGCCCGTCGGCGCGCCCGTGCGGCCAATGCCCGCCGCCGCCGCAAAGCCCGCCGACAGTTCGCCCTTCTCCATCATTTCTGCCAGCGAACTGCCAGCGGGTGCGTGAATCACGTTCGACGGCAGCTCGAGTTGCGTGACGTGCTCTTCGTCATCGACAACCCACGTGACTTTCGATGAATCGAGGCCGAACTCGTCGATCAGGACCTGACGTGTCCACACGCCCGTCGTCACCGAATAGGCGCGCACGCCGACCTGCTTGCCTTCGAGATCCTTTGGCTCCTTGATGCCTGCGTCCGGGCGCACCAGCAGGCCGCCATGATGGAAACGCCGCACGACGAAGATCGGCAGACCGACGAACGGCGCGCCGTAAGCACGCGCGATGATGTACGTGGTCGGCGCCAGCTCGCACACGTCGAACTCGACGTCGCGCACCATCCGGCGAAACGCGCCGATCTGCGGCTGCACCGTGATGAACTCGGCATCCACGCCTTCGATGGGAATGGAACCATTACGGATAGCCGACGTATGCGGATGCTCGGCGATCGCGATCTTGAGCGGGACTTTCTTGGTCAACATCCTCTCCTTGGGTTGGTCGTCGCCGGCAACTGATGGAGCGCCTGGCGGGTCGTCTCGATGGGATGAGAATATTTGACCGGCTACGCCGTGTCCCTACACAAAATGGAGATTCAATGGCACTTTTGTGGGGCGTGTGGGTGCCGGGTTTCCGCTCATATTTCGGGGTGTTGCGCCGGAACGGCGCGCGGTTCCGCTGACACGCTTGTAATCAGGAACCTCAGGTCCGGGTGGGACTTTTGTGCAGCATCGTGAAACCGGCTTATCCTTGTACCTTCTCGCCGCAACCTTCGATATAGCCGACACCACGGGAGCCTCCATGACCGTCGACCCATCCGTTGTCACCGCGTTCACGCCCACCGGCAAGGTGCGCGCATCGATCAATCTCGGCAATCCGATTCTCGTCAACCGGCACGCCGACACCGGCGAGCCGTTCGGCGTCTCCATCGATCTGGCGCGCGCGTTCGCCGACAGGCTGGGCGCAGAACTGGAACTGGTCGTGTTCGATACGGCAGGCAAATCGGTCGAGGCCATCAACGAGGAGCGCGCCGATTTCGGCTTCTTCGCCATCGATCCACTACGCGGCGAAAAGATCGCATTCACGGCGCCGTATGTGTTGATCGAAGGCTTCTATCTGGTGCGCGACGATTCGCCCGTGAAGACGAATGCCGATGTCGATCAGCCGCACAATCGCGTTGCGGTCGGCAAGGGCAGCGCGTATGACCTGTTTCTCACGCGTGAACTGAAAGCCGCGCAGATCGTGCGCGCGCCGAGTTCGCCTGCTGTCGTGCAGACGTTCGTCGAAGAGAATCTCGAAGTCGCTGCGGGTGTGAAGCAGCAGATCGAAGCCGATGCGAAGAAGATCGGCGGGCTGAGGCTGCTCGACGAACGCTTCATGGTGATCCAGCAGGCGATGGGCACGCCGAAGAGCCGCGGCGAAGCGGCCGCGGCGGCACTGCATGCGTTTGTCGAAGAGATGAAAGCTTCGGGATTCGTGGCCGATGCGCTGAAAAGGCACGGTATTGCAGGCGCGTCGGTAGCGCCTCGAGCATAGGCGCATACGTCCGCGCCGGTGCCAGCCGGGCGCGGACGAGACGGCGGTCAGAAGCGGTGAATCACGCCAGCGGCAACCGTCACCATGCTGCGCGACGACGACGGCGTCGAGTTGAAGCCATCGCCGATCGTCGCCGTCGCGGGAATGATCGATACGCCGTTCGAACCTAGCGTCTGGCCGTTGGCGCGCTGATACGCCTGCAGCATGTAGATGCCCGTGCGCTTCGACAGGTTGTAGTACTCGGCCAGCGATCCCTGCTGATACTGCGCACCATTCGTAATGCCGTTCGCCTTGCTCGCGCGCGTGTAGCTGTAACCCGCCGCGAAATCCCACACGGTCGCAACGCGCACATGCGCAACAGCACCGAACGTGTTCCACACGCCCAAGGACTTGAACGACGATCCGATGCCGGGAATGTACTGCACGTTGGAATACGAAAACGACACGTCGAAGTTCTGCGTGAACGAATAGCCGCCCGTCACCGCAATACGCTGCTGTGCCGCCGACGTCTTGTATCCGTTGGTGACGGCCGAAATGCCCTGCTCGCCCGCTGACGATGCCGTCGAATTCACGTCCCACGCACCGCCGCCTGGCGTCGCGTTGTTGAAGCGCTCGATACCCGCGCCGATCCCAAACGCCCCGAGCTTGTATTGCAAGCCCGCACTCCAGCTCGCTCCCGTGTTGAGACTCCCCGGCACGCCGCCCAACGCATAGGAGCCGCTCGCAGTGAGTCCGTAGAAATTCGCTGTCGTGTACTGAACCGTGTTACTCGTCTTGTAGATCGTGTCGAAATTGTCGAGATCGCCGGGATGCGCGCCGGAGAAACCCGTCAGCCAGTTGGTCGGCGACCACGGCGCGATCATCCAGTAGTACGAGGTCAACTGGCGCCCGAGCGTCAACGTGCCATACGCCGGATGCGTCAAGCCGACCCACGCCTGCTGGCCGAACATCGCGTTCGCGAATTGCGCATTGCCGTTGCCCGAATTGAAGCGCGACATCAGGTTGAAAGTCGCGGCGAATCCGTCGCCCAGATCTTCGCGGCCGCGCATGCCGAACTTGCTGCCATCCCATGTGCCGGGTGCCATCTGGATGTTGTGCTTGCCGTTGCTGGTTGAGCCAAGCGTCGTCTGGCTGTTCGACCAGGCGATGGCATTGTCCATCACGCCATACAACGTGACGCTGTTTTGCGCCTGCGACAGGTTCGGCATGACCGCGAAGCACGCTGCCGACACGCCTGCCACCAGCCTTATTTTTTCGTTCACAACTGTCTCCTTTGTTTTTTATCAGCCGTTGCGCGACCACGTCATCGAGTTAGCGCTAACACGAAAAGACGCAAGTCGCGGCGGCAAACCGGGTGCAACTAGAACAGGAAAGCGGATTGGGTCAGCAGCATGGTCAGCCTGCGCGCTGTTCGATTTCTTCGAGACTCAAACCTGCCGTCTCGCGGATCTGGAAAATCGCGAACAGGAACGCTATTACGCAGCACGCGGAGAACACGCCGAAGGCCGATGCAGCGCCCATTTCAAGCAATGCCGGAAACGTCGACGCGACGATGAAGTTCATCAGGAACATAGCCAGTGCAGCGAAAGACATGGTGCGCGCGCGAATCCGCAGCGGCAGCAGTTCCGGCATCATCACCCAGACGAGCGGTCCCCAGCTGAACGAAAACGCTGCCTTGAAGACGGCCAGCGCACCCACGGCGATCACGCTGCCGGTTGCGGTCGCTGGTCCGCCGAAGTGGAACACACAACCGAGCGTCGCCATGCTTGCGCCCATCACCAGCGCGCCGCCGATCAGCAGCGGGCGCCGTCCAACGCGATCGACCACACGTGCAGCGAAAATCGTCATGAAGATGGACAGCACGCCGAGGCCGACGCTGTTCAGCAGCGCCGTCGATTCGCCGAAACCTGCCGCGCGCAGAATGGTCGGCGCGTAGTAGACGATGGTGTTGATGCCGAGCGCCTGTTGCAGCACGGCGAGTCCGAACACGCTGATGACCGTCGGACGCAACGCTTTCGACTTCAGCACGTCGATCAGGCGCACGCTCGAAGCGCTTTCGCTGGCCTGTTGAATCTCGCGCAGCGATTGCGCGGCATCGGCGGGCGTGTTGGTGATTTCGAGCACGCGGCGCGCTTCATCGACGCGTCCCTGACGCACGAGCCAACGCGGCGAATCGGGTTGAAACATCATGCCGAAAGTGAGGAACACCGACGGCACGGCCGCGAGGCCGAGCATCCAGCGCCATTGCCCGTGCGCGGCGAGCAGATAGCACAACACATAGGAAATCAGAATGCCCGAAGCAATGGCCAACTGGTTCATCGACGCCAGACCGCCGCGTATATGCTTCGGCGCGATCTCCGACAGATACAGCGGCACCTGCACTGTCGACACCCCGATCGTGATGCCGATCAGCACGCGCGCGGCGATCAGCGTCAGCGGGTCCGGCGCCAGCGCGGACAAAATCGACGTGACGATAAACATCACGCCCGCGCCGATCAGCATCTTGCGCGGACCGAAGCGATCAGCGAGGCGCCCTGTGCCGAATGCGCCGATCATCGCGCCCAGCAGCAGTCCGCCCACCACCATGCCTTGCAACTGCGCATTGAGCGCCATGTCCTTGCGGATAAACAGCAGCGCACCCGCGATCACGCCGCTGTCATAGCCGAACAGAATGCCGCCCAGTGCGCCGAACACGTAGGCCATGCGCGCGCGGTTGCGCGATCTTGCGGGAACATAGGTCAGCGTTTCGGTTTCCATGTGTTGTCTCGCTCATGTGTCTTTTTAGCAGGCTTTTCGCCCTGATATGTCGATGCAAACTGCTTTGATTGCTCGAACGGGCGCGTGTCGGCCCGCAAGGTCTCCTCCTGGAAAAAACCGCAACGCGCTATCCGACCACGGACACCTGCGCCAGACCGGCATCGACGATCATGTTTTGTCCCGTGACAGCCGCGGCCTGATCGGACGCGAGAAAGACGACCATATCGGCGATATGCTTCGTCTCGACGGGAAACTTCAGGCACTGCAACTCGATAAAGCGTTTCGCGTCTGCCGAATCGAACCACAGCGCCTGTTGCCGCTCTGTCAACACGGGGCCGGGCAGCACCGCGTTGACGCGGATATTGTCACCACCGAGTTCACGCGCGAGCGTCCGCGAAATGCCGCTGATCGCGGCTTTGGCCGCCGTGTAGGCGATCAGGTTGGGACGCCCGCGCAGCCACGAAATCGACCCCATGTTGATGATCGCGCCGCCGCCCGCGTGCGCCATGCCAGGCGCGACGCGCTGCGCCGCGAACACGTGATGCGTGAGGTTTGTATGGATCAGATCGTTCCAGCGTTCCGGCGTCAGTTCCTGCAACGCGCAGCGGTCGTCGCGGCCCGCGTTGTTCACGAGCACGCGGATCGGGCCGAGCGCCTGCGCGGCGGCATCCAGTACCGATCGATACGCAGCGACGTCGCGCACGTCGCAACGCGCGAACCACGGACGCGATGCGGCCGGATAGCGTTCGCACAGCGCGAGGCCCGCGGCTTCGTCGAGATCGCAGAAGGCCACGCGGGCGTGCTGCGCGACGAACGCATCGACGAGCGTCGCGCCGATCCCCGACGCGCCACCCGATACGAACACAACCGTGTTCTCCAGCGAGTGATAGATCGCGCTCATCAGTAGGCCACCTTCAGCGGCGCGTTGTCGGTCTGTCCTTTCATGCGCGCGAGCACCGACTTCGCCTGCTGCATCATGAACACGAGATCCGAACCGACGGCGACATAGTCGTAACCCATATCGACGAAACCCTGCACCATCTCCGGCGTCGGCCCGAGCGTGCCAACGGGTATGCCCGCCGCACGGGCGCGCTGCGCGGCAGAGCGCATCAGCGTCTGCACGCGTTCATCCTGCAAATTGCCGATGCAACCAAGCGCTGCCGACAGATCGCCAGGACCGATAAAGAGCGCATCGACGCCTTCCACCGCCGCAATTTCTTCGAGCCTGTCGATGGCTTCAGGTGTCTCCAGTTGCACGATGCACGTCGTCAATTCGTTGGCGCGCTTGCCGTACTCGCTGAACGTGCCATAGCGGCTCGCGCGATGGATGCCCGCAAAACCGCGCTGCCCAAACGGCGGATATTTCGCCGACGCAACGATCCGGCGCGCCTGCTCCGCGCTTTGCACATACGGAAACATCAGCGTGCGCGCGCCGAGATCGAGCGCCCGCTTGACCAGCGCGGGATCGTCGCTGCTCGACACGCGCACCACGGGCATGGCTGGCGTGCAGTCCACGGCCTGCAGCATCTGCCACATGTCGCGGAATTCGATCGGACCATGTTCCATGTCGATCAGCAGCCAGTCGAAGCCGGCATGGCCGAGCGCTTCCGCATTGCTTGCAGTGCCCGCCATCAGCCACGTGCCGAGCGGCGCGGTGGATCGGTCGAGCAGCGCGCGAAACGGGTTCACGTCAGCGTGGTTATCGGGTTGATGCTTGCTCATTGAAAACCTCAGGTTCGGGTATCAGTAGATCGACGGCTCGACAGGCGGATGCCATCCCTTCAGAAAATCGAAATCGCATCCTTCGTTGGCCTGCGTGACGTGCTCGAGGAAAATCTTCGTATAGCCACGCGGCGGCATGTTGATGGCGGGTTGCCATTGCGCGCGGCGTGCGTCGAGTTCTTCGTCCGTAAGGCGCACGTCGAGGCGTCCAGCGGCCACGTCCAGATCGATGATGTCGCCGGTACGGATCAGCGCGAGCGGACCGCCCGCTGCCGCTTCGGGCGCAACGTGCAGCACGCAGGTGCCGTAGTGCGTGCCGCTCATGCGCGAATCGGAGACGCGCACCATGTCGCGCACACCTTTTTCCAGCAGCTTTTGGGGAATCGGCAGATTGCCCCATTCCGGCATGCCCGGCGCGCCAAGCGGGCCGCCGTTGCGCAGCACGAGCACGGTGTTTTCGTCGACGTCGAGTTCGGGATCGTTGATGCGCGCGTTCAGGTCCGCCATCGAATCGAACACCAGCGCGCGGCCACTGTGCTTCAGGAAATGCTCGCTCGCGGCACTTGGCTTGATAACGGCACCCGAGGGCGCGAGGTTGCCGCGCAGCACGGCGAGTGCGCCCGCGTCGCTGACAGGCTGCGCGACAGGACGCACGACGTCGTCATCCTCGCACTGCGCGCCTTCGAGGTTGTCGCCGAGCGTGCGGCCATTCACTGTCATGCAATCGAGCGACAGGCCCGCATGAATCCGCTGCAACACGGCCGGCAAGCCGCCCGCGTAATAGAAGTCTTCCATCAGGCTCGTGCCGGACGGCAGGATGTTCGCCAGCACGGGCACACCTGCGCCGAGACGCTGGATGTCGTCGAGTGTGAGCGGCACGTTGCCACGGCCCGCTATCGCGATCAGATGAATCGCCGCATTCGTCGAGCCGCCGATCGCCATGTACGCGGCGACGCCGTTCGCCACTGCCTTTTCGTTGAAGAATGTGGATGGCTTCAGATCCTCCCAGACCATCTCGACGATACGCGCGCCGCTCGCCGATGCCATGCGCGTGTGCGCGGCATCCATCGCGGGAATGCTGGCCGCGTTCGGCAAGGTGAAGCCCATCGCTTCGGCGATCAGCGTCATCGTGCTCGCTGTACCCATCGTGTTGCAGGTGCCGGGCGTGCGCGCCATGTGCGATTCGAGCGCGATCCATTCGCGCCCGCTCAGATGACCCGCCTGCCGTTCGTCCCAGAACTTGCGCGTGTGGGTGCCCGCGCCGACTTTCTCGCCGCGATAACGGTCGTTCAGCATCGGCCCGGCCGGCACGAAGATACACGGCAGATCGGCGCTCAATGCACCCATCAGCAAACCTGGCACCGTCTTGTCGCAACCGCCCAGCAGCACCGCGCCGTCGATGGGGAGCGAGCGCAGCAACTCCTCGACTTCCATCGCAAGAAAATTGCGGTAGATCATCGTGGTCGGCTTGACGAGCACTTCGCCGAGCGACATCGCGGGCAGCTCGAACGGCATGCCGCCCGCCTGCAGAATGCCGCGTTTCACGGCCTCGGCGCGCTCACGCAGATGCGCATGACACGGCGACAGATCGCTCCACGTATTGACGATCGCAATCACCGGGCGCGACATGAATTCCTCGCGCCGCAAGCCCATCTGCTGCAAACGCTGCCGATGCGCGAACGATCGGGTGTTGTCGGGCGCGAGCCAGCGCTGGCTGCGGAGATCTTCGAGACGCTTTCGCTCTTTGTTCACGTGTGACCTGCTTCGATTGGCGAAACCCGGCGGATCGCCGCCGCGTTTTCAAGATAAAGGATGATGTTAGCGCTACCTTGAGATAGTATTCGTTAGCGCTAACGCAGAGTCAATCGAACCTGGTTAAGGATTTCCCTGGTCATGAATCAGTCAGCCCGCAAGCGTCGCGGATCCGGCCGCACCACATTGCACGACGTCGCCGAACTGGCGGGCGTATCGGCGATGACGGTCTCGCGCTACTTCAGCAACAAGGACAGCGTCGGCGTCGACATGCAAAAGCGCATCACGGCTGCCATCGAACAGACGGGTTATGTGCGCAACGTGTTTGCGGGTTCGCTGGCTTCCGCGCGCGGACGTTCGATCGGCATGGTGATTCCGCACATCTCCGGCGGCGTGTACGCGGAAACGGTGCAGGCGGTGACGGACACCTTGCGGCCGTTCGGCTATCAGTTGCTGCTCGCATCGAGCAACTATTCGACCGACGAAGAGGAAGCGGCCGTGCGCGCGTTTATCGGCTGGGCGCCTGCCGCCATCATCCTCACCGGGCAGAAGCGCTCGCGCAAAACGACGGATCTGCTCGCGAGCACGGGCATTCCCGTGGTCGAAACCTGGGCGCACAAGGCGAAGCCGCAGCATATTCAGGTGGGCTTTTCGAATCCGTCGGTGGGACGCGACTGCACGCGTTATCTGTATGAACGCGGCTATCGGCGCATCGTGTTCGTCCATCCACAGCGCACCGACGACGTCGGCGCGAACGATCGCGCGAGCGGCTATGAAGCCGCGATGCGCGAACTCGGCCTGACGCCGGCCACGTTTCGCCCGCAATCGGAAGTGCTGCTCGATGCGGGCATGGAAGCGTTCACGACGCTCACGAGCGGACGCAAGCCCGCCGAAGCCATCATCTTCCCGAACGACAATCTCGCAGCGGGCGCGCTGCTCTATGGCCTGCGCGAAAAGATCTCGATTCCCGACACCTGCGCAGTGATGGGATTCGGCGATCTGTCGATTGCCGACAAGCTGGTTCCTTCGCTGACGACCGTACGCCCGCCGCGCTACGAGATGGGCCGCATCGCTGCGTTGCGCGTGATCGACCTGATCCGCGCGCTCGACGAAGATGCGCCCGTCGATACGATCGAGCGCGACAACCTGTTGTCGTATGAGATCGTCGAACGCGAAAGCGCGTGACGCGGTTTGTCCGTTTGCCCCGATAAGAAGCGAGACACGTTTGATGAGCTATCCCGAACACGATCACCCTTCCCTGTCGTCTGTCGACATCGAACGCGTCGAGAGCTATGTGCTGCGCTATCCCATCGCGACGCCCGTTCAGACTTCGTTCGGCATCATGCGAGACCGGCCGGCACTGTTCGTCAAGGTGACGGGCCGCGACGGCGCATCGGGATGGGGCGAAGTGTGGTGCAACTTCCCGTCTTGCGGCGCGGAGCATCGCGCCGCACTCGTGCAGACGGTGATGGCGCCGTTGCTCGAAGGACAGCGCGTCGTGCATCCCGCTGCGATGTTCGAACATCTGACACAACGCACCGCCGCGCTCGCGTTGCAATCGGGCGAACACGGTCCCATTGCGCAGGTCATCGCCGGCATCGATCTCGCGCTGTGGGACTTGCAGGCGCGGCGTGCCGGCTTGCCGTTGTGGCGGCTGCTCGGCGGCACACGCGACGAGATCGGCGTCTACGCGAGCGGCCTCAATCCGACGGGCGCCGCACCTGTGGTCGCCGAACGTCTCGCGCGTGGCTTCAACGCGTTCAAACTCAAGCTCGGCTTTGGACGCGAACGCGACGCAGCGAACCTGCACATGCTGCGCGAGATCATCGGTTCAGAGCGCCGTCTGATGGCCGATGCGAATCAGGCGTGGGATCTCGACACCGCGCTCGCAATGGCCGATGTGCTCGACGCCCACGCGCTCGGCTGGATCGAAGAACCGCTGCGCTGCGACCGCCCGCTGACCGAATGGCAAACGCTGAGCGCGCGCCTCGCCACGCCCATCGCGGCGGGAGAAAACTTCGCCAGCGCCGCAGCGTTCGATGAAGGCATAACAGGCGGCGCACTCAGCGTGATTCAGCCCGACTCCGCGAAGTGGGGTGGCATTTCCGGCAACTGGCGGGTGACGCAGGCGGCGCAGGAAGAGGGTTTGACGTACTGTCCGCACTATCTCGGCGCGGGCGTGGGCTTGCTGGCGTCGGCGCATCTGCTCGCTGCAGCAGGCGACAGCAACGGGCGCGGCCTGCTCGAAGTCGATGCCAATCCCAATCCGCTGCGCTCGCTGCTGTGTGGCCCAATCGAAAGTCCTGTCGATGGCCGCGTGCGACTTGGCGATGCGCCGGGTATCGGCATCACGCCGGACATCGACGCGCTGCGTCGTGAGATTGCGCTGGCGGGCTAGCGCGCGGGTTCGCGTGCGTTGCACTCGCGCAGGCCAGCATGCCAAAGCGACGCTGTTAATATGCCCGGAGACGGACGGCCTCATCACGTCCGCACAACAAGCCACGAACACGTCGACAAGATCCCCGTCAGCATGCGAATCGATCCGTACAGCCTGGAGCTGTTCATCTCCGTCGTGCAGGAAGGCTCGATCGCACGGGCGGCGAGTCGCAATCACATTGCGCCTTCGGCGCTGAGCCGACGCATCGCCGATCTCGAGGCTGCGATGGGCCTGCCATTGCTGATCCGCTCGCCGTCAGGCGTCGAGTTGACGGAGGCCGGCCGCCACGCTTTCTCGCGCGCGGCATCCTTGCACGACCAGTTGCAGTCGCTCGCACGCGAGGTGCAATCGCTCAGCGGCCAGGTGGCCGGCGTCGTGCGTCTGTATGCCAATGCATCCGCGATCGTCGGCTTTTTGCCCGAGCGCCTGAAAGCCTTCCAGGCGCGCTTTCCCCTCGTGCAGATCGCACTCACGGAAGACATCAGCGACGAAGTGATCCGCGCCTGCATGGATGACCGCGCGGACGTCGGCATCAGCGCGAGCGGCAAGATTCCCGGTGGCCTCGATTCATGGCACTTCGCCGACGATCCGTTGATGGTCGTGCTTCCGCCCGATCACGAACTGACCGCATCGGACGCGCTGACTTTCAGCGAAGTGATCCGTTTCCCACTGGTCGCGTTGCAGGCGGGCGGCTCGCTGGATCAGACCTTGAAAGAGCGCGCCGATGCCGCTCGCACGCCCCTGAATGTCTCCGTCACGGTCAACAGTTTCGATGCGCAATGCCGGATGGTCGAAGCGGGACTCGGCATCGGCATCGTGCCGACCAGCGCCGCGTCCGCGTTCGCCGGATCGCGCGGTTTCGTGCGAAGGCCGCTCGATGAAACATGGGCGCGTGGCCGCACACTGCGAATTCATGCGCTGAAAAAATCGTCGCGGCTGAAAGCCGTGCAGGCGTTGATCGATTCGCTCGCGCACGCCGAGGGTTAACGCGGACATCGCCATTCGCGATGTCCCCTTTGCCGATCGAGCACTTCTGCGTCAATGCCATCGCCGTCTAGATTTCCCTTTGAAGGAGAAATCAGATGGCAACACTGGAATTGACAGGCCGGATACTGTTTCTTTGCGACGACCCTGAACGGATCGCACGGCAACTCGAAGGCGTCGATCTGACGCAAGCATCGGCGGGAACGTTGCGCGACGACGTCTCGACAGACGAAATCACGCCGATGAGCGTGCTCACCCGCTTCGACGAGCGCCTTGGCCGCTTCCCTTACGTCGGTTTCCGCGCGGGCGATCGCAATCCGATTGGCCCTGACGCAATACGCGACGGCGGGTTTTGCGTCACCGTCGCGGGCAACCGGTACGGCAAAGGTTCGTCGCGCGAACACAGTCCGCTCGCGGAATACCGCGCGGGCATCCGGCTCGTGATCGCGCGAAGCTTCGAACGGATCTATCGGCAGAACGCGGATAATCTCGGCCTGTTCACGTCGACGGATTTTGGGTTGATCGAACGCATTGCGCGCGGTGAGCCAATCGACATCGACGAACTGGTTGCATCCCGCGACAACCTGTCCGCGTCGATTCTGCGCAGCGGCGGACTGCTGCGCTATGGCGCGCAGCACATGCGGCATGTCCAGCCCGCCGCCGCACGCGTGGATAACACGCCACGTACGCTCGCGCAAAAGATTCTGGAGCGTCACGCGCTTCGCACGGAAGGCACGGGCGATTCGTTGACGCCCGGCGCCGGTGTGTTCGTTCGTGCCGATCACCGCTTTATCCACGAGTACTACACGGGCATGGCGACGCACATGCTGCACGCCACCTTCGGCAAGCCGCTGACGCTGCATCAGCCCGACACCATTCTCACGTTCGAAGACCATCTCTCGTATTCGCACAAGAGCGAACTGCACGTGCGAAACGGCCTGCTGCCCGATGTGCGCGAACTGTCGGCGGCGCACCGGCAATTCGCTGACGACTACGGTCTGATCAATCACGGCTACCTGAACACGAACGGCGACGCCTCGGCGGAAGGCTCCGAAGGCATCTCACACGCGATGATGGCGGAACGCTACGCGCTGCCGGGTCAACTGATCGTCGGGACGGATTCGCATACGCCGCATAGCGGCGCGCTGGGTTGCGTCGCGTTCGGCGTCGGCACCACCGATATGGCCAATGCGTTCGTCACGGGCGCGGTACGGATGACCGTGCCGCAATCGCTGCGCATCGAATTCAACGGCGACGTCCCGCCCGGCGTCACGGCGAAAGACCTCGCGCTGCATCTGCTCGCCGATCCACGCATCCGTTCCGGCGCGGGCGTCGGCAAGATATTCGAGTTCACCGGCTCCGCGATTGCCCAACTGACGACCGACGAGCGCGCGACGCTCACCAACATGACGGCGGAACTCGGTGGCTTCACTGGCATCGTCGCGCCCGACGCGGAAACGGTCCGCTTCCTGAAAGAACGGCGCGGTATCGACTTCGTCATCGAGCCGTGGATGTGCAGCGACGCGGGCGCAGCCTATGCCGACGTGATCGCAATCGACTGCTCGCGTATGTCGCCGATGCTCGCCGCACCGGGCGATCCCGGCAACGGTGTCGCGCTGCGCGATCTTGCGCAGCGTCCGCGTATCGAGATTGCGTATGGCGGCTCGTGCACGGCGGGCAAGCGCGAGGACTTCGATCACTACCACGCGGTGCTCGCATGGGCCGCCGCGCGCGGCATGCGCGTGCCATCGGGCGTGAAGCTGTATCTGCAGTTCGGCACCTCTGACGTCAGGGACTATTGCGTGCGGCGCGGCTATATCGAAGCGTTCGAACAGGTCGGCGCGATCCTGCTGCAGCCGTCGTGCGGCGCCTGCGCGAATTGCGGACCGGGTTCATCGACGGATGCGAGCCAGGTGACGATCAGCGCGATCAACCGCAATTTCCCCGGCCGCTCCGGACCCGGCCAGGTGTGGCTCGCCAGCCCGCCGACCGTCGTGGCGAGCGCATTGGCGGGCCGGATCGCCTCGTTCGCGGAGTTGCAGGAACAGCACGCATGACACATTCAAACTACGAGACAGGAGACAGACATGGCCATTCTGGAGGGCGCATCCGATCTACGCGCCACTGACGTTCCATCGCGGGTCGAGACAGCGTCGGCAGCCGCTGCGGGCGCGATTTCGGCGCGCCTCGACCGGCTTCCCGCGACGCGCGCGGTCTGGAAGCTGATCCTGCTGCTGAGCCTCGGCTTCTTCTTCGAACTCTACGATCTGCTCTTCACCGGCTATATCGCGCCGGGTCTCGTGAAGAGCGGCATTCTCACGCCGACCACCACGGGCCTGTTCGGCACGTCGGGCGTCGCGAGCTTTATCGCCGCGCTGTTTTGCGGGCTGTTCGTCGGGACGGTAGCGTGCGGCTTTCTGGCGGACCGGTTCGGCCGACGCGCGATCTTCACGTGGTCGCTACTTGCGTATGTCGCCGCGAACACGGTGATGGCGTTTCAGGACACGGCGGCTGGCCTGAACTTCTGGCGCTTCGTGTCGGGCATGGGGATCGGCGTCGAGTTGATCACGATCGGCACCTACATGTCGGAACTCGCGCCGAAGCATCTGCGCGGCAGGGCATTCGCGATCTGTCAGACGATCGGCTTTTCGGCCGTGCCCGTCGTTGCGTTTCTGTCGTGGCTGCTGGTACCCAAGGCACCTTTTGGCGTGGACGGCTGGCGCTGGGTCGTGCTGCTCGGCGGCATCAGTGCGCTGTTTGTGTGGTACTTCAGAAGAAACCTGCCGGAAAGTCCGCGCTGGCTCGCGGGCAAAGGCCGGCTTCGCGAAGCCGACGAAGTGCTCGCCCGACTCGAAGCACAGGTCGCGCAGCAACACGGACAGCCGCTGCCCGAGCCGGGACCGGCCGATCCCGTGCCGCGCAAGGCCGAATTCGGCGATATGTGGAAACCGCCATATCGCAAGCGCACGGTGATGCTGATCGTCTTCCACATCTTCCAGACCGTCGGCTTCTTCGGCTTTGCGAACTGGGTGCCAACGCTGCTCGTCAAACAGGGCATCACGGTGACGTCGAGTCTTCTCTATACGACGGTGATCGGACTCGCTGCGCCGCTTGGGCCATTGCTCGGCTACTGGATTGCGGATCGCTTCGAGCGCAAGCATGTGATCGTCTGCATGGCCGCGCTCAATATCGTGAGCGGGCTGCTGTTCAGCCAGGCGTCGTCGGCGGTTTCGATCGTGATACTCGGGGTGCTGCTGACGCTGGCGGGCAACATCATCTCGTTGACCTATCACGCGTATCAGCAGGAACTGTATCCAACGGCGATCCGTGCTCGTGCGGTGGGCTTCGTCTATTCGTGGAGCCGGCTCTCTGCCGTGTTCAGTTCGTTCGTGATCGCGTTCATGCTCAAGGATTTCGGCGTGGCAGGCGTGTTCGTTTTTATCGCAGGCGCAATGACGCTCGTGATCTTCGTTATCGGCTTGATGGGGCCGCGGACGCTCGGCAGATCGCTCGAAAGCATTTCACATTGACTGATGCGAGGCGCGTGCGGGCGGTATCGATCAAGTCCCGCACGCGTGAATCAGAAACTGCTGTAACGCCGCCGCCGGCCCGCTCAACTGCGCGCCCTTCTGCCAGATCATGCCTGCGTCCATCTGCGGCACGGTGTCGAGAATGGGCCGCGCGTCGATCCGCTTGCCTTCCAGCGACCACGGACGAAACACCATATCCGACAGCACGGTCACGCCGAAACCATGCGCGACCAGCCCGCGCAGCGCTTCCATCGAACTCGTGCGAAACGCGATATTCGGCTGGATGTTTTTCTTCTTCCAGTAGCGCAAGGTGGACTGCTCGCCTTCATCGACGGTAATCAGGATGTACGGATGTGCGGCGATGTCCTTCAGCGACGGCGAATCCACCTGCGCCAGCGGGTGCGACGGCGCAACCCACAATTGCCGCCGCGAGCGGATCAGCACCTGGCTGCCGAAGCGGCTGAGCTTGTCGATATTCGATAGCAGCACCACGCCGATTTCCACCTCGCCATCGAGCACCGCCCGTTCGATATCCGCCCGCTCCATGTCGCGCAGATCGAATTCGATAAACGGATACGTGGCCCGAAAGCGCGCCAGCAGTTCCGGCAGGAAATAGCCGAGCACCGTGTACGAAGCAGCGATGCGCACTGTGCCGCGCATATCGTGCGAGCGGAACGGCGGCTTGTGCACCGCATCACGCGCCGCGTCGAGCACGCGCCGTGCGTGGTTGTAAAAATCCTGCCCGTCGGGCGTGAGCGTGACGCCCTGCGGCAGACGCTCGAACAGACGCGTGCCGAGGCCGCTTTCCAGCGCCAGCACGGCATTCGTGATCGCCGATTGCGACACATGTTCATTCGCCGCCGCCATCGAGAACTGGCCTGTTTGCGCTGCCGCCACGAAGTAGCGCAGCTGCCGGAGTGTGAGATCGAACGCCATCTGATCTTCGAATACCAGAATTGTCTATTTGTGATTTTACGATAGCAAATTGGCTTCCTATACTCGGCTGAAAAATACGATTCCCCGGAGACAGCCCTGCCATGAATGCGCCCGATCTAGCCATTGCATCCGATCTAGCCGCCGAAACGCCCGACTCGTCGTCCGCGCCCGTCACGCTCGACGACAAATACACGTTGGAAAAAGGCCGCGTCTACATCAGCGGCACGCAGGCGCTGGTGCGTCTGCCGATGCTGCAAAAAGCACGCGATCTGAAAGCCGGCTTGAACACGGCAGGCTTCATTTCCGGCTATCGCGGCTCGCCGCTCGGCGCGCTCGATCAGTCGCTGTGGAAAGCGAAAAAGCATCTGCACGCCAATGACATCGTCTTCCAGCCCGGCGTGAACGAAGACCTCGCCGCGACGGCTGTCTGGGGTACGCAGCAGATCAATCTGTGGCCGGGCGCGACGCGCGACGGCGTGTTCGGCATGTGGTACGGCAAAGGTCCGGGCGTCGACCGAACGGGTGACGTGTTCAAGCACGCGAATTCGGCAGGCAGCGACGCGCGCGGCGGTGTGCTCGTGCTGGCGGGCGACGATCACGCGGCGAAGTCGTCGTCGGTGGCGCATCAGTCGGAGCATGCGTTCATCGCGGCGGGCATTCCCGTGCTGTATCCCGCGAACGTGCAGGAATATCTCGACTACGGGCTGCACGGCTGGGCGATGAGCCGCTATTCGGGCCTGTGGGTCGCGATGAAGTGCGTGACGGACGTGATCGAATCGACGGCGTCGATCGATCTCGATCCCGATCGCGTCGAGATCGTCACGCCGACCGACTACGCAGTGCCCGAAGGCGGCCTGAATATCCGCTGGCCCGATGCGCCGCTCGCGCAGGAAGCGCGGCTGCTCGACGAGAAGTGGTATGCGGCGCTTGCTTATGTGCGCGCGAACAAGCTGAATCGCGTGGTGATCGATTCGCCGACGCCGCGCTTCGGCATCATCACGGCGGGCAAGGCGTATCTCGATGTGCGCCAGGCGCTGAGCGATCTCGGCCTCGATGAAGACACGTGCGCGCAGATTGGCTTGCGCGTGCTGAAAGTGGGCTGCGTGTGGCCGCTCGATGCGCAGGACGCGCGCTCATTCGCGACAGGTCTGGAAGAAATTCTGGTGGTCGAAGAGAAGCGCCAGATTCTCGAATACGCGCTGAAGGAAGAGTTGTACAACTGGCGCGAAGACGTGCGCCCCAAGATCTACGGCAAGTTCGACGAGCGCGATAACGAAGGCGGCGAATGGTCGGTGCCGCGCGGCGACTGGCTGCTGCCCGCGCATTACGAACTGTCGCCCGCGCTGATCGCGAAGGCGATCGCGCGGCGTCTCTCGCGCGCCGATCTGCCCGACGACGTGCGCGCCCGCATGCTCGCGCGCGTCGCGATTATCGAAGCGAAAGAGCGCGAAGCGGCGAAGCCGCGCGTGTCGGTCGAGCGCAAACCGTGGTTCTGCTCGGGCTGCCCGCACAACACATCGACGAATGTGCCTGAAGGCTCGCGCGCGCTGGCGGGGAGCGGTTGCCATTACATGTCGATGTGGATGGATCGCAAGACAGAAACCTTTAGCCAGATGGGCGGCGAAGGCGTCGCGTGGATCGGCCAGATGCATTTTTCCGGCGACAAGCACGTGTTCGTCAATCTCGGCGACGGCACGTATTTCCACTCCGGCCTGCTCGCCGTTCGCGCGGCTATCGCGGCGAACGCGAACATCACGTACAAGATTCTCTATAACGACGCCGTCGCGATGACGGGCGGACAGCCTGTCGATGGCGTGCTGACGGTGCCGCAGATCGCGCATCAGGTTCACGCGGAAGGCGCGAAGCGCATCGTCATCGTCACCGATGAGCCGGAGAAGTATCACTCGGGTATCGTGCTGCCGGCCGGTGTCGATGTGCATCATCGCGATCAGCTCGATTCCGTGCAGCGCACGTTGCGCGAGATGCAGGGCACGACTGTGCTGATCTACGACCAGACCTGCGCGACGGAGAAGCGCCGGCGGCGCAAGCGCGGTGCGTATCCCGATCCGGCACGCCGTGCATTCATCAACGACGCCGTGTGCGAAGGCTGTGGCGATTGCTCGGTGCAATCGAACTGCCTGTCGGTCGAACCGCTCGATACGCCGCTCGGCACCAAGCGCAAGATCAATCAGTCGTCGTGCAACAAGGATTTTTCGTGCGTGAAGGGCTTTTGCCCGAGCTTCGTCACGGCGGAAGGCGCGCAATTGCGCAAGCCGAAGGCAGCATCCGGCAACGGCGCTCGCACGGAAGATTTCGACACGCTGCCGATGCCCTCGCTGCCTGCACTCGCGCGGCCCTACGGCATCCTCGTAACGGGTGTCGGCGGCACGGGTGTGGTGACGATCGGCGGGCTGATCGGCATGGCTGCGCATCTCGAGCGCAAAGGCGTCACGGTGCTCGACATGGCCGGTCTCGCGCAAAAGGGCGGCGCCGTGCTGAGCCACGTGCAGGTTGCGTCCACGCCCGACGCGTTGCACGCGACGCGCATCGCGACGGGCGAAGCGCGGCTCGTGATCGGTTGCGATGCGATCGTGTCGGCATCGAACGATGTGCTGTCGCGCACGCAGCACGGCGTGACAGTTGCCGCCATCAACAGCGGTGCAACGCCGACGGCCGATTTCGTCAAGAACCCGAAGTGGGCCTTCCCCGGCACGCAGACGGAAGCCGGACTGCGCGACAGCCTCGGCGACGGCTGTGCTTTCATCGATGCGAACGCGCTCGCGTTAAAGCTGCTCGGCGACACGATCTACAGCAATCCGCTGCTGCTCGGCTATACATGGCAAAAGGGCTGGCTGCCGCTGCAACTGTCGAGCCTGCTACGCGCGATCGAACTGAACGGCGTGTCGGTCGAGAAGAATCAGCAGGCGTTCAACTGGGGCCGTTACATCGCGCATCATGGCGATGCCGCTGTGCAGACGCTGCTGAAGCCCGCTGTCGCGCAGCAGGCGATCGTGATGCAAATGCCCGAATCGCTCGACAAGCTCATTGCATCGCGCGAGACGCTGTTGACGGCGTATCAGGACGCGGCATATACGCAGCGTTATCGGCAAGTGGTTGAAAAGATTCGCGCGAAGGAAACGCAGGTTGCGGGCAATGCGAAGTTGCCGCTCACGCGGGCCGTCGCTGCCAACCTTGCGAAGTTGATGGCCTACAAGGATGAGTACGAAGTCGCCCGCCTGTATGCCGATCCCGCTTATCTGGACAAACTGCGCCAGCAGTTCGACGGCGAACCGGGACGCGATTACAAGCTGAACTTCTATCTCGCGCCGCCGCTGCTCGCGAAGCGCGACGAACACGGCAATCTGCAGAAAAAGCGCTTCGGTCCGTGGGTGCTGCCTGTGTTCCGCGTGCTGGCGCGTATGAAGGGATTGCGCGGCACGGCGCTGGACGTGTTCGGCAAGACGGCCGAACGGCGCGGCGAGCGTCAGCTGATTGCGGAGTACGTCGCCATGGTCGACGAATTCTGCGCGACGCTCGATCTCGACCGGCTTCCCGTGGCGCTCAAGCTCGCCAACCTGCCGGACGATATTCGCGGCTTCGGCCACGTGAAGGAGCGCAACGTGCTGGCAGCGGCGAAGAAAAAAGAGCGCCTGCTCGACGCGTACCGGACGCCGCAGAAGCTGACTGCCAGCGCGTGAAATCGACGGGCTGACTGTCGGCCCGACGCAAATCCAGAGGACGAAAAGAAAAAGCCCACCGAGTTGGTGGGCTGAATCCATATCAAGAGGAGACATGGAGGAGACAGTTCTAAGTATAAACCCCTATCTCATTAATGCAAGCGTTTTTGTGTCGCAGCAACAACGCTTGTCTCATCTGCCCGACGGCGGGGAACGGCCAGTGCCGGTTCCGCACTGCCGTTGCAGGGCGAAGCAAGCCTGCTTCCAAGCCGCAAACCGCCGCCAGCGTCGCCATCGCGCCACACACCACACGCCAGCCCGTTGCACCAAAGCAACGCTTTCCGCATCTTCCCGCCGCGATTATTGAAATCGCATATGCGAATCATTCTTATTTGAATAGAATCGCTTCACCCGCCAGCATCCGTCTATACGACGACCGCTTCGCGCCACATACAAGCAGTTGACGCCCCGCCGTCACGCCCCAAAAAACAGTTTCATCCAGGGATTGGCCATCATGCCTACCAATGTTTCGTCGCGTCCGCGCGTGCGGCCGCTGCACGCCGCTGTCCGTCATCTGTTCGCCTTTGCGGCCTTGCCGCTGACGATGGGCATCGCCATCAACGCCCACGCGCAATCCGCCACGCCCTCAACCGGCGCCGCCGACAGCACCACGCTGCCCGCCGTCAAGGTGCAAGGCCAGGCGGACACGCTGCCCGGCGATTTCGCGCCGACTTATGGCGGCGGCCAGGTTGCGCGCGGCGGCCAGTTCGGCGTGCTCGGCAACCAGAAGAACAGCGACGTGCCGTTCAGCATGACCAGCTACACGGCGAAGGCGATCCAGGATTCGCAGGCGCAGAGCATCGGCGATCTGCTGTCGCACGATCCGGGTGTGCGTCCGGCGTATGGCTTCGGCAATTTCTCGGAAGTGTTCGTGATTCGCGGCTTCCAGCTGAATGGCGACGACGTGTCGCTGAACGGCCTGTACGGCATCACGCCGCGCCAGCTCGTTTCCGTGGATGTGCTCGAACGCGTCGACGTGTTCAAGGGCGCGAATGCGTTCCTGAACGGCGCGTCGCCGACCGGCTCGGCGATCGGCGGCGGCATCAACCTCGAACTGAAGCGCGCCGACGACAAGCCGCTCACGGAAGTGACGGTGGAAGGCACGGCGTCCGGCCAGATCGGCACGCATGTGGACGTGGGCCGCCGCTTCGGCAGCGAAGGCCAGTTCGGTATCCGCGTGAACGGTTCGATCGACGGCGGCCAGACCAGCATCGACGACGAATTCCGCCATAACCAGACCACGGCCGTATCGCTCGACTGGCGCGGCGACAAGCTGCGTCTGTACGGCGACTTCCTGTACCAGCGCAAGAACATCGATCAGGGCCGCTCGACCGTCTCCGTATCCGGCGACATCGTGCCCGAGCCGCCGTCGGCGACGCACAACTTCGCGCAGCCGTGGACGCAAAGCACGCTTGAAGACACGGTCGGTATCCTGCGCGCCGAATACGACTTCCTGCCAGGCTGGACGGCGTATGCAAGCGGCGGCGTGCATCGTTCGCATGAAGACGGCACGTACTCGTCGCCGACCTTCAACGCGCTCACGGGCACGACGGCCACGCGTGGCGACGTGCTGCGCACGACCAACGCGGAATCCGCCGAAGTCGGCGTGCGCGGCCGCTTCGCGACGGGCCCCGTCACGCATATGGTGTCGCTGGGTGCGGCGATCACGAGCCTGGTCGACCGCGAAGCGTTCGCCTTCAGCAGTTCGTTCCCGACCAGCCTGTATGGCGGCGGCATCGTGCCGGAACCGGCAGCGAATGGCTTTGTCGCGGGCAGCTTCGCCGATCCGAATCTCGCCGATCAGATCCTCACGAAGAGCGTGGCCGTGTCGGATACGCTCGGCTTCCTGAACGACCGCGTGCTGTTCACGATCGGCGCGCGTCACCAGCAGCTGCATCAGAACAACTACACGGTCGGCACGGACCAGATTTCGAGCACGTTCGACCAGTCGATCAACACGCCGATCTTCGGCCTCGTCGTCAAGCCGACCAACGAAATCTCGCTGTTCGCCAACCGCGCCGAATCGCTGGCTGCGGGACAAAGCGCGCCGTCGACGGCAGCCAACGTCGGCCAGACGCTCGCGCCGAATCGCACGAAGCAATATGAAGTGGGCGCGAAGTACGACACGAACCACTTCGGCGGCGAACTGGCGCTGTTCCAGATCGAGCAGCCGGTGGCCTACACCGACGTGACGACCAACATCTTCGGCACGAACGGCACGCAGCGTCACCGCGGGATCGAGTTGTCGGTGTATGGCGAGCCGATCAAGGGCGTGCGCCTGCTGGCGGGCGCGTCGCTGCTCAACGCGAAGCAGCTCGACACGAATGGCGGCGCGACGGATGGTTATCGTCCGATCGGCGTGCCGGCGTATCTGTTCAATATCGGCGGCGAATACGATCTGCCGTGGGTGCCGGGCCTGACGTTCACGGCTGCATGGGTCCACACGGGCAATCAGTATCTGGACGCCGCGAACAAGCTGTCGATTCCGGCGTGGGACACGTTCGATATCGGCGCACGCTACACGACGACCGTCTTCAAGCACACCACGACGTTCCGCGCGACTGTCGAGAACATCACCAACAAGTCCTACTGGTCGTCGACGACGGGCGCTTACCTGACTCAGGGCAAGCCGCGCACGTTGCTGATGTCGTTGACCACGGACTTCTGACGCGAGCGGTCGAACCAGACGCTGTCGGTGCGCCCCATCGATACGCGTCTGGCCGTCGCGCGCCACATCCACGCATAGCAGGCAGCGCCCAAAGCAGCGACGATATCGACGGCGAACGAGCCGTCAGCGCTGCCTGCCCATCCGATCGTCGACGGGAAAAGCCAGCCGGCCAGACTCGTCAACGGCAGCGCAGCCGTTGCAATGACGGCAAGCAGCAGCAGTTCAACGGCTGCACGCGGCGCACCACGCAAAAACGCCCACGCGATGCACACCAGAAACACCGTGTAGTAAATCGACGCGTGCCACTGGTGCATATCCGCGACATGGCCGTTCAGCCACTTCGCCGCGACGATGCTCAGCGAAATGCCGTTGATGCAGCCCAGCGCGACACCTACCGTCAGCGAAGCCAGAAAACTCGCCGAACGCTTCTGCGCGACCGACTGATTCTCCGCGCGCTGTGACTTGCGACGGCTATCGATCCACAGCAGATTGCCCGAGTAAAACAGGAACGCGCCTGCGAGTCCGAGCAGGAAATAACCCCATTGAATTGGCGCGCCGCCATAGCTGCCGAAATGCAGCGCGTAGATCGCGCTGGTGGTTGCGGCCCAGTTGTCGCCGTTGCCATCGCCGGGCAGGAACTTGTGGTTCACGAACTCGCCGCTGACGGGGTCCATCAACGCGAAGCCGCCGCTGCGCGCAAGGTAATGCGGATCGTCGCCGCGCACGAATACCGTTGCGCCGGGCTGTCCCGCGCGCCGCCACGTCAGTTCTTCAGGTTCGAAGCCGGGCGCCTGCGCGCGCACCTTGTCGAGCAGCGCGGTGGGCGCGAGCAGTTTCGTCGCATCCTGATCGGCTTTTGCAGGCGCCGCGCCGAAGAACGGATTCTGCGCGACCAGCATCGGTTGCAGCTTGCCGTCGTAGATCAGCTTGTCCTGCGCGCTGTAGATGTAATCATGCAGCCCGAAGCCGACCACCGACAGCGCCATCACCAGATGAAACGGCAGGCTCAGAATGCCGACCACGTTGTGCGCATCGAGCCACATCCGTTTGAGATTCTTGCCGATGCGCAGCACGAACAGGTCTTTGATCAGCGTCGGCAGCAGCACGATCACGCCCGACACCAGCGCCAGCCCATACAGCAGCGACACCACGCCCATCACGCCCATGCCGACATTGAAGCCGCCCGGCACGCCCGCCGTCATGTGCAGCACGTTGACGAACTGCGCGACATCGGATGGATGGGTTGTCTCGACATGCAACTGCCCATTTGAATCGAACGTGGCCGTCGCGCGCTGCGTGCGGCCATGCGTCGGCCACGAGAGCCAAGCGTGATCGCGGTCATGAAAACGCAGCGACAGATATTTGCGCGCGTCGGGTTGCGTCGCGAGCACCTGCTCGATGAGCTTCGGCGATTCGTCGACGCGAATCAGCTGATGCGCGCTCGCAGGCGACGTGGTCCAGTCGATCAGCTGATCCTTGAACATCGTGACGGCACCCGCGTAAAAGCAGATGAACAGCGCGAGTCCACAGATCACGCCCGTCCACGTATGCACGGTCTTGTAGACGCGTATGAGATCGGTGCGCATGGAAATTACTTGCAGAGTTCGAAGAGTGCGAGCGTGACGACGCTCGCCGCGCCCAGCCACAGCCACGCGCGCAATCCGCTGCGAAAGAAGTACGCGGCGGAGAAAATGCCTGTCCAGACGAGCGGCACGAACAACATCGCGGTTTCGGCTTTCGCAGCGTCGATGCTCGCACTCGGCGCGAGCCGCACCAACAGGCCGCTCAGCGCGAGCGCGACGATAAATCCGCAGATCACGCCCGCTGTCGTTTTGCCGATCCAGTGTCCTTCGACTTTGGGTTTCTTCGCCGCCGTGTCGCGGGTGACGTCGCTCATCGCGTGGTTCCTGATGCGCGCCGGTTGCGCAAGGCAGCCACGAACGGAAACGCGACAAAGCCGGCCATCAGCGTCGTCACGACGATGGAAAGTGTCGCGGCCAGATGACCCTCGGCAATGCCTGGCACCAGCGACGCGCCCAGCGCGATCAACGCCAGCCGGCGCGAGAAACGCGGCCATAGCGGCGCAGCGCGCCATTGCTGACCTGGCGATCCAAGATAGAAGAGAAGCGCGCTGACAAACGCGAGCGCGACCGGCAAGAACTCGCGCATGGGCGGGACGCTAAACAAAAGAGTGTCTTAATGAGAATCATTATCATACATCAGCGGCGCATCGGCCGCTTAAAAGGCGCGCGGAATCAGGGCAGACGCATCAGATCAAATGCTCGCGCTTGCGAAACTCGCGCGGCGCGACGCCGTAGGCATCGCGAAACCGCCGGCTGAAATGGGCGGCGTCGTTGAAGCCGTTGCGATACGCAATCTGTTCGATCGACAGACCGGACAACACAGGGTTGAGCAATTCGTCGCGGCACCGCGCGAGCCGCTGCTGCAACACGTATTTGCCGTATTGGAGATCGAGCGCTTCGAACAGCTTGTGCACATAGCGTTTCGACACACCGAGCCCGATGGCGCAGGCTTCCACATCCAGTTCCGGGTCGCAGAGATTGGCGTCGATAAAGCGCGTCAGTTGCACCCAGCGCAGCGGCTGCGCGGCTGCCGATGCTGCGGCATCGCCCGTGCGTTGCGCGATTTCTTCCGCTTCCCGATAGGCCGCGCCGAGCAACGCGACCAGCGCTTCTTCGGCAGCAGCGAGCGTAACAGGGCTCATGCTCTCGAACGACGGCAATACCTGATCGACGAAGCAATGCAGGCTCTTCACGATGCCCGACGCAGCGTCCGCGCGCTGCGGACGAAACTGCGCATGCCGCGACACCGCCTGCCCGAGAAAACGCGCGATCGGCAGACGGATCATCAGCAGATGCGCCGGCTCGTCGATGCGCGCAACGGACGGCACGCGCGCACGGCGGAACGTGACGTCGCCCTTGGAGAACGGCAGCGTGCAGCCCTGCTGCGTGACCGTGCCGCGCCCGGCCAGCGCGATCAGCACGATCACATCGTCGCCCGTGAGCCAGCGCAGATGATCGTTGTCGTGCCGCACTTCCTGGCGGCCCATATGCGCCGTCGCCAGCACGCCGCCGCCCGTCAGTCTGCAAGCGCGCAATTCGTCGTGCGCGATCTCGTCGTCGAAACGCAGTTCGCCCGGCATCACGATGTAATCGAGCGAACGCTTCAGCTCGTCGATACCGCGCGACGGCATCGGGAACAGCTTGGGCGCATACGGCAAACGAAATGCGGAACTGTCGGGCATGGCGAAATCCTTCCGGCCTGGACGCCGCTGGACGATCATGATGTCGCGATGACCCATTCTCGCATGGGATATCGGCGCGCCACGCTCAGAACAGCACGTCCGGCTCCCGTTTGATGACGCGCCGCGCGAACAGCGCAAAGCTCGACCTGACGATGCTCGGCAACAGCAGAAAGTCATGCGATTCTTTCGCGCGCTCCGCATCGATCGGCTTCAGCTCGCCGATCGATTGCGCAAGAATCTGACTGCGCGCCGCGCGCTCGATCAGCACCGACAGATACGCCGACTCTTCCAGCGACGACGTCGCCGCCAGAAAGCCGTGGTTCGCCAGCAGAATTACACGCTTGTTGCCGAGCGCTGCTGAGATGATCTCGCCTTCGCTATCGCCGATCGGCAGGCCCGGCCATTCGCGCAGGAACGCGCAATCGTCGTGAAACGGCGTGGCGTCCATGTGCGCGACTTCGAGCGGACGGCCTGTCATCGACAGCGCATTCACATACGGAGGATGCGTGTGCACGATGCAGTTCACGTCGGGCCGTCGCCGGTAGATCCAGAGGTGAAAGCGGATCGCCGGATTCGCCATGCCGCGGCCTTCGATCACGTTCATCTCGTCGTCGATGCGGATCACGTTGCTGCGCGTCGCCTCGTCGAATCCATAGGCCATTGCCGTGGTCAGAAACGTGCCGTCGGGTTCGCGCACGGTGATCTGCCCGGCGAGCGTTTCCGAATGTCCTTCGTGCGCAAGCATGCGGCACGTCAGCGCGATTTTCTGGCGTGCGTCCCACGCGCCCTGTTCGAGCTTGCGGTCCATCTTTGCGGCAAGGCCGTCGTTCGGATCGTTGCGGTCCTGTTCACTCATCGATTGCTCCATCAAAAGTTGTGCTTAAGCCGAACGCGCATCGCCCAGCGGACTCGCGCTGACATCGGGCGCATGATTCAGTGGCTCGGCATGCACCGCATCGTGCGTGCGCCGCGGCGCGAAGAACGTGAAGCACGCGGCAACCAGCGCACACGCCGTGATGTAGACCGCCACTGAATGCGGGTTGCCATGCCCTTGCGCAAGCAGCGACGAGCAGATCAAAGGATTGACGCCACCGCCGACAATCGCGCCGATCGCACCCATCGATACCCCCGAAAAGCGCACGCGCACATCGAACATATCGGCGAAGAAGCCGCCTTGCGGGCCATACATCATCGGATGCACGACGCCCAGCGCGAGCACGACGGCCACGCTGATCCACATCGGGTCGCGCGTGTTCAGCAGCGCAAAGAACGGCCATACGTAGAGCGCGCACGCCACCAGTCCTGCGAGATAAATCGGCTTGCGTCCGATGCGGTCCGACAACGCCGCGAACAGCGGCACCATGAATACGCCGAGCGCTGCGCCGCTCATGATCGCGCCGAGAATCACGGACTTCGGCAGCTTGAGTTGCACCGTCACATAGGCGACGGCAAACAGCACCACGAACACCGACCATGTAATCTCGCCCAGCCGCGCCATGAAAACAATCAGCACGGCGCGCGCGTGGTCGCGCATCAGATCGCGCAGCGGAAAGCGCGCGACACCACCACGTGCCTGCAATTGCGCGAACTCGGCGGTCTCCGGCAAACGCGCGCGGCCAATCAGGCCGATCACCACCAGCACCGCACTGAACAGAAACGGCAGACGCCAGCCCCACGCCAGAAACGCAGGCTCAGGCAGCAGCGCAGTGAGCAGCAGAGCGCCCGTCGATAGCAGCACACCGCCGTAGCTACCCGAATTGCTCCAGCTGCCGTACAGACCTCGACGATGCGCGGGCGCGCTCTCGACGCCCAGCACGATCGCCCCGCTCTGCTCGCCGCCGATGGCGAAGCCTTGCAGCACGCGTAGCGTCGTCAGCAGGATGGGCGCCCAGATGCCGATGGAGGCATAGGTGGGCAGGCAACCGACCAGCGTCGATGCAATGCCCATCACGAGCAGCGTGACCATCAGCAAGGTCTTACGGCCGATGCGGTCGCCGAAATGCCCGCAGATCAGCGCGCCCGCGCCGCGCGCGAAGTAGCCCGCTGCATACGTGCCAAGCGATGCAATCGTGCCCGCCAGCGGATCGAGGTTCGGAAAGAAAAGCCGGTTGAACACGAGCGCCGATGCCGTGCCGTACAGCAGGAAATCGTATTGCTCGATGGCCGTGCCGAGAAACGCGGAGACAAACACATACGGCCAGCGGGCGCGGGCAGGCGGGGACATGGGAACCTCGGGCGTGGGGGACGATGCATGCAGTATCGTTTTTGACGCGCCCGGGCATTTGTCTGTGCGTGAACCGATGTCTTGTTTGCGCGCGCACTGCGCGATGGCTAGGCGCGAAAGATGCGCCCCCAGTTGCTCACAGCATCGTTCGTGCATTCACGGCCTCGCCAGCCGATGTACCCATCCGGCCGCACGACCCATACCGCGCCGCCGGATGCCCCGAATGCCGACGCAAACGCACCCTGCTCGTCCGTCAGCACGGTCATCCGTTCGTCTTCCGCCACGGCGCAGCCCGGCGCCGTAATCAATACCGCCGACACTGCGCCCGGCAGCGACTCGCCCAGCGCGCGACAGCCATCGACGAATGCCTGAAGCTGCGAACCCGATGCATCGACATAACCGAGCAGCACATGCCGCCCATGCCCTATGAACTCGTGCAGACGACGCGGACGGCCGACAAATCGCTGCGTCAGGCCATGCACGTCCGGCACACGGTCGCCGGGTGCGGGTAACGCGGGGTCTGCGCCCTCGCATGCATCGGCGACGATCGGACTGCCGCGATACGTGATCAGCAGTTGTGTCTCGCGCATCGCGGGGTTGGCAGCCTGCCTGGCGAGCACGGCGTTGAGCGCGGCGCTCGTCGCCTGCACCACGTCCACACCGACGGGATGCCGCTCCGCCGAATAGCTCTCCAGCAGCGCAGCATGCGCAAGGCCCTTGGCGACGAGCGCGAGTTTCCATGCGAGGTTATGCGCGTCCTGCAAACCCGTGTTCATGCCCTGTCCACCGACAGGCGGATGAATGTGCGCCGCATCCCCCGCGATGAACACACGCCCCGTCCCATACGCGGACGCGATGCGATGGCTCACCCGATACACCGACGACCAGCGCATCGACGACAGACGCGTGCCTTCCGGCAGCGCGGGCAGCATGAGCGCGCTCATCGTGTCGAAATCGGGCGACGCATTGCCCGCCAGCAACGCCGCTTGTTCTTCGGGCACGATCATCGACAGCCGGTAACGCTGCGCCGATCCGCGCACAGGAACCGCGGCGATCGTGGTCTTCGCGCGCGCCGCGTCGCTCCATTCGAAGCGATACATCGGCCCGCGCGGCTGCGCCCACGCCACGTCGAGATCGGCCAGCGCAAAGGTCTGCGGAAACTGCGCGCCTTCGTACTGCAAGCCCAGCGCCGCGCGCACCTTGCTATGCGCGCCGTCGCATCCAACCAGCCACCGGCAACGCACCGTACGTGCTTCGCCGTGCGGACCGGTCAGAAACGCGTCGATGGCATCGTCCGTTTCGACAAAGCTGTCGAGCGTGAAGCCGTAACTCACACGTCCGCCGCGCTCCGCAAAAGCCGCCTCGAGCAGGCGCTCGGTTTCATATTGCGCAAGCGAAAGCGAGCCGTAGGGCAAGCCCTGCTCGGGCAGATGCATGCTCCGCGCCGGCATCATCGCCCCGTCCACCCATGTTTCGACACCCGAGAGCCAGATACCCGCCTCGATGGCACGATCGACGATGCCGAGATCGTCGAAAATCTCCAGCGTGCGCGGCGTCACGCCAAGCGCCTTACAAAAGAACGATCGCTCCGGCATCGAATCGATCACGCGCACGGCGACGCCGTCGCGCTGCAATTCGGTGCCGAGCAGCAAGCCGACCGGCCCCGCGCCGACGACAAGTACATCCACGTCTTCCATGTTCTGCTCCTCAGGTTCGATTGCGCATCCAGCTGGAATCAGGGCGGGCCGACATGCAAACCCAAAAAGAATACGTGATGCAGCGCAGCGTTTCATCCGAAGACCACGGCAATGAGCGCTATAGCGGTGGTCTATGGGCGGCATTGCCGCAATCGAATTCAGTTGCGCTCCGCCGTCGCATATATTGAAGTGGCACAGATATGCCGACACGCCACGATATGCGCAATCGCGCATGCCGGCGCGTTCGCGAACCCACACCCGAGGTGGGCCGACTGTCTGTCACACGAGCCTGACACCATCGTAGAAAGCAGAGTAGAGATCCTCACAAGGAGACGACGCATGTCAAACGATGCAAAGTGCCCCTTCATACACGCCGCCGGCGGCGGAACGACCAACCGTGACTGGTGGCCAAAGCAGCTTCGACTGGATCTGCTCAGTCAGCATTCCAGCCGGTCCAATCCACTGGACAAGGATTTCAGTTATGCCGAGGCATTCAAGAGCCTCGACCTCGCCGCCGTGAAGAAGGATCTCGCGGCGCTCATGACCGATTCGAAGGACTGGTGGCCCGCCGACTTCGGCCACTACGGACCGCTCTTTATCCGCATGGCATGGCACAGCGCGGGCACGTACCGCACCGGCGATGGCCGTGGAGGCGGCGGCCGTGGCCAGCAGCGTTTCGCGCCCCTCAACAGTTGGCCCGACAATGTCAGCCTGGACAAGGCGCGTCGTCTGCTATGGCCGGTCAAGCAGAAGTATGGCCAGAAAATTTCATGGGCCGATCTGCTGATTCTGTCAGGCAACGTCGCACTCGAAACCATGGGCTTCAAGACCTTTGGTTTTGGCGGCGGCCGCGAAGACACGTGGGAACCTGACCAGGACGTCTACTGGGGCAACGAAAAGACCTGGCTAGGCGGCGACGTTCGCTACGGCAAAGGCGCGGCACCGCGCGATGCCGGCGACGAAGGCGTACTCGTCGCGGACGAGGAACTGCACGGCGAAGAAACCAGCCGCACGGATGGCGGCCGCAATCTCGAGAATCCGCTAGGCGCGGTGCAGATGGGCCTGATCTACGTGAATCCGGAAGGCCCCGACGGCAACCCCGACCCGGTTGCGGCGGCGCACGACATCCGCGAAACCTTTGCGCGCATGGCGATGAACGACGAAGAAACCGTCGCGTTGATCGCGGGCGGCCACACCTTCGGCAAGACGCACGGCGCCGGACCCGCCGATAACGTCGGCGCTGAACCCGAAGCCGCCGAACTCGAAAGCCAGGGGCTCGGCTGGAAAAACGCGTTCGGCAGCGGCCGGGGCGGCGATACGATCACGAGCGGCCTCGAAGTGACATGGACGGCCACGCCAACGAAATGGGGCATGGGCTTCTTTGAGAACCTGTTCAACCACGAATGGGAGTTGACCAAGAGTCCGGCAGGGGCGAACCAGTGGGTCGCCAAAGGTGCCGCGCCCACGATTCCGCATGCGCATGATCCGTCGAAGAAACTGCTGCCGACCATGCTCACCACGGACCTGTCGCTGCGATTCGATCCCGCGTATGAAAAAATTTCGCGCCGCTTCATGCAGAACCCGGACGAATTTGCCGATGCATTCGCGCGCGCCTGGTTCAAGCTGACGCACCGCGACATGGGCCCGCGCGCCCGCTAGCGCGGCCCGGAAGTGCCTGCCGAAGAATTGCTGTGGCAAGACCCGATTCCGGCTGTGAATCATCCGGTGGTCGATGCTGGCGACATTGCGGCGCTGAAGCAGAAGATCCAGGCTTCGGGGCTGTCCGTGTCGGAGCTGGTATCGACGGCGTGGGCATCGGCCTCGACGTTCCGCGGTTCGGACAAGCGCGGCGGCGCCAACGGTGCGCGTATCCGTCTTGCGCCGCAGAAAGACTGGGTGGTCAATCAGCCTGATCAATTGGCGAAAGTGTTGAAGACGCTCGAAGGCATTCAAGGCGAGTTCAACGGCGCGGCAGCGGGCGGCAAGAAGATTTCGCTGGCTGATCTGATCGTGCTGGCGGGCGGCGCGGGCGTCGAACTGGCCGCGAAGAATGCGGGTCATGCCGTGACGGTGCCGTTCACGCCGGGACGGATGGATGCCTCGCAAGATCAGACGGATGTGGAATCGGTCGGTGCGTTGGAGCCGCTTGCCGATGGCTTCCGCAATTTCCTCAAGGGCAAGTTCAGTGGGCCGGCCGAGGCGTTGTTGATCGACAAGGCGCAGTTGTTGACCTTGACCGCGCCGGAGATGACGGCGCTGAGTGGCGGCCTGCGGGTGCTGAAGGTGCAGGCGGGTGGCGACTCGCATGGTGTGCTGACCAGTCGGCCCGAGGCGCTGACCAACGACTTTTTCCGCAATCTGCTCGATATGGGGATTGAGTGGACGCCTGTTTCGCAGGCGCGGGATGTGTTTGAAGGCGCTGATCGCAAGACAGGCGAGATCAAGTGGACGGGTACTCGCGTTGATCTGATCTTCGGGTCGCATTCGCAGCTGCGCGCGCTCAGCGAGGTGTATGCCAGTGAAGATGCGCAAGAGAAATTCGTGCGCGACTTTGTTGCGGCGTGGGCGAAGGTGATGGATTTGGATCGCTTCGACCTGTAGCTACCGCGATGTAACTTGACCCTTTGCGCGTTGCCCCTGGATGGGGCAACGCCTTCACACCGCCAGCAGCATCACACGCGGCAGAAACCGCCGGCATGCGAAACAAAAACTAAAAAAAGCAAAATCGCACAATATTACAACCCCCCAGTTGCCTCCATACAACGCCCCTGCGCACAGCGTTCTCCCGCCTTGCATACGTATTTTTGCACCGTTAACATAAAACGATATATACGGTTTCAGGCGTCATCTGCCCCTAACGCGGCAGGTCGTCTTCCAATCATCAATGCGCCTGCGTGGCAAGGAGGCGAATCATGTCCGACAAGCATCTCTCGAGTCAGTTCGACGCCTCGCTCAACATGCTCTCGACCAACCTGCTGGAAATGGGCGGCGTGGTCGAACGGCAAATCACCCGCTGTCTGTCCCTGCTCGACGCCTACGATCCGTCGCTGGTCGAAGACATCCGTGCCAGCGAACACGAACTGAACGCGCTCGAAGTCGAAATCGACGAAGAAATTCATCGCGTGATCGCGCGCCGTCAGCCCGCTGCACGCGACCTGCGCCTGCTGATGGCAATGTCGAAATGCGTGACCAACCTCGAACGCATGGGCGACGAAGCGCGCAAGATCTCCAAGCGCATGCGCCGTATCGACGAACAGGGCAGCCCGTCTTCCGTGTCGCTGACTGAACTGAAGAAATGCGGTGAGATGGCGTCGTCCATCCTGCATCGCGTGCTCGACGCGTTCGCACGCATGGATGCCGCCGCCGCTGCGCAGATCGTGCGCGACGACAAGGCCATCGACGAAGTATTCCGCACCTTTGTGCAGCGGCTCGCGACGCATATGAACGAAACGCCGCGCAACATTTCGGTTGGCCTCGAATATCTGTTTATCGCGAAGGCGCTGGAGCGCATCGGCGATCACGCGAAGAACATTGCGGAATTTGTCGTGTTCGTCGTGAAGGGGCGCGATGTCCGCCACATTCCGCTGCGCGAGCTCGAACGCGAAGCGCTGACAGATTGAAGCGGCGCGCAGCACGCGTAACCGGCAATCCCGCCAAACAGGCATCGGCAATATTCACTGTTGCAGATGCCCGTTCACGATAGCGGACATCACGCATCAAACTGCGGCAGAAAAGCATCGCAGCGCATATGAATAGCTCGATTGCTTTCTTGTCCTGACGTACTGCGTCGACAAGAATGAGCGCTCCACTACGACGGATGCGCTCATTCCTATGTCGAAAGCACCCAGCCTGCAACTCGATTCCGCCACGCTCGCCGATGAATACGATCGGCTCGGCATTCGCCAGTTCAATCACGGTCTGCAACTGCTCGACGCGCTCGCTCTGCGCGAAGGCGAACGCGTGCTCGACGTCGGCTGCGGCACGGGCCGTCTGACGGAATCCGCCGCGCAACGCGTCGGCCCGCAAGGCGAAGCGCTCGGACTCGATCCCTTGCCATTACGGGTCGAACGCGCATTGCAACGTGCACAGGGCCGTTTCGCGGCACGCGTAGGCCGCGCCGAGGATCTCGCCGGCATCGCCGATGCGCACTTCGACGTCGTCTACCTGAACAGCGTGATTCACTGGATACCGGACCAGCAACAGGCCTTGCGCGAAGCGTGGCGCGTGCTGAAGCCGGGCGGCCGGATCGGCTTCACGACCATGCCTGCCGATGTGCCGCACGATCTGCATCGCGTGCTGCACGCATTGACCGACAGCGACCCTGAGTCGCAACACGCCGACATCGGCGCGCCGAACAAGCTCACGCGCGATAGCGCGGCGACGCTGCTCGTGTCGCTGGGTTTCGAGGTCACGCTCAATGAAATCCGCGCATTCGACGACGCCTTCGACACCGTCGACGATGTGCTGTCCTTCAGCCGCGCCAGTTCGTTCGGCAACTTCCTGTCGTCGCTTCCTGAGCCACAGGTGGCGCATTTGCGCGCGCGTCTCGCCGTTGCGCTCGAAGCGCATCGCGGTCCGCGCGGCCTGCAGCTGACGCGCCGCATGATCTTCGCCACAGCGCGCAAACCGCTCGCGCATTGAGCCCGCCGGCAGCCGCCCGCCGCTCATCTCCTCATTCAAACGAATCCGCTTATTCAATGGACAACCGAATCCGCCGCACCTTCACGCTCGTGAAGTCCGTTCTGCTTGCGACTGCGCTGGCGTTCACCGTGCCGCAAGCGCACGCCGATAAACCCGCCGTGATCCGCATCGGTGTCGCGCAGCAAGGCACAGGCGATCCACCTACCTTCGGCGGCTCGCCCGCTGCGACCGTGCAGCAGCAGCAACTGCTCGAAAAGGAATTCGCCGCCGATGGCATCAAGGTCGAATGGCTGTTCTTCAAGGGCGCAGGACCGGCCGTCAACGAAGCCATCGCCGACAAATCGCTCGACTTCGCGTTTCAGGGCGATCTGCCCGCCGTGCTTGGCCGCGCGAACGGGCTGAAAACGCGCATTCTGCTCGAATCCGGCGTCCGTACTGGCGTGAAGATCGGCGTGCCACCCGATTCGAACGTGCAGTCGGTGAAGGATCTGAAGGGACGGCGCGTGTCGATTTTTCGCGGCACCAATCTGCAGCTCGTCGCGGATAACGTGCTCGCCGCCAACCAGCTCGACGAACGCGATCTGCGCGTGATCAATCTCGATTCGGCGAGTTCGCTGGCGGCGTTGTCGTCGAAAGGTATCGACGCGTCGGTCAACGATTACCACCTCTACAAGCTGCGCGATCAGGGACTGGCGAAAATCATCTACGAGTCGCAGACGGATGGGCCGCAATACACGCGTCAATCGCATCTGCTCGTACTCGACGATTTCGATCGCGCGCATCCCGACATCGTGCAGCGCGTGGTCAATGTGTTCGTCAAAGGCTCGCAATGGTCGTCCGACGAAGCGAACCGCGATGCCCTCTTCAAGCTGTGGGCCAAAAGCGGTGTGAGCTACGAATCGTGGCAGGCGGAGTTTGGCAAGGACAGCCTGAAGTCGCGCAATTCGCCGCTGATCGATCCGTTCATCGTCGCGCGCTACAAGGCGGTGGCGAGCGACGCGCTCAAACTCAAGCTGATCCGTCAGCCTGTCGACGTGGATGGCTGGTTCGAAACGCGTTATCTCGACAACGCGCTGCGCACGCAGTCGCTCGATCACTACTGGACGCGCTACGACGCGCAAGGCAAGCCGCTAGGCTGACGGAGGCCGCGATGAGCAAGGCAATGGATCAGTGGGCCGTCGTGTCGAAGCGCGCCACATCGGACCCTGCGAGTGACACCCATGAGCATGCGCGACGCCGTCTTCGCACGGTCGCGTGGCATCTCGCGCCCTGGCTGCTGCCCGCTGCGCTGTTCGCGCTCTGGAGCATCGGCTGTGCGCGCGGCTGGATCGCGCCGCAGATTCTGCCGCCGCCACAACAGGTATTCGACACGCTGCACGAACTCGCCGTGAGCGGCGATCTCGTGCGCAACACGCTGGTGAGCCTGCAACGGGTGCTGGTTGGCTTCGGTGTCGGCACATTGGCGGGCGTGCTGATCGGCGCGGCTTTGGGTTTGTCGCGCACCGTGGAAGCCTATGTGCTGCCCGCGTTCAACGCGCTGGTGCAGATTCCCGTGCTCGGTTGGCTGCCGTTTCTGCTGTTGCTGGTCGGCGTCGGCGAGCCGCTCAAGTATCTGCTGATCGCTCACGCCGCGCTCGTGCCCGTCACGCTGAGCACGATGCAAGGCGTGCGACAAACACCCGCCACGCTCGACGAAGTCGCGCGCGTGTTCGGCTACAACCGCTGGCAGCGCATTGCTTACGTCGTACTGCCTGCCGCCGTGCCGACACTCGCCACGGGCGTGCGGCTCGCCTTCACGAAAGCGTGGCTCGCGCTTGTCGTGGTGGAACTGGTGGCATCGTCGGAAGGGCTGGGTTACCTGATCGTGTATGGCCGACAGCTGTTCCAGCTCGATCTGGTGATGGCGTCCGTCGTGATCGTCGGTGCAATCGGCTTTGCGATCAACCGCGCGCTCGATGCGCTCGAAGCCCGTCTGCGGCGCGGGCAACCTTCCGCGTTCCGCGAATAAACCATTCGATCGAGGCATACGTCATGTCGTTCACGCGTTCGCTATCGCCGTCACGGCTGTTCTCACCGCGCAAGATCAGCGGGCCACCGCCATGCAGTTGCGATGCGCCCGTCACACCCGCGCGCGAATCCGCGCTGAAAAAGCGTCTGGCTGCGTTCAACTGGCGCGGGCTCGTCTTGCCGCTCGCTGCGTTCGCACTATGGTGGCTCGTGTCGGCACTGCATCTGGTGAAGAGCGGCCTACTGGTCAGCCCTGCCGATGTCGCGCGCACCGCTTGGCAGCAGATCGAAAGCGGTGCGCTGCTGCGTGCGCGGTCCGCGTCGCTCGCGCGCGAAGCCAGCGGTTTCGTGATCGGCACGGCGGGCGGCCTGCTGCTTGGCGCGGCACTTGGCTTCTCGCGCGTTGCCGCGCGCGTGATCGGCCCGACTTTCGATACCTTCAAGCAGATCTCGCTGTTCGCGTGGATCCCACTGATCTCCGTGTGGTTCGGTCTCGGCGATATGGCGAAGGTCGTGTTTCTCTCGCTGGCCGCGCTGCTGCCTGTCGCTGCGCATACATGCGACGGCATACACGCCGTCTCGCCGCGTTACGTGGAAGTGGCACGCGCTTTCCGCTACTCGCGCCTGCAGATGGCGCGCTTCGTGATCCTGCCCGCTGCGCTGCCGTCGATTTTCACGGGCATCTATCTCGCGCTGATCTATTCGTGGCTCGCCACGCTCGGTGCCGAGTACCTGCTCGTCGCGGGCAGCGGAATCGGCAACACGCTGATCGACGGCAGCGAGCAGTTCAGGATGGATCTGGTGCTGTTCGGCATCATCGTCGTCGGCATCACCGGCTGGGCGCTCAACGCCCTTGCGCGCGGCGTCGAACGGCGTGTGCTGGCGCGGCGCACGGCGGCATGACACAAGCAGGCAACCACATCGAAGGAACACCCTATGTCCACGACAGTCTCCGAAGGCATCCGCATTCGTAACGTCAGCAAGCGCTACCCGCAACAGGACGAAGCAAACGGCGCCCTGCTCGTACTCGACGATATTTCGCTCGACATCGCGCAAGGCGAGTTTGTCAGCGTGCTCGGCGCGAGCGGTTGCGGCAAGTCGACACTGCTGCGCCTGATCGCGGGACTCGATGCCGACTATCGCGGCAACATCAGCGTCGATGGCGAGCGCGTGCGCGATACGTCACTGGAGCGCGGCATCGTGTTTCAGGATCATCGGCTGTTTCCGTGGCTCACGGCATCGCAGAACATACTCGCGGCCTTGCGCAACGCACCGCTGTCGCAGCAACAGAAGCGCGAGGCGGTGGCCGAGCATGTGGCGCTGGTTGGTCTCGAAGGTTTCGAGCATGCGTATCCGCATCAGCTATCGGGCGGCATGGCGCAGCGCGTGGCAATTGCACGCGGACTCGTGAACCGGCCACGCGTGCTGCTGCTCGACGAACCCTTCGGCGCACTCGATGCACTCACGCGCAGCCGTCTGCAAAACGAGTTGCAGCGCATCTGGGAACACGAACGCATCACGATGATTCTCGTCACGCACGACGTTGACGAAGCGATCTATCTGGGCGATCGCGTCGTGACGATGGCACCGCGCCCAGGCCGCGTGAAGCGCATTGCGCACGTCGATCTGCCGCGTCCGCGCGAACGCAACGACGCACGCTTCGCGCAACTGCGCGAACAGATCCTCGCCGATTTCAGCGAGCGCCCCGCCTCCGACCATCACGACACGCCCGGCGGCGGCCAACGCGCGGCTGCACGCGAACCGCGTATCGGCGAATGGCGTCTTGCATGGTAAAGCGCGATTTCTTTCGACCTCGATCAAGGGAACCACAGTGAGCGAAGCACGACAACACCAACGACAGATCAGTCTCGGCGCATTCCTGATGGAAACGGGTCATCACATTGCCGCGTGGCGCCACCCGGACACGCATGCAACAGGCGGACTCGACTTTTCACACTACGCGCAGCTTGCACAGATCGCGGAACGCGCCAAATTCGACGCGATCTTTTTCGCCGATAGCGTCAGTGTGCGCGACACGCATCTGCCTTCGCTGTCGCGCACGGCGCGCGCCGACCACTTCGAACCGTTGACGCTGCTGTCGGCGCTTTCCGTCGTCACGTCCCATGTCGGACTCGTCGCTACGGTTTCGACAACATTCAACGAACCGTACAACGTCGCGCGCAAGTTTGCGTCACTCGATCATCTGAGTGGCGGACGGTCAGGCTGGAATCTCGTTACATCGAGCACGGAAACGGAGGCGCACAACTTCGGCTTCGACCAGCATCCCGACCATGCGCTGCGCTATGAGCGCGCGAAGGAATTCCACGACGTGGTGACGGGCCTGTGGGATAGCTGGGAAGACGATGCGTTTCTGCGCGACAAGGCGAGCGGCGTCTACTTCGATGTCGACAAGCTTCACGTGCTCGAACATCGCGGCAAGCATTTCAAGGTGCGCGGTCCGTTGAACGTCGCGCGCTCGCCGCAGGGACGGCCCGTCGTGATTCAGGCAGGCGCATCCGACGCGGGCAGGGAACTCGCCGCCCAAACGGCTGAAGTGATCTTCGTCGCCCATCAGACGCTCGACGAAGCGAAGCAGTTCTATCGCGATGTCAAAGGGCGGCTTGCGCGTTATGGACGGCGCCCCGAGGATCTGAAGATCATGCCGGGCATCTTTCCTGTCATCGGCAGAACGCAGCAGGAGGCGCAGGACAAGTTCGATGCGTTGCAGGACCTGATTCATCCTGTCGTCGGGCTGCAGTTGCTGTCGAACATGTCAGGCGGTGTGGATCTGTCGAAATACGATGTCGACGGACCGGTGCCGGAGTTGCCGGAAACCAATGGCGGCAAGAGCCGGCAACGGCTTTTGCTCGATCTCGCGCGGCGCGACAATCTAACGATACGTCAGTTGTATTTGCGGATTGCCGGAGCGCGCGGGCATCAGCAGGTGATCGGCACGCCGCAGAGCATCGCGGATCAGTTGCAGCAATGGTTCGAAGAAGAAGGCGCGGACGGGTTCAATATCATGTCGCCGTGGTTGCCTGGCGGCTTGAGCGAATTCGCTGATCTGGTCGTGCCGGAATTGCAGCGGCGCGGACTGTTTCGAAAGGAGTATTCGGGGCGCACGCTGAGGGATCATCTGGGGTTGGCGCGTCCGGAGAATCGGTTTGTGGCGCAGCAGAAACAGGTAGCGCAGACAGCCTGATGCCGTTGTAGCCGGCGACATGATCGAAAGTACAAGGATCAACCTGTCGCCGGCGCGCGTCACTTGTCAGAAGCGTCCGCCTCTTTGACATTCCCATCCCAACCGCCGCCTAACGCCTTCACCAGCATGACGGCGTCCTGCAGCGCAGTGCTGCTGTAATCGAGTGCGATCTTGCGGTCCTGCACCTGCGTCAGTTGCGTGTCGAGCACATCGATGCGGCTCGACGTGCCCGCCGTGAAATTGCGCTGCTGGCTGGCCGCCAGTTCACCACTGCGCTGCGCGACATCATTCGACGACGACGCCTGGCGCGTCGCGATCTGCACCGCGCTCAGATAATCTTCGACGTCCTGGAATGCGCTCAGCACGGTCTGCCGGTACGCGGCCACTTCCTGATCGTAGTTCGCGCGCGCCGCACGCACCGATGCAGCCGTCGAACCCGCGTCGAACACGGTCTGCGCGACATCGAAACCGAGCGACCAGAAACGCGTCGGCAGCGAGATCAGATGTGCGAGCGATGTGCCGCTCCAGCCGCCATCTGCGGAAAGCGTGATAGTCGGAAAATAGCCCGCTTTTGCTACGCCGATCTTCGCGTTGTACTGCGCAACGGTGCGTTCGGCCTGCACGATATCGGGCCGCCGCTGCAGCAATGCAGACGGTAGCGACACCGGCAGCGCAGGCAGGTCGAACCGATAATCCGCCTGGACGGGCAAGGAAAACGCCGCAGGCGCTTCGCCGATCAGCACGGCAATCGCATGCTCATACTGACGGCGCGTGAGCTGCGCGCTTGCGATGCTTGCGTCGATCGTCTGAAGCGTGTTGTGCGCGGTGCGCACATCGTCATATGACGACACGCCTTGTTTGTATTTCGCTTCCGTCAGCGCGAGCAATTCGGCGTCGATCCTGCGTTCTTCATCGAGAATCGCGAGATCGGCATCGGCGGCACGCACGGTGAAATAGTCGACGGCCAGCGTCGCGATCACGCTCAGGCGTTCGCCCGCCAGTTGCGCATCCGTAGCCTGCGCGCTTGCCTCGCTGGCTTCGACGGAACGCCGCACGCTGCCCCACAGATCCGGCTCCCAACTCGCCTCCAGTTGCGCCGACACGCTCTTCGACGTATAGCTGGTCGTGGTGCTGCCCGACGAAATCTGCGTCGTGCTGTTGCCGGTACCCGTGCGCGAACGCGTGCCCGAGCCTGCAAACGACACGGTCGGAAACAGGCTCGCACGCGACGACGCCACTTGCGCCCGCGCCGAGCGATAGGCCGCTTCGTACTGCGCGAGCGTCTGGTTGGCCTTCAGCGCGCGCTCGCACAGATCGTTGAGCGTCTGATCGTTGAACATGGTCCACCAGCGGCTATCGAGCGACGCTGCGGGATCGGGCTTCGCTTGTTGCCACACGCCACCAGCGTCCGGGCTGCTCATTTCCTTGAACGTGGCAGGCGTGGCGACATCGGGCCGCTTGTAGTCGGGGCCGACTGCGCAGCCCGCGCACAGTGCTGCAATGGCCGCAGCCACTACCGTTCGATGCACACGCCGCATCGTGCGGGTTGCTTTGTCCATCATGATGGGGTTCCGTTACGTGAGGCGCGGCGGCCGTTGAAGCGATCGAGCCAGAGGTAGATCACGGGCGTCGTGAAGAGCGTCAGGAGTTGGCTGACCATCAGGCCACCGAGAATCGCAACACCAAGGGGATGACGAAACTCGTGCCCGTATCCCGAACTGACGATCAGCGGCACGGCGCCAAGCAAGGCAGCGAGCGTCGTCATCATGATCGGCCGAAAACGCGTCAGGCAAGCCTGATAGATCGACTCTTCAGCGCTCGCATGCTGTTCGCGCTCATACGTCACCGCGAAGTCGACCATCATGATCGCGTTCTTCTTCACGATGCCGATCAGCAGCACAATGCCGATCAACGCGATGATCGTCAGTTCGTAGCCGCAGACGTACAGCGCGATCAATGCGCCGAGCCCGGCTGAAGGCAGTGTCGACAGTATCGTCAGCGGGTGGACGAGGTTTTCGTACAGAATGCCGAGCGCGATATACACGGCGATCAGCGCGCCTATGATCAGCAACAGTTCGCTGCCGCCAGACTGCTGCATCATCGCGCCTTGTCCTGCGAAGCCGGGCAAGATCGTGTTCGGCAGATGCAGCGAAGCGACAGCGGATTGGATGGCCGCGTTCGCGTCGCTCATCGTCACGCCTTCGCGCAGGTTGTACGACAGCGTGACAGCGGGAAACTGGTTGTCGTGTGCAATCGTGACGGGCGCGTGCGAAAGCGATCGCGTGGCGAGCGCGGACAGTGGCACAAGCGTTGTGGTGCTCGTGGTACTCGTGGTACTGGTCGCGTTCGTCGCAGGCACGTACAGCGTGTCCAGCGTCTTCGGATCCTGCCAGTATTGCGGCGCGACTTCCATCACAACGTGATACTGATTCGCCGGGCCGTAAATCGTCGCGATCTGGCGCTGGCTGAATGCGTCATTCAGCGCATCGTCGATGGCTTCGAACGGCACGCCCAGGCGCGCGGCTGCGTCGCGATTCACTTGCAGCATCATCGACAGGCTCGCGCTCTGCACATCCGTGTTCACGTCGCGCAATTGCGGCAGCGCCCGCAGCTTCGCCTCGATGCGCGGCACCCACTTGTCTAGTTCGTCCTGATTCTCCGCGGTCACCGTGTACTGGAACTGCGCGGAGCTTTGCCGTGCGCCGAACATCAAGTCCTGCGCCGATTGCATCAGCAGGCGCACGCCGGGAATGTCCGCTGTGCGGCGACCCAGATCGGCAATCACCTGGTCGGCGCTGTGTTTGCGTTCGGACAAAGGTTTGAGCGTAATGAACATCATGCTGTTGCTCACCGCATTACGCCCACCGACATAGCCCGAAACCGATTGCACATCCGGGTTCTGCAAAATGCGTCTGTTGATCTCGTCGAATTTTTGCTTCATCGCCTGAAACGAGATGCTCTGCGACGCCTGGATGCTGCCCATCAGCCGCCCCGTATCTTCGATCGGGAAGAAACCCTTCGGCATCACCGCGACCATGCCGACGTTAGCGAACAGCAGAAACACGGTGACAGCGAGCATTGTCTTCGGATGCCGCAATGCCCAGCGCAGACTGCGGCCATATGCACGTTCGACGCGCGGCCCGAACGCGCCTTCGCTTTGCTTGTGCGGCGCGCCGCGCAGCAGCAGGCGTCCGAGCGTCGGCGCGAGCGTGAGTGAGATCACCATCGAAATCAGGATCGCAATGGCCAGCGACACCGAGAACTCGCGGAACAGCCGCCCGACCAGTCCGCTCATCATGATCAGCGGCAGGAACACCACGACCAGCGATACGCTGATCGTCAACACCGTAAAGCCGACTTCGCGCGTGCCATCCAGCGCGGCAGCGAGCGGCGACTTGCCCTGATCGAGATGCCGCATGATGTTTTCGACCACCACAATCGCATCGTCGACCACGAAGCCGGTCGAAATCGTCAGCGCCATCAGCGACAGGTTGTTCAGGCTGTATCCGAGGAAGTACATCGCGGTGAAGGTGCCCGCCAGCGCGAGCGGCACCGTGATCGCGGGAATCAGCGTGCTGCGCCAGTCGCGGAAGAACGCATAGGACACAGCCGTCACCAGCAGCACGGCGGCCAGCAACGAGATCTCGACGTCGAACACCGACGAGCGGATCGTCTGCGTGCCGTCCAGCACGACGTTCAGCTTCACAGTCGACGGCATGCCTGCCGCAAGTTGCGGCAGCGTCGCGCGAATCGCATCGACGGTTTTGATCACGTTGGCGTTCGACTGCTTTGAGACGATCAGCAGCACGGCGTTCTTGCCGTTCGCAAGACCGTAGTTGCGCAGGTCTTCCGTCGATTTCACCACCTGCGCAACATCGGTGACATGCACGACGCTGCCGTCGTGCGTGCGGATCACGAGCGGTTTGTAATCGGCGGGTTCCATCAACTGATCGTTCGCGCCGATCACATAGTGCTGGCCGTTCATGCTGACCGCGCCCTTCGGCAGATCGACGCTGGCGTTCGCCAGTGCGGTGCGCACGCTGTCGAGCGAAATGCCGTAGCGGCTCAACTGATCCGGGTTCAGTTCGACGCGCACGGCGGGCAATGCGCCGCCGCCCACCGTCACGTCGCCGACGCCTTCCACCTGCAGTAGCTTCTGTTGCAGCACAGACGACGCATAGTCGTACATCTGCCCCACGCCCACCGTATCCGACGTCAGGCCGACGATCATCACCGGCGCTGCAGCGGGATTCATCTTGCGATACGTCGGCGTTTGCGTCAGCGTCGTCGGCCGATTGCTGCGCGCGGCGTTGATGGCCGCCTGTACATCGCGCGCGGCGCCGTCGATGTCGCGGTTCAGATCGAACTGCAACACAATCTGCGACGAACCCGACGAGCTTTGCGACGTCATCTGCGTGAGGCCCGCAATCGAGCCGAAGGCGCGTTCGAGCGGCGCAGTGACCGTCTTGGCGACGGTATCGGGGTTCGCACCCGACAACGTCGCGCTGACCATCACCACAGGAAAATCCACCGAAGGCAACGCGGCCACGGGCAGCAGCCGGAACGCGACGATGCCAAACAGCGCAAGACCGATTGCTAACAACATCGTGCCGATGGGACGACGGATGAACGGAGCGGACAGATTCATGCGTTAGCTCGCGTTCGGATCGTCTGACGGCGTGATTGCGGCGCGCGTCGCGAAACGATGCAGCGCGAGGAAGATCACGGGCGTCGAGAACAGCGTGAGCAACTGGCTCACCACCAGCCCGCCGATAATCGCGATGCCGAGCGGCTGCCGCAATTCGTGGCCCATGCCCGTGCCAAGCGCGAGCGGCAGTGCGCCGAACAGCGATGCGCACGTCGTCATCAGAATCGGGCGGAAACGCAGTTCGCACGCGCGGCGCATTGCATCTCGTGCGGCGAGCCCGAGCGTGCGTTCCTGTTCGAGCGCGAAGTCCACCATCATGATCGCGTTCTTCATCACGATGCCGACCAGCAGCACGATGCCGATCAAACCGATGATGTCGAGTTCGCCACCGCACAACAGCAGCGCAGCGAGCGCGCCGCAGGCGGCGGAAGGCAGCGTCGACAGAATCGTCAACGGATGCACGAGGCTTTCGTACAGGATGCCGAGCAGGATATACACCGCCACCAGCGCGCCGACCAGCAGCAAGGCTTCATTGGAAAGCGACGTGCTGTAAAGCTGCGCCGCACCTTCGAGGTTCATCTGCACGCTCGCGGGTGCATTGAGTTTCTTTTCGATCGCTTCGACGCGATTGACCGCCGTGCCGAGCGTGACGCCATCGGCGAGATTGAACGACACGTCGGCGTACGGGAATTGCGCCTGGCGCTGGATCGTCAACGGTGCCGCGCCGACTGTTGCTGTCGCGATGCTCGACAAAGGCGAAAGCGAAGCGGATGTGGAAGTCGAAGTCGTGGTCGAAGTAGACGAGGAAGAAGCACTCGTCGTCCCCACATACAATCCGTCGAGCAACGCAAGCGGCGACTCGCCGACTAACCGCACGTCCGCGCCGATCGTCACGTGATACTGGTTCACATGCGTATAGATCGTCGAAATCTGCCGGTCGCCGAATGCGTCGTAAAGCGTGTTGTCGATGTCTTGCGCCGTCAGGCCGAGCCGCGACGCCGTCGCACGGTCGAAGTCGAACTTCAGCACGTTGCCCTGCTGTTGCGCCTGGCTCTGCACATCGGTGAACATCGGGTCGGCGCGCAGCGCGTCGAGCAGACGCTGCGTCCATTCGTTGAGTTCGGTGCGATCCGTGGCCTGCACGCCAACGCGGTAACTGTTCGCGTTGATCTGGTCGTCGAGCGTCAGATCCTGTACGGGATGCAGATAGAGCTTGAGGTCCGCACGCTGCGCAGCGTCGCGCGTCAGCCGTTGGATGACTGTACGGCTCGCATCGCCATCCTTCAGCGTGATCAGCATGCGGCCTTGATTGATGGTCGGATTGTTCTGATCGATACCGACGAACGACGACACGCTCGCCACCGCGCTATCGCTAGCGACACGGCCCGCCAGCGTGCGGGTCGACGCCGCCATGCGCTCAAACGATGCACGCGGCGACCCCAGCGAAATCCCTTCGATCAAGCCCGTGTCCTGTTCGGGAAACAGGCCCTTCGGCAACAGCACGAACAGCACACACGTCAGCAACGTCGTGATGCCCACCATCACAAGCACCGTCACGCGATGCTCGAAAGCCCAATCGAGCCCGCGCAAATAGCCGCGATTCAAACGCGCGAGCCAGTCTTTCGCGTTGGCATCGCTATCGCTCGCGGCGTGATCGGCGCGCAGCATGCGGGCGGCCATCATCGGCGTGAGCGTCAGCGAAACCCACGCGGAAATCACGATCGCAATAGCGAGCGTCAACGCGAACTCACGGAACAGTCGGCCGATTACATCGGGCATGAAGAACAGCGGAATCAGCACGGCGACGAGCGCGACCGAAATCGACAGAATCGTGAAGCCGATCTGCCGCGCGCCTTTTAACGCAGCATCCAGAGGCGTCTCGCCGTTTTCGATGTGACGCATCACGTTTTCGAGCATCACAATGGCGTCGTCGACGACGAAGCCCGTCGCCACCGTCAACGCCATCAGCGTGAGGTTGTTGACGGAGAAGCCAAGCGCGTAGATGCCCGCCACCGTACCGACCAGCGCGAACGGCACCGTGACAGCAGGAATCAGCGTGAATTCGAGCCTGCGCAGAAACACGAACACGACCATCACGACAAGCGCAATCGCCGCAGCCAGTTCCATCTTCACGTCGTGCACGGAAGCGCGGATGGTTTGCGTGCGGTCGCTGAGCACGCTGATCTTCACGGTCGCGGGCAACGATGCGCGCAGTTGCGGCAGCAGCGCTTCGATCCGGTCCACCACTTCGATCACGTTCGCGCCCGGCTGACGCTGCACGTTAATGATGATCGCGGGCGTCGCGCCGCTCCACGCAGCCTGACGCGGATATTCGGCAGCTTCGGAAATCTTCGCGACATCGGCGAGGCGAACGGGTGCGCCGTTGCGATACGAAATCACCAGATCCTGGTAGTCGGCAGCAGACGTGAGCTGCTCGTTCGCGTCGATAGTGAAGGCTTGCAACGGACCGTCGATGGTGCCTTTCGCGCTGTTCACATTGGCATCGCCAACCGCCGTGCGAATGTCTTCTAGCGATAAACCCATCGCATTCAACGCGCGCGTATCGGTCTGCACCCGCACGGCAGGCCGCGCACCGCCCGACAGCGTGACAAGACCCACACCCGACACCTGCGATAACTTCTGCGCAATGCGCGTATCCGTCAGATCTTCGACGCGCGTGAGCGGCAGCGCATCGGACGTGACGGCGAGCGTCAGCACCGCTGTATCGGCAGGATTGACCTTGCTATAGACCGGGGGATACGGCAGATTCGTCGGCAGCGTGCTGTTCGCGCTGTTGATCGCGGCCTGCACTTCCTGCTCGGCTTCATCGAGATTCGTCGAGGTCTGGAACTGCAGCGTGACCAGCGACACGCCAAGCGAACTCGTCGAGTTCATGCGCTTGAGTCCCGCCATCTGCCCGAACTGCTTTTCGAGCGGTGCGGTGACGGACGTGCTGATCACATCGGGCGATGCACCCGGATACTGCGTATAGACCTGGATGGTCGGATAGTCGATTTCGGGCAGCGCGGACACGGGCATCAGCCGGTACGCGATCAGGCCGATCAGCAGCAGGGCAAGCGTCATCAGACCCGTCGCGACAGGACGGCGGATGAACGGGCGGGAAATATCCATCGGTATCGGTTGCGTCTAAGGCGCGTCAGTTGCGCACGATCTTCACGGCGCTGCCGTCGTCGAGCTTGTCCGCGCCGTCGAGCAAGATCACGTCGCCCGCTTTCAGGTCGCTCTGATCGATCACGGTGGCGTCGTTGTACGAGACACCCGCCGTGACGTGGCGCAACGCGACTTTGCCTGCGCCCTGTTTTGCATCGGCGGCATTCAGCGTCAGCACGAAGTCGCCGGATGAGCCGTGCTGGATCGCGACTGTCGGCACGGTCAACGCGTTCTGCAAGGTCCCAACCGTCATCCGTACATTGACGAAGCGGTTCGGGAACAGGCGGCCTTCGCGGTTCGGCGCGCTGGCCTTCAGCTTGACCGTGCCCGTCGTCGTGTCGGCCTGGTTGTCGATCGCGGCGAGCGTCGCGTGGTCGAGCACCGTGCGCTTGTCACGCGCGAAAATCTCGACGGGCAACGCGCCCTTGTCATGGAACGCGTCGACCACGTCGCCCATCCTGTCTTCGGGCAGTGCGTAGACAACGGTGGTCGGCGAGTCGCTGGTGATGGTCGCGATACCCGTCGTGTCGCTGGTCGTCACGTAGTTGCCTGCGTCGGTGGAGAGCAGGCCGATCGTGCCGTCCATCGGTGCGACGATCTCGCAGTAGCCCACCTGCACCTGCAGGTTCGCCACGCTGCCCTGATCCGCCTTCACGGTGCCCTGATACTGACGCAGCGTCGAGCGTTGCGTATCGAGCGTCTGACGCGAGATCGAACCGCCGTCGATCAGCGTCTGATAACGCGTCAAATCGGCCTGCGCATTGGCGAGCAGCGCCTGATCGTGTTCGAGCGTGCCTTGCGCTTCAAGCAGTTGCGCACGCAACGCACGCGAATCGATGCGCGCAATCGGTTGGCCCGCTTTCACACGCTGGCCTTCCTTCACGAGCACGGCTTCGAGCGTGCCGTTCACCTGCGTCTTTACGGTCACGGTCGCGCGCGGCGTGACGGTGCCGAGCGCGTCCAGTTGCAGCGGCACGTCGGCGCGCGTCGCGCTGCCAACGGTGACAGGCGTGGCCTGCGCTTCGGGATGCGGCGGCTTGTGGAGCGCAGCGAACGCCTGCCAGACGATCACGCCGGCAGCCACGATGCCTGCAGCGATCAACACACGACGGATTGGACGATTGAATTTCACGCGATGATTTGTCGGCACTCGGGCCGCTCAACGGTTTGCCACACGGAATAGAAAGCGACGCAGCGCGCCGCGCCTCACTCGAGGTTTGACGCGCTGGTCGGGATGTAGGCGGAATGTAACAACGAGGAAGCGCGCCCAGGTTTAGCGCGCTTAGCAGATGTTTCAGCGTGTTACGGCTGAGCGGCGACGCGCGTGGGCTGTGCGGCTTGCTGCGCGTAGGGCGCATCGGCGGGGCGCGGGGTGTCGCCCGAATGTTCGATCCAGCCGCCGCCAAGATACTGATAGAGATCGACAAGATTGGTCAGGCGGTTCAGCGACGCCGTAATCAGCGACTGCTGCGCCGAATACAGATCGCTCTGCGCCGTCAGCACGTTCAGGTAGCTGTCCACGCCGTTGCGATAGCGCATGTCCGACAGGTCATAGCGACGCTGCTGCGATTCGACGTTCTCCTGCAGCGCCTTGATCTGCCGGTCGTACGTGCCGCGCGCCGCCAGTCCGTCCGAGACTTCGCGGAACGCCGTCTGGATCGCCTTCTCGTACTGCGCCACGGCAACGTTCTTTTCGAGTTTCGCGAGATCGAGATTCGCGCGGTTCTCGCCGCCCTTGAAGATCGGCACGGAGATGGTCGGGCCGAAGCTCCATGCGAGTTGCCCCGGCTTGAACAGCGTGCCGAGGCTCGCGCTCGCCGTGCCGAAATCGCCTGTCAAGGAGATGCTCGGGAAAAACGCCGCACGCGCTGCGCCGATGTTCGCGTTCGCGCCGATCAGCGTCGCCTCGGCTTCCATGATGTCGGGACGGCGCGTCAGCAGATCGGACGGCAGGCCAGCCGGAATGTCCGCGAGCAGTTGCTGGCTCGCGAGCGGCAAGCCCTTCGGCAAGTCTGCCGGCAACGGCGCGCCGACCAGCAGCACCAGCGCATTCTCGGCCTGCGCACGCGAGCGCTGCTGGCTTTCGTAGTTCGCCTGCGCCTGCTGCATCGTGCCCGCCGCTTCGCGCAGATCGAGTTCGGAGCCAGTGCCGGTGTCGTACTGGAGCTTCGTCAGTTCGTACGAACGGCGTGCCGTGTCGTACGTGTTCTTCGTGCTTTCCAGCATGTCGTCGTAGGCGATCAGCGTCAGGTACTGGTCCGCCACCTGCGACACCAGCAGAATCTCTTCCGCCTTGCGCGCCTGCGCCGTCGAGAAATACGTCTGCAACGACTGTTCGGTCAGGCTGCGTACCTTGCCGAAGAAATCGAGTTCCCATGAAGCGCTCGCCGCCACCTGATAGTCGCTGCCGACCGACGCCCTGCCGACATACGACAGATCCTTTGGTGTGCGGCTGCGCGTGCCCGTGCCATCGACGGAAACCGACGGCATCAGGTCAGCACGTTGAACACGGTATTGCGCACGGGCTTCTTCCACCTTCAGCGCCGACACGCGCAAATCGCGGTTGTTCTGCAGCGCGAGTTCGATGAGCTTTTGCAGGCGCGGATCGGTGAAGAATTCGCGCCATCCGATGTCGGTTGCGGCGTGATCATTTGATGTGCGCGTTGCCTTGTCCGATGCGGGCTGGTTGTCATAAACGCCGCCTTGCGGAAACGTCGACGCGACGGGTGCAGCCGGACGCTCATACGTCGGCGCGAGCGTGCAGCCTGCCGCCAGTAACGCAGCGGCGAGCGTCGTTAATAATGTTTTGTTCATATGCGTGTCCTTACTGAGCCGTTTCTTCTTCGACATCGTGTTCGGCGCTGTGCGGCGCCGAACCGTCGCGCGAGAACTTCTCGCGGATCACGACGTAGAACATCGGGATCATGAAAACGGCGAGAAACGTGGCTGTCAGCATCCCGCCGATCACACCCGTCCCGATTGCGTGCTGGCTCGACGAACCCGCACCGTTGCTGACGGCGAGCGGCAACACGCCGAGCACGAACGCAAGCGACGTCATCAGGATCGGTCGCAAGCGCAGACGCGCCGCTTCAAGCGCGGCCTGCACCGCCGTCATGCCTTCGTTGATCTGCAATTCACGCGCGAACTCGACGATCAGAATCGCGTTCTTCGCCGACAAGCCCACCGTGGTCAACAAACCGACCTGGAAGAACACATCGTTCTCCAGTCCGCGCAGCGTCACGGCGAGCAGCGCACCGATCACGCCGAGCGGCACGACGAGGATCACCGCGAACGGAATCGACCAGCTTTCGTACAGCGCGGCAAGACACAGGAACACGACGAGGATCGAGATGCCGTACAGAATCGGCGCCTGCGAACCGGATTGACGCTCCTGGAACGACAACCCCGTCCACTCGTAGCCGATACCTTGCGGCAGCTTCGCGGCAATCGCTTCCATCGCCGACATCGCCTGGCCGGTACTCTTGCCTGCCGACGCCGCGCCCTGAATCTCGACCGATGAAATGCCGTTGTAGCGCTCGAGCTTCGGCGAGCCGTAGATCCAGTGGCCCGACGCCACCGACGTCAGCGGCATCATCGAACCCGAACTGCCGCGCACGTACCACTTGCTCATGTCTTCGGGCGACATGCGGAATTGCGCATCGCCTTGCAGATAGACCTTCTTGATGCGGCCATCCGTATCGAGGAAGTTGTTCACATACGCCGACGCCCATGCAATCGAAAACGTCTGGTCGATATCCGACACGGTCACGCCAAGCGCCTGCGCCTTCTCGCGGTCAATATCGACCTTGAATTGCGGCGTATCCGACAGCCCGTTCGGACGAACCAATGCAAGCGACGGATCCTTCGCAGCCATGCCGAGCAACTGGTTACGCGCCGCCATCAGCGCTTCATGGCCGAGGCCGGCGTTATCGGTCAACTCGAAATCGAAACCCGATGCCGTGCCGAGTTCGGGAATCGACGGCGGATTCACCGCGATCACAGTCGCGTCCTTGTACGCTGCGTAGTGTCCAAACACGCGGCCCACCAGCGCCTGCACCTTCTGGTTGGCATGCTGACGCTGCGAATAATCCTTCATTCGCACGAAGGCGATACCCGCGTTCTGGCCGCGTCCCGCGAAGCTGAAACCGTTCACGGTGAACACGGAATCGACGATGTCTTTTTCGTCGTTGAGCAGATAGTCGGTGACGTTCTTCAGTGTGCGCGCGGTGGTTTCCTGCGTCGAGCCTGGCGGCGTCTGCACCAGCACGAACATCGTCCCCTGATCTTCATCGGGCAGGAACGACTTCGGCAGACGCATGAACAGGAAGCCAACCGCGACGATCACCACGAGATACAGCACCAGCCAGCGGCCCGAGCGGCGAATCACATGCTGCACGCCCGTGTGGTATTTGTCGCGACCGTTATCGAAGGTGCGATTGAACCAGCCGAAGAAGCCCGTCTTCGCGCCGTGATGACCCTTCGGAATCGGCTTCAGAATCGTCGCGCACAACGCCGGCGTGAGCACCAGCGCAACGAGCACCGACAACACCATCGCCGCGACAATCGTCAACGAGAACTGCCGGTAAATCGCGCCGACAGAACCGCCCGAGAACGCCACCGGCACAAACACGGCCGACAACACCAGCGCCACGCCGACCAGCGCGCCCGTGATCTGGCCCATCGCCTTGCGTGTCGCCTCTCTCGGCGATAGGCCTTCTTCGGACATCACCCGTTCGACGTTCTCGACCACCACGATCGCATCGTCCACCAATAGACCAATGGCGAGCACGAGACCGAACATCGAGAGCGTATTGATCGAGAAGCCCGCCGCGCTCATGATCGCAAACGTGCCGAGCAGCACCACGGGCACCGCGATAGTCGGAATCAGCGTCGCGCGCAGGTTCTGCAGGAACAGATACATCACGAGGAACACCAGCACGATGCCTTCGAGCAGCGTCTTCACCACTTCCTCGATCGACATCTTCACGAACGGCGTCGTGTCGTACGGATACTTCACGACCAGGCCGTGCGGGAAGTTCTTCGACAGCGCGTCGATCTTCGCGCGCACCAGCTTCGCCGTTTGCAGCGCGTTTGCGCCCGTCGCAAGCTGGATGCCGAAGCCGGCTGTCGGCTGGCCGTTGTACTTGGTGTCGAAGTTATAGTTTTCGCCGCCCAGGTCGATGCGCGCAACGTCCTTGATGCGCACCTGCGAGCCGTCCTGATTCACCTTCAGCAGCACATTGCCGAACTGTTCCTGTGTTTGCAGCAAGGTGGCCTGCGTGATGGTCGCCTGCAACACCTGACCGGGCACGGCAGGCGTGCCGCCGAGCGAACCGGCCGCGACCTGCACGTTCTGATTCGTCAACGCCGTTTCGACATCGACGGGTGTGAGGGCGTACTGGTTCAGCTTGTTCGCGTCGAGCCAGACGCGCATTGCGAACTGTGAGCCGAACAATTGCACCGTGCCCACACCATCGACGCGGCTCACCGGGTCTTCCACGTGCGACGCCACATAGTTAGCCAGATCGTAGCGGTCCATGCTGCCGTCCGTCGAGACGAACGCCATCACCAGCAGGAAGCTGCTGCTCGACTTCGTGACCTTGGTGCCTTGCTGCTGCACGGATTCGGGCAGCAGCGGCGTTGCGAGTTGCAGCTTGTTCTGCACCTGCACCTGCGCGATGTCCGGGTTGGTGCCCGCGGCGAAGGTCAGCGTGATGGTCGCATTGCCCGAGTCGTCACTCGACGACGACATGTACAGCAAGTGATCGAGACCGCTCATCTGCTGCTCGATGACCTGCGTAACGGTGTTCTCCACCGTTTTCGCCGATGCGCCCGGATACGTCGCGCTGATCTGCACGGCGGGCGGCGCAATGGTCGGATACTGCGCGATGGGAAGATTGAAAATCGAAGCGATGCCCGCAAGCATCAGAATGATCGCGATGACCCACGCGAAGATGGGCCTGTCGATAAAGAACTTTGCCATGAGACGCGCCCTCGTTACTGCGTGCTTTGCGCGCTGGACGCAGGCGCTGCCGCCGTTTGCGCGGCGGCGGTATCGGCATTCGGCAACTGTGCGTCGACGGTCTTCACGGCCATGCCGGGACGCACTTTGTCGACGCCTTGCACGATCACGCGGTCGCCCGTTTGCAGGCCGCTTTCGACTACCCAGTTCGCGCCATAGGTGCCGGACGTCACCAGTTGCCGCGTGACGACCTTGCCGTCCGCGCCGACTACGAGCGCCGTCGGATCACCCTTCTGGTCATGCGTGACGCCCTGTTGCGGCACGACGTACGCCTGTTCGTTGACGCCTTCCTCGATCTTCGCGCGCACGTACATGCCTGGCAGCAACACGCGCTGCGCGTTGTCGAACAGTGCACGCACAGTGACGGAGCCTGTGGTCTGATCGACGGTCACATCGGAGAATTCGAGCTTGCCGGTGCCGCCGTATGGACGGCCATCTTCGAGAATCAGCGTGACCTTCGCGGCGTTCGGGCAGCTCGTCTTCAAACGCCCCTCCTGCGCATCTCGACGCAGCTTGAGGCCAACGAGACTCGATTGCGTGAGATCGACGTAGACGGGATCAAGCTGCTGCACGGTGGCGAGCAGCGTTGCCGCGCTCGACTGCACATACGCGCCTTCCGTCACCGACGACTTGCCGATGCGCCCCGAAATCGGTGACGTCACATCGGTGTAGCCGAGATTGATCTGTGCCGTTTCGACGGCAGCCTTGCCCGATGCGACATCGGCGGCGGCCTGGCCTTCCGAGGCGACGGCGTTGTCGTAGTCCTGCTTGCTGATCGCGTTCGCTGCCACCAGCACCTTGTATCGTTCCGCTTCCGCATGCGTCGAAACGAGCGAGGCCTGCGCCTTCGCAAGCGTCGCCTTCGCGCTGTTCAGCGAAGCGATATACGGCGCGGGATCTATCTTGTAGAGCGTCTGCCCTGCCTTCACTTCGCTGCCTTCCGTGAAGGCGCGCTTCAACACGATGCCATCCACACGCGCTCGCACTTCAGCGACGAGATGCGCGCTCACGCGGCCAGGCAGTTCGATGGTTACGGGTACGCCCGTGGGTTTGACAGTGACGACGCCGACTTCGGGCGTCTGTTGAGGCGGCGCGGCAGGCTTGTCGCTGCACGCGGCAAAAAACGGAATGATTGCGGAGATCGCGGCAGTGGCCGCGAGCATACGAAAGTTACGGTTCTTTAATAGCGCTGGCATCGTGCAAACTGGTTTGAATTGAACGGGGCCGGCGCGCAACGAGCGTTCATCCAACACGCACCGACACGATAAGGTCGTGACGATAGGCGTTGTCAGCCTTTCGTGGGTTACAAGGCCCAGGCTGCCGTAAGACTTGTTAATCCAGTGCCTGCTTGCGCCGACTACGATGGCCGCGTGATTCCTGCAGGAAACGAGGTATGAGACGAACGAAGCAACAGGCGCTCGATACGCGGGCAAAGATCATCGACGCCGCCGAGCGTGTGTTCTTCGTGCGTGGCTTTGCGCGTGCGTCGCTGGAAGACATTGCGTCGGAGGCGGGTGTGACGCGCGGCGCGGTCTACGGCCACTTCCGCAACAAGGAGGCCGTGTTTCAGGCTATCTACGAATGCGCGGACATGCCACTCGATCCGTTCGTCGTGCAGTCGTGCGAGCAGGACGCCGATCCGTTGCAGCATCTGCATGCGCAGTTGCGCCAGCGTTTGCGCGACGCGCTGCATCTGCGGCGCGCGCGGCGTCTGTACAGCATCGCGATGATGAAATGCGAAGTGACGGCGGAAACAGCGGCGTTCTATGAACGTGTGTCGATGGCCGCGCTGCGCGCCGAAAAACAGATCGACGCTGCGCTACGCGCCGCCTCGCAACGCGGACAGCTGCCGCCCGATGTCGATACGCGCGCTGCCGCCGGCTTCATTCACGCCGCGTTGACGGGCTTTCTTCACAAACGTCTGATGATGTCGACGGAATCGCGCGGCGATCTCGAAGCCGAGCAGACACTGGCTTCAGCGTTGCGCTGCGTGGGTGCTCACACTGCATTCGAGCGCGCCCGGGTATGACCTCGCAGTTCATCATACGTTTGTTCTAAACGGTTAAGATTTGGTAAGACTTGCTAAGTCCCCAGAACCGGGGCTGCGGCGCGTTGCGCTATAGTCTTACAGACCCGATACCTGGCGGCAACATCGCTGCCCGCCTCATGCGGCACAGCGTCGGCGCAGCCTCATCTCATCATGCCCAACACGCCTATCCAGGTGCTGCTCGTCGACGACGACGCCGACCTGCGCGACCTGCTTCGCAACTTCTTCCAGCAACGCGGCATCGAATTCTCGGTGCTGCACGATGCGACCCATCTTGCACGGCGGCTCGAACGCGAGCGTCCGTCGATCATCGTGCTCGACCTGATGATGCCGGGTGTCGACGGCCTCACTGCCCTCAAGCAGTTGCGCGCGAGCGGCGACACGATACCCGTCGTCATGCTGACCGCGCGCGCCGATGGCGTGGATCGCGTGATCGGTCTCGAACTCGGCGCGGACGATTATCTCGGCAAGCCGTTCATGCCGCAGGAATTGCTCGCGCGCATTCATGCCGTGCTGCGCCGTCACAAGCTGCATCCCGAAGCGCCGCCTGTCGAGCATCGTGAAGCACTGGTGTTTGGGCGCTTCAGGCTCGACTTCGCATCGCGCACACTGTTCTGCGACAACGAACCCGTCAAGCTCACAGGCAGCGAATATGCGCTGCTTGAAGTGTTCGCGCAGCATCCGATGGAAACGCTGTCGCGCACGCGCATTGTCGACTTGCTGCATGGGCCCGATTCGGAAGTAACGGAACGCGGCATCGATGTGCCTGTTTGGCGCTTGCGTCGACTGCTCGAAGACGATCCCGCTGCACCACGCCGCATTCAGACGATGCGCGGCATCGGCTATATGTTCGTGCCTGGCGAAACGGGCGACGGTATCGACGACAACGACGTCAGCGAAGACGACGACAGCGCATCGCAATGAAGAACCCGTTCAACACGCTCTTTGGCCGTCTCGCGACGCTGACGGTCGGCCTGATCGTGGCCGTGCATCTGATCTCGCTGATCCTCGTCGATCGCGAGCGCGGCCAGATCGACGCCGAGCATGCGCGCCGCGATGTGCTGCTGGCCGTGCAGGCCAAACACGACGGCGAAGCCGCTGCGCGGCACGTTGCGCAGACGCTCGGCATGGAATATATCGCTGAGGCGGATGTGGCCCGCTCGGGCTGTCCGAATGGCTGTACGGGCTCTGACGCACCATTCGAGCATGATCTGCTGGAGCGCATGCCGCCCGATAGCCGGGTCGTGTTCGATCCGCATACGGGGTCGATCTGGATGCGCTACGGCAACGAACCGTATTGGCTGTTCATGCGCAATGCGAATTTGCCGGGGATGCGGTTTGTCGGTTCATCGCTGGTGATGCTGGTGTTGGCTGTTTGTGCGGCGTTGCTGGCGGCGTGGCAGTTTCAGCGTCCGCTGCACCGGCTGGCCGATGCGGCGCGCGAGTTCAGGGTCGGCAAGCGCGTGCCGCCCGTGCAGGAGAGCGGTCCTGCCGAGATGCGCGCGTTGATCGGCGACTTCAACCAGATGATGCGCGAGTTGGCGCAGTCCGAGCAGGAGCGCGCGGTGATGCTGGCGGGTGTTGCGCATGATCTGCGCGCGCCGATTACGCGCATGCAGGTGCGTGCCGATCTTTTACCCGATGCTGCGAATCGTAGTGGCTTTTTGCGCGATGCTGAGTCGTTGTCGCGGATCGTCACGCAGTTTCTCGACTATGCGCGCGATACGGCTGATCCTTCGCCGCATGCGAATGTGGATGCGCATTGTCGTCGGCACTATGGCGATGGTCTTGATGATGAGGCGCTTGTGAAGTTGCATCTTCAGGCTGGCGAAGGCTTCAATCTGCCGCTGGTGGATCTCGACCGGATATTGTCGAATCTGATCGAGAACGCGATGAATTATGGTGAGCCGCCGGTTGAGATTTCTACTTCTGCGCATAACGGTGTGTATACGCTGACTGTGAGGGATCATGGTGTTGGGATTCCTCGGGATCAGCTTGAGCGGGCTTTGCAGCCGTTTACGCGACTCGATCCTGCGCGTGGTGGGGATGCGCATTGTGGTTTGGGCCTTGCTATTGTGCGAAGGCTTACGCGGTATAACGGTGGGAAGTTTTCTTGCGATAACGCTGTAGATGGGGGGTTTTGTGTGACGCTGATGTTTGGGCGGGAGGGGTAGTTGTGGTGGGTTTTGATTTGTTTTTTTCTGGCATCCGCTTTTTGTTATTGCTTTTTTCTGGCATTCGGTGGTTGAGCTCTCGCTGGCGTCCGCGTTTTGTTAGCGGTGCTTCATGCGTTGCCCCTGTGCGGGGCGGCACCTACTTTTCTTTGCCGCCGCAAAGAAAAGTAGGCAAAAGAAAGCGGGCTAACAC
>NZ_QBUY01000036.1 GCF_003121405.1 Paraburkholderia sp. C35 | reverse complement strand
GACCGGAGTGGGTGGTGTTAGCCCGCTTTCTTTTGCCTACTTTTCTTTGCGGCGGCAAAGAAAAGTAGGTGCCGCCCCGCACAGGGGCGACGCCTGCAGCCCGACTACAAATCGCGGATGCCCGGAAAACCAAAACCAACGGCAACCACCTTAGTGCCCATCACACCCATGCTCGCAGCCACTCTTCTCAACGGGCATCTGCTGCGCAGCCTCTGCACGAATCCCAAGCCGCTCAAGCAACTTGCGATCTGCCTCAGCCTGCGGATTGCTGGTCGTCAGCAACTGATCGCCGTAGAAAATCGAGTTCGCGCCAGCGAGAAAACACATCGCCTGCAACGCCTCATCCATCTGCTCGCGGCCAGCGGACAACCGCACCATCGCCCGCGGCATCGTAATTCGCGCAACAGCAATCGTGCGCACGAACTCGAACGGATCGAGTGCTTCCGTGCCCGTCAGCGGCGTACCTTCCACCTGCACCAGATTGTTGATCGGCACCGATTCCGGATACGGCTCCATGTTCGCCAGCTGTGCAACCAGCCCCGCACGCTCGCGGCGCGATTCGCCCATGCCGACAATCCCGCCGCAGCACACGTTAATGCCCGCATCGCGCACGCGTTCCAGCGTCTCGAGACGATCCTCATAAGTGCGCGTCGAAATGATCTGCCCGTAGAACTCGGGTGACGTGTCGAGGTTGTGGTTGTAGTAGTCGAGTCCGGCATCGCGCAGACCTTGCGCCTGGTGCGGTTCGAGCATGCCGAGCGTCACGCAGGTTTCGAGGCCCATCGCCTTCACGCCGCGAATCATGTCCTTGATCGGTTCGAGGTGACGATCCTTCGGATTGCGCCACGCAGCACCCATGCAGAATCGCGTCGCGCCGTTTTGCTTCGCAACCTCTGCAGCGGCCAGCACTGCTTCCACATCCATCAGCTTCTCGGCCTTCAGCCCCGTTTCGTGATGCACCGATTGCGGACAGTACGCGCAGTCTTCTTCGCAGCCGCCCGTCTTGATCGACAGCAACGTGGACAGTTGCACCGTGTTCGCATCGAAATGCTCACGATGCACCTGTTGCGCGCGAAATAGCAGATCGTTGAACGGCAGGTCGTACAGCGCGACGACATCGGCGACGCGCCAGCGCGCGTCGGCAGCGTCAGTGGCGGCCGCGGCCGCTTGCGACGGCGTGAGAGGCAGTGAAGCAGTGGCGATATGGCTCATGGGGTCCATCCTTGATGATTTGAATTGTTCAAGACCTTCAACGCTGCGCGGCGCGCAGCGTCTGCAATAGTCGGGTGGTATCGAGATGCGTCGCGGCAACGTCCGCCGACGCAGGGCTCAAATGCGGCACGATGCCGAGTAGCGGCGCGTCGTACTGGCGTTGCAGGCGGTCGCGCAACGCCGCGATGTTCTCGTCGGGAAACAGCATGTCGGGGTCGACGCGGTTCGCGACCCAACCGACGATCGGCAAGCCGCGCGCGGCAATCGCTTCCGCCGTCAGCAACGCGTGGCTGATGCAGCCGAGGCGCATGCCGACCACCAGCACCACGGGCAGATTCAGCGCAAGCGCGAGATCGGCGGTATCGTGCGTGTCGGTGAGCGGCACGCGAAAGCCGCCGACGCCTTCCACGACCACGACATCGGCCATCGTCAGCGCAGTCTGGTGTGCATCGACGATGCGCGTCATGTCGAGCGTCACGTTTTCAAGCGCTGCGGCGATATGCGGCGCCGCCGGTTCCTTCAGCATGAACGGCGTGCGGATCTCGGGCGGCAGCAGCACAGACGCGGCAGCGTCGAGCTGATCGGCGTCTTCGTTGTGCAGCACGCCATCGACCAGCGACGCGCCCGCCGCAATCGGCTTCATCGCCGTTGCGCGCAGGCCTTCGTGTGCGAAGCCGCGCAACAGCGCCGCCGATACCAACGTCTTGCCGATTTCCGTATCGGTGCCCGTGACGAAGAGAGACAGTGCGTTGCTCATGCCAGCGCCTCCGCGACTTGCGTCAGCGCGCTTTCGAGCAGATCGAGATCGCTGTGCGAGTGCGCGGCCGACAGCGAAATGCGCAGGCGCGACGTGCCTTCGGGCACGGTCGGCGGACGGATCGCGGGCACCCACAGATTGGCGCGATCGAGTGCGGCAGCGATCTCCAGCGTCGCGTCGTTGGCGCCGATGATGAGCGGCTGCACAGCCGTATGCGAATCGACGGGCAGCCATGGCGTGCGCTTCATCATCTCGCGCGTGCGTTCGATCAGCGAACGCAGATGCTTGCGACGATGCTCGCCTTCTTCGCCGCCGATAATGCGCAGGCTCGCCGACACGGCATGCGCCGCCGACGGCACCGACGCCGTCGTAAAGATATACGGACGCGCCCGTTGCACGAGCCATTCGATCACCGTCGCATGCGCGACGACGAATGCGCCCGACACGCCCGCTGCCTTGCCGAGCGTGCCGATCGAAATCAGGTTCGGCGAGCGCAGCGCGGCCTCGGCGACCGCACCACGGCCTTGCGGGCCGAGCACGCCGAAGCCATGCGCATCATCGACGACGAGCCATGCGCCGTGTTTCTCCGCCAGTTCGAGCAGGCGCGCGAGCGGCGCAATATCGCCGTCCATGCTGAAGACGGTATCGGTGACGATCAGCTTCGCGGCTGCATCCGATGCTTCGAGCATTGCGCTCAATGCTTCAGCGTCCGCATGCGGATAGATCTGGATGTCGGCACGCGAGAGCCGCGCGCCGTCGATCAGCGACGCGTGATTCAGCGAGTCGGAAAACAGCGTCGTGCCGCGGCCCGCGAGCGCCGTAAGCGTCGCGAGATTGGCCATGTAGCCGGTGCTGAAATACAGCGCACGCGGATTGTCGACGAATCCGCCCACGAATTCAGCGAGGTCGTCTTCGAGTTGCGCGTGCGAGCGCGAGTGTCCACCGAGCAGATGCGAGCCGCCGCTGCCCGCGCCATAGCGCCTCGCGCCCTCGGCAATCGCCGCGACCAGCAGTGGATGCGCAGCGAGACCCAGATAGTCGTTGCTCGCAAAACCGATGATGTTGCGGCCATCGACAGTCATGTGCGCGGAGCACGGCGTATCGACGGTACGGCGACGGCGGCGCAGGCCGCGCGCGTCGATGTCCTGCAAACCTTGTTCGAGCGTTTCAAGCAATTGCATCAGCGCGCCTCCGTCAAGGTTGCTTCGAACGTGGCGCGCGTGCGTTCTGCGAGCAGCGCGATTTCTTCATCGTCGAGGATGTACGGCGGCATCAGGTACACGGTCGTGCCGATCGGGCGCAGCAGCAGTTCGCGTTGCAACGCGTTTTCGAAGAAGCGGCGCGAGAAGGTTTTGGCGGCGTCGGCATCGTCGATCACGGCATCGAACGCGAAGATCGTGCCGCGCTGACGCAGGTTGCGCACCTGTTCGTGCTGCGCGAGCGGTTCGAGCGCCGCGCGCATCACTGCCGATTTCTGCTGGTTCGCGGCGAGCACGTTGTCGCTTGCGAACAGATCGAGCGTGGCGAGCGCGGCACGGCAGGCGAGCGGATTTCCTGTGTACGAATGCGAATGCAGGAAGCCGCGCGTGGTGTCGTCGTCATAGAAGGCGGCGAAGATTTCGTCGCGCGACAGCACGATGGAAAGCGGCAGATAGCCGCCGCTAATACCCTTCGACAGACACAAAAAGTCCGGCCACACGCCCGCCTGTTCGCACGCGAAAAAGGTGCCGGTGCGGCCGCAGCCCACGGCGATTTCATCGGCGATCAGATGGACGCTGTAGCGGTCGCACAGCTCGCGCAAGCCGGCGATATACGACGCATCGTGCATCGCCATGCCCGCCGCGCATTGCACGAGCGGCTCGACGATCAGCGCAGCGATGTTCTCGGCGCGTGCTTCGAACAGCGCGCGCACATCGGCGAGCGCGCGTTGCGCGACGTCGGCGGCTGTTTCGCCTTCGCGTGCAAAACGCGCATCGGGCGACGCGACCACGTGCGCGTTGCGGATCAGCGGATCGTAGGCGTCCTTGAACAGCGCGACGTCGGTGACGCCGAGCGCGCCGATCGTTTCGCCGTGATAGCTGTTGGCGACGCAGACGAACTCGCGCTTGTAGTCGTAGCCGCGATTGCGCCACGAATGGAAGCTCATCTTCAGCGCGATCTCGACGGCGGACGCGCCATCGGATGCAAAGAACGCGTGGCCGAGCGTGTTCTGCGTGAGCGCACCGAGGCGCTCGGCGAGTTCGATCGCCGGCTCGTGCGTGCAGCCGGCCAGCATCGCGTGTTCGAGCGTGTCGAGCTGATCTTTCAGCGCCGCGTTGATGCGCGGGTTCGCGTGGCCGAACAGGTTGACCCACCACGAACTGATGGCATCGAGATAGCGATGCCCGTCGCGGTCGTAGAGCCACGCGCCGGCGCCGCGCGACACGGGCACGAGCGGAAAGCGCTCGTGATGCTTCATCTGCGTACAGGGATGCCACACAGCGCGCAGGCTGCGGGCGATCCAGTCTTCGGTTGCCTGTGTATTCAAAACTGCTCCGGACATGAACCGGGCAAGACGCGGGCGATGGGCGCAAGGCGTCGTGCGGATCGGTCATGCAAATGCTGCTGGCGAATCGGGACGGTTGACGTCCGCCTGAAATCCGTCGACGGGAAGCGTTATCGGGCAGCGTCGGGGACGTGCTGCGGGCGCTTTCCGGTGCGTCGGATGTGCTGCCGGGTAAGGCGCTCGCCGCGATCGGCAGCGCGCTTTTTTGCGGCAGCGGAAGTGAGATTAGCGCGAACTCCGCTGCGATGCACTATCTGAAAACGCTGTGTTTTCAAGGGTCTGCGTGTGATTTTGCGGGGTTGACGACAGCTCGCGCCCGTTCGTTTTCAAAGGCAGCAAATGCACGTAGATGACGACGGCAAAGTCATGGACCCCCTGCGAAAAAAATGTGGGTCCGTCGGGCGGTTTTCGGCATGAAACGAGGGAATAGACACGCCTCGCCCGGTGTTAACGGTTGTGTGCGATGCGCAAACGCGCGCCGGCAGTCTCTGCTTCTGCGCGGACGGATTCAGAGGTAGACCAAAGAGGGAGACGGGCGGTGCAGGCGAGCCGGACGCAACGCAGCGCGTGCTGGAAAAACAGAGGAGGTCAGGCATGCTGGCCCGCCGCGCACTTCACGCAACGGGCGTGGGAGAGATCAACGGCTGGCGAGTGCGGGCTTGCCGTTCTTCGAAGCGGAATCGTTGGAGTCGGAGTCGGCTTCTGCTGTTTGTGTCGAGCCGTCTTTCCACACCACAGCGTCGTTGACCGCGTACAGATGGCACGGATCGGAACTCTGCTTCTGGCAGTTGGCGATCGCGACCGACATCGGATCGTCGCCGCCTTCCGCCCACGACCACGCACCCGAATCGGACACCGCGAATGCGCGGCTCGGATACTGGTGCAAAAAGTTGCGATAGCCGGCGCGGCCTGCTTCGTCGACGAAGGGGACGGAATCGACTGCGTCGATCGACGCGAAATGCGTGGCTTTCGGCTGCGTCGGTTCGGCGACACGGTACTGAACGCCCGTCGGCATGCCGACGCGCGCAAGGAACGCTTCGACCGACGGCCACCAGACGCGCACGCCATCGCGGTCGCCGACCAGACGGTGTGCGTCGTTCTTGTACGAGCCGAAATCGACCATCTTCGTGCTCGCGCCTTTGCCTTGTACGTTGCCCGTGTATGCCGTGTACATCTTCGAAACGAGATCGGCCGGCCAGATCGAGTCGTTGTCGCCGTACAGCCAGAGCGACGGCACGTTGGTCTTTTCGCCGTAGGTGCCGAATGCGTTGGTCAGATTGCGTTGCCAGTCGTTGCAGGCATCCTGGCGCAGGCCGCCGGAGAAGTTGATCAGCGCGCGCACGCCGGGCGCGGGATTGGTGCCGTAGGCGATCGTTGCGAGGCCGCCGTGCGAGGTACCCGCCACGACGATGTGCTGCGCGTCCACATAGCTTTGCTTCGACATGAAGTCGACAGTCGTGGCGATGTCGGCAGCCTGACTCAGGCCGTTACGCGTCACGTCGCAGCCGTCCTGCACATAGGTGCCGCCGGAATCCGCGAAACCCTGACGGTTCGGCGCGACGACGACATAACCGCGGCGCACGAACTCGCGTGCCAGCGAAACGGGGTCGCTGCGCGTCTGCATGCGCGGATCGCCGTGAATCTTGCCGTGATTGAAGACGACCATCGGGAACGGGCCCGCGCCTTCGGGTTTGTAGACGGTGGTTTCGAGCGTGATGTTGCTGTCGCCGTTGACGGGAATGCGAATGATCTGTTCGCTCAGCTTGACGACGGGCAGGTAGCCATCTTCATCGAGTGCGAGGCGTTGCACCTGGGCGCGGCCGAGCGGGCCGGCTTCGGCGTCCGCAAGCGGGTCTGCGTGCGCAGCCGACACAGCGCTGACCATGCAGGCCGCCGACATCGCACAAACCGTCAGAACTTTGCTGAACACCATCCGACACACCTGCTCTCAAAAACGTCTGAAGCTTCCTTACGGATGTCCGTAAGACTAATTTCGGTACGGTGACACGCCAAAACAAGGTCAAAAGAATCGCATACGTTGCGCTGTTCGCGCACGCAGACAGATCAAGACCGCATTGGGATGAACCGAAGCCGGTCGACGCGACCCCACGCATCGAAATGAGCGCTTCGCGATGTCCCTGATCGCGTGCCTGATGTAATTTCAGCAGGCGGTGCGTCTGGACATCCTGCGGGAGCGGTGGTCCGCTTCCTCGCTACGGAGCGCTGCAACATCTGTGAGGCTCATACTGGCACGACAATTTATATTTGTGCAATTTAGTACAAACCCCTTGCGGCACGAATTGCCTTTTGTCATATGTGCACGCAACCGTTCTATGTGGGTTTCAGCGGGGAATCGGAAAGAATGAGTAATTCGGGGACGTAGCGACGATCCAACACCTTGATTTTCTTACAGAAATGGCCCTTTTTTGAGATTATTTAAGGGGCACTTAATACGTTGCTGCAGTGCAAATAAAACGAAAGCGTCAGCGATCGCTCACATCGCCGTCGACATAACGCCAATGGCCATCTTCACCTCTGATAAAGCGGCTGGATTCGTGCAATCGATGCGCGCGTCCGCCCACTTTGTAGCGGGCGACGAATTCCACTTCGGCGTGCGTAGCATCGAGTGGTGTAAAGCGTTTGATTTGCAGACCTAGCCAGCGGGGCGCGTCGGGTGCGTTCGCGTCGGCGTCGAGATCGACGGGACAGGTTTGCGGCGCCCACGTGTCGCGCAGATACTGGGACTCGCCGAGTACGTAGGCGCTATAGCGCGAGCGCATCAGTTCAAGCGCCGTCGGCGCCGCTGCACCGCCGTCGATAAAGCGGCCGCAGCAGTCCGCGAAACGCGGTGGCTTGTCCGAATCGCGACGGTTGGGCGCGGCGCCGCCGCAAGGACAATCGGTGGGACGTTGTTTGGTTGAAGCCGTCATGAAAGGTCGAAAAAAGGTTTAGCTCAATCCGCGCGCGATCAGGATCTTCTGAATATCGCTGGTGCCTTCGTAGATCTGGCAGACGCGAACATCGCGATAAATCCGCTCGACGGGGAAGTCACTCAGATAGCCGTAGCCGCCGTGAATCTGCAGCGCGGCCGAACAGATGCGCTCCGCCGCTTCGGATGCGAACAGTTTGGCCATCGCCGCCTCCGTCAGACAAGGCTGGCCCGCGTCCTTCAGCGCAGCAGCGTGCCAGATCAGCTGACGCGCCGCTTCCAGTTGCGTTGCCATATCGGCGAGGCGGAACTGCACGGCCTGATGCGCAAACAGCGGCTGTCCGAAACTTTCGCGCTCCTTCGCATATGCCAGTGCCGCTTCGAACGCCGCGCGCGCCATGCCGACGCTCTGCGCCGCAATGCCGATGCGTCCGCCTTCGAGCCCCGACAGCGCGATCCGATAGCCTTCGCCTTCCGCGCCGATCAGGTTCGCGGCAGGCACGCGGCAGTTATCGAAGACGATCTGCGCGGTATCGGACGAATGCTGGCCGAGCTTTTCTTCGAGTCGCGCGACCACATAGCCGGGCGTATCGGTCGGCACGATAAACGCGCTGATGCCGCGCTTGCCGGCGCTTTTATCGGTGACGGCCATGACGATGGCGACGTTGCCGTTCTTGCCGCTGGTGATGAACTGCTTGACGCCGTTGAGCACGTAGCCGTCGCCGTCGCGGGTGGCCGTGGTGCGCAACGCCGACGCGTCCGAGCCAGCCTGCGGTTCCGTCAGACAAAACGCACCGAGCATCTCGCCGCGCGCGAGCGGCGTGAGCCAGTCGCGCTTCTGCTGGTCGTTGCCATACGTCAGGAGAATGCTGCAGACGGGGCAGTTGTTGACCGAAATGGCCGTGGATGTGCCGCCGTCGCCCGCCGCGATTTCTTCGAGTATTACCGCCAGCGCGAGCGCGTCGAGGCCGGCGCCGCCGTATTCCTCGGGCACCAGCACACCGTACGCGCCGAGTTCGGCAAGCTGCCGGTGCACGTCGGCGGGAAAAATGCGCTCGCGGTCCCATTGCGCGGCGTTCGGCGTGACGGCTTCACGCACGAAAGTGCGCACCGCGTCGCGGATCATCTGATGGTCCTGATCGAGCAACATGCGGGTGTCTCCTCGTTATGTCTTTGTCGAATCGGCTTACCAGTCGAGCGCCGTGCCGTCGTACTGGAAGAAACGGCCGTGGAACAGATGCGGTGTGCTCGCCGCCTGAGCCAGCACTTCGCGCATGCCGCGCACGCTGTGGACAGGATCGACGGCTGCCGACGGCCCGCCCATGTCCGTGCGCACCCAGCCCGGATGCAGCGACACGCAGGTCGCGCGGCGGGTCTGCACTGACGTCACTTTCAGCACGTCGTTGAGCGCCGCCTTGCTCGCCCGATACAGCCAGCCCGTCGTGCCCGTCGTGTCGCTGATACTGCCCATGCGGCTCGACAGCACGGCGAGCACGCCTTGCGCGTCCTCGACCAGCGGCAGCAGCACGGGGATCAGCTGCATCGGGCCGCGCACATTGGTCGTCATCACGAAATCGAAGTCTTCGGCGGTGATCGCCTCGATGCCTTCCGTCTGCGGCCCATACACACCCGACACGATCACGGCGGCGTCGAGCCGCTCGCCATCCAGCTTGCTGGCGAACCCGGCGATGTCGTCGGGTGCGGCGATATCGAGCGAAAACGCTTCGGCGCCGAGCGCGACGAGTTCGCCCAGCGATGCTTCGTCGCGCGCGGTGGCGAGCACGCGCCAGCCGTCGTGCCGATACTGCTTCACGAACTCGCGGCCGATACCGCGCGACGCGCCTACGATCAACACAGTCTTCATCTGATGTCCTTTTGCGCGCGGCACGCCGCGCGCCGTCTTACAAACGATGCGTTAGACCAGTTCGACGCCCATTGCCGTCGCTTCACCGCCGCCGATGCACAGGCTGGCGACGCCGCGCTTCAGTCCGCGCTTCTTCAGCGCGCCGATCAGCGTGACCAGAATGCGCGCGCCCGATGCGCCGATGGGGTGGCCGAGCGCGCATGCGCCGCCGTTGACGTTGACCTTGTCGTGCGGCAGGTTGTGCTCTTTCATCGCGGCCATCGTGACCACGGCGAACGCCTCGTTGATCTCGTACAGATCGACGTCCTGCGCTTTCCAGCCGTTTTTCTCGAACAGCTTGCGGATCGCGCCGACGGGCGCCGTCGTGAACTTCGCCGGTTCCTGCGCAAACGTGGAATGGCCGACCACGCGCGCGATTGGCGTCACGCCGAGCTTCTTTGCCGTCGATTCGCGCATCATCACCAGCGCCGCCGCGCCGTCGCTGATCGACGACGAGTTCGCCGCCGTCACCGTGCCCGTCTTGCTGAAAGCGGGCTTGAGCGTCGGAATCTTGTCGAGGTTGGCCTTGAACGGCTGTTCGTCGCGCTCGACCGTCACGCTGCCTTTCTTGCCTTCGAGCGTCACGGGCGCGATTTCCCACGCGAACGAACCGTCTTCGTTCGCACGCTGCGCGCGCGTCAGCGATTCGAGCGCGAACTTGTCCTGCGCGTCGCGCGTGAAATCGTACGAACCGGCGCACTCTTCCGCGAACGTGCCCATCAGACGGCCTTTCTCATAAGCGTCTTCGAGGCCATCGAGGAACATGTGATCGAGCACCTGGCCGTGGCCCATGCGCATGCCGCCGCGCGCCTTCGGCAGCAGATACGGCGCGTTGGTCATGCTTTCCATGCCGCCCGCGACCATCACATCGACGGAACCGGCGGTCAGCATGTCATGCGCGAACATCGCGGCGCGCATGCCGGAGCCGCACATCTTGTTGACGGTGGTCGAACCGACTGACAGCGGCAGGCCCGCGCCGAGCGCCGCCTGACGCGCGGGCGCCTGGCCCTGGCCGGCGGGCAGCACGCAGCCCATCACCGCTTCGTCGATCTGCTCGGGCTTCAGGCCCGCGCGTTCGACGGCTGCCTTGATTGCAATCGCGCCAAGCTGCGGTGCCGTCAGCGATGCGAAATCGCCCTGAAACGCAGCCATCGGCGTACGCGCGACGGAAACGATAACGATGGGATCTTGTGTCTCACTCATGTTTTAGCTCCTTGATAACGCCGTGAACGACGGCGGCCACGTCGCCGAGTTTCGCGGCGTCGGCGGCAACCATGTCGATGTCGGTGGAATGCGCACGGCTCGCGGAGACGGCCGCGACGCAATTCGTATAGGTTTCTTCGAGCTTCGCGGGATCTTTCACCGTCATGCCGAGATCGCGCACGCGGCCGTCATGCACGCCGTACACCCAGCCGTGAACCGTGAGGTCCTGGCCGCGCGCCCACGCGTCGTTGACGATGGTCGTGCGGCACACGTTGACCACCTGCTCGATGGTGTTCAGTTCGACGAGACGGCGGTGACGCGCGTCGCCCACCGGCCATTCTTCGAGCAGCGCAGCGTGCTTCGAGCGCACGTCCTGCACGTGATGCAGCCAGTTATCCGCGAGACCGACGCGGCGGCCAAGCAGCGCCGCGCCGACGCCCGAGCAGCCGTAGTGGCCGACCACCATGATGTGCTTGATCTTGAGCAGATCGACGGCGAACTGCACGACGGACAGACAGTTAAGGTCCGAGTGCACGACCACGTTCGCGATATTGCGGTGAACGAACACTTCACCCGGCGGCAGGCCGATGATCTCGTTGGCGGGCACGCGCGAATCCGCGCAGCCGATCCACAGATATTCCGGCGCCTGCTGATGCGCGAGACGCGAGAAGAACTCGGGATCTTCGTCGAGCTTGTGCGAAACCCAGGCATCGTTGTTCTTGAACAGATGCGCGAGGGGATGTTCGTTGAGAGCGGCGTTCGTAGTCATGATTCGTTCCGACGTAATCTGGTTGTTTGATGTTGTTCAAGCGTTGTTCGATCGCAGGCGGCGCGCGCGTTCATGCTGCGCGCACCGCTTGCGTATCTGGTGCGAACCGTTCCGGGTAGCGCACGGAAAAGCGCAAGCTGCCGTCGTACGGATAGAAGTCGGGCAACTCGCCGCGCAAAATGTGATCCTTATGCTTTTGCCACAGCGCGGGATCGAAGAAATCTGCGTGATGCTTGAGGAAAGACTCGCGCACGCGCGGATCGCCAAGCAAAAAGGTGTTGTACGTCTCTGGAAAAATGTCGTGCGGGCCGACCGTGTACCACGGCTCGCCCGACATCTCGTCTTCTTCGTTGCGCGGCGGCGGCACCGCGCGCACGTTGCAATCGGTGAGATATTCGATCTCGTCGTAATCGTAGAACACGACGCGACCATGCCGCGTCACGCCGAAGTTCTTGTACAGCATGTCGCCGGGAAAGATGTTCGCCTGCATCAACTCTTTCACCGCATTGCCGTACTCGCGGATGCCATGTTCGACATCGGCATCGGTGCCGTTCTGCAGGTACAGATTGAGCGGCACCATGCGCCGCTCGATATACAGATGCCGGATGACGAGTCTGTCGCCTTCGTATTCGAGCATCGAAGGCGCTTCCTTTTCGAGTTCACGCAACAACGCGTCGTCGAGGCGCGATAGCGGCAACGCGACGCTCGAATATTCGAGCGTATCGGCCATGCGTCCCAGACGATCATGCCGCTTGACCAGCTGATACTTGCCGACCACTTGTGCACGCGTGGTTTCTTTCGGCGGCGGAAAGGAATCCTTGATCAGCTTGAACACGTACGGAAACGACGGCAGCGTGAATACGATCATCACCATGCCCTTGATGCCGGGCGCGATGATGAAGCGATCGCTCGAATGCTTCAGATGACGCAGCAGATCGCGATAAAACAGATTCTTGCCCTGCTTCTGCAAACCTACCGACGTATAGATCTCCGCTTTCGGCTTGCCTTGCAGCAGGCTGCCGAGAAACTCCACATAGGCAGACGGCACTTCCATATCGACGAGGAAGTACGTGTGCGCGAAGCTGAAAATGATCAGCAGTTGATCGCGCTTGCAAAGCAGTGCATCGAGCGCGAGCAGTCCCGGTTGCACGTGATGGATCGGCAGCGCAATCGGCACCGTCACATCGCCATTGATGATGCGCCCGATGATGTACGCCGCCTTGTTGCGAAAGAACAGCGACGACAGCACGTGAATCTGGAAATTGGGTGCCTCGATGAACGCGCCGTAGTTGTCGCGCAGCGCCTGAATCACGCATTCGACATCGCGCGTCAGGTTCTCGAACGGCGGATTCAACTGGAAGTTCGTGACGATGCGCTCCAGCGTGACGGCGAGTCCATCCTTGCCGGGGTAATACGCGCGATACGTCGGCTTCGCAGCGGGTTCATCGTTCTCGATGTACTCCGTCGAGATCGCGGGCCGCACGAAGATGAAATCGTTATTGAAGTACGAACGATGCAGGATCTGGCAGCACACCGAATTGAAAAACGTTTCCGCGCATTCGGGCTGACGATGCGTCGTCAGCAGGCCGATATAGTGCAGCTTGATCTGTTGCCACACTTCGTCGTCGATGCTCTGCGCGTCGTATTCGTCTTCGAGTGTTTCGATGCATTCGCGCACGCGCTCGTCATACGACGCGATGCGCTCGCGCGCGAGCTTTTGCAGCGCGTGCCAGTCAGCCGCTTCGAACGCGTCTTTCGCGCGGATCGCCGCTTCGCGGAAGATCGCGTAATGCCGGTCGAAGCCCGCCAGCAGCGTTTCCGCGACGTCGAAGCCGATCTGTGACGACAGCAGTTTGGGAAAGTGATTCATGTCGACCGTGCATGCGCTCAGTGTTCGCTCAATGTCGTGAAGACTCCGCGATTGTATCGCCCGGTGAGCTTGCAAAACGGCTTTGCGCCTTGTGAGCGCCGTGCCGGCCTGTTGCGGTTTGCAGCGTGTTGCGGGACGTTCGGCGCATCTTCATGCAATGCCGCGCGAACTGGTCCATAAGTCGTGTGATCTTCCGATCAGGATTTTTCTTTCAGGATGTCTTCGTGCGAGAGCTTTCCTGCGCCGCCATCGAGCAGCGCACGCGCCTGCGTTTCGTACTGCGCGAGGTCTTCGAGCGTGGCGTTCAGGTCTTCGCGCTGACGCTCGAGCACTTCACGATGCCGCACCACGGTGGCGAGAAACGCCTGTAGCTGCGGCAGGGTATCCGTGGGCGAATCGTATAGATCGAGCAGATCGCGGATTTCCGACAGCGTGAACCCGAGACGCTTGCCGCGCAGCGTCAGCCGCAGGCGCGTGCGGTCCTGGCCGGAGTAGACACGGCGCAATCCATTCGAACCTTCGCGGCTCGGCGAGAGTAAACCCTGGTCCTCGTAGAAGCGGATCGCACGCGGCGTCACGTCGAATTCGCGGGCCAGTTCGGTAATCGTGTATTGGGTGTTCATCGTCGGGGCTTCACCGGATGAGCCGGCGATCGGGCACAAAAGCGGATTGAACGCTAGAATCGACGTTTACGTTATCGTCAACCTGACCAAAGTGCAACCACGCTGCGTGGACGCGGCATGCCAGCAGGCATGCAACCGACCTCGCCGCCGACGAAGGAAACCCCACGATGAATGCTCTCGAACACCAACTCGACTATCCATTCGCCGACCAGATGCCGGACGCGGGCACGACGCAGGAAGTCGCGCCGGGCGTCTTCTGGGTGCGCATGCCGTTGCCGTTCGCGCTCAATCACATCAATTTGTGGCTGTTGCGCGATGAGATCGACGGGCAGAAGGGCTGGACGATCGTCGATTGCGGGATCGCTTCCGACGAGATCAAGGCGAACTGGGAAACGCTTTTCGATACGGTGCTGGAAGGCCTGCCCGTGCTGCGCGTGATCGTCACGCATTGCCATCCTGACCACCTCGGACTGGCGAACTGGCTGTGCGAAGGCGGCGACAAGAAGCGCTGGAATGTGCGCCTGTGGATCACCCTCGGCGAGTACATGCTGGGCCGCGTGATGGCGGCTGGCGACGGCTCGAATGCGGGCGGCGAGGGCGCGGCGCGGCACTTCGCGCGGCATGGGCTCAGCGACGAGGCGTCGCTCGACAAGCTGCGCAATCGCAAGAGCTATTACTCGAGCCTCGTGCCGGCTGTGCCGGGGCAGTATCGACGGATGCGTGAAGGCGATGTGCTTTCGATCGGCGGGCGCACGTGGCGCGTCGTGACGGGTTTCGGTCATTCACCGGAGCATTGCGCGCTGCACTCGGAAGCGGACGGCGTGCTGATTTCCGGCGATATGGTGCTGCCGCGTATTTCGACGAATGTTTCCGTGTTCGACATCGAGCCGGAAGGTAATCCGCTCGCGCTGTATCTCGGGTCGCTCGGGCGCTATGAAACGATGGCAGCGGATACGCTGGTGCTGCCCTCGCATGGCAAGCCGTTCCGTGGCTTGCATACGCGGATCGGGCAACTGCGCGATCACCATGCTGCGCGGCTGGCGGAGGTGCGGGAGGTGTGCGCGCAGAAGCCGTGCAGCGCGGCCGATATCGTGCCGATCATGTTCAAGCGGGAACTGGATATTCACCAGATGACGTTCGCGATGGGCGAGGCGCTCGCGCATTTGCATCTGCTGTGGCTGCAAGGGGAGTTGAAGCGGGTGGTGGCGGAGGATGGGGTGATTCGGTTTGAGGGGTGAATTGACGTAAAGCGACACGCACCTTTCCGAAGCCTTAGAAACAAAAAGCCCGACTCGCAAGCCGGGCTTTTTCGCATCTGGCAAAACAGCAAAACCCTACTGCACCACCACCGCCCCAAAATTCTGCCGCCCAAACGGACTCACGTGATACCCGCTCACGTTAGTCCGCGTGATCGCCGCCGCCGTCGGATATCCCAACGGAATCCACAGCGCCGCATCGTGAATGATCTGCTGCGCAGCCTCATACGCCTTCGTGCGCTTACCCTGATCGGACGTTTCCTTGCCCTGCGCGATCAGCTTGTCCAGTTCCGGGTCGCAATAGCGCGCGAAGTTGATCCCCGACTTCACCGCATTGCAGCTGAACAGCGGCGACAGATAATTGTCCGGGTCGCCGTTATCGCCAGCCCAGCCCATGAACAGCGTGTCGTGCTGTCCCTGCTTGGCCTGCTTGATCAGCTCACCCCATTCGATCACCTTCACGTCGGCCTTCACGCCGATCTTCGCGAAGTCAGCCTGCAGCATTTCCGCGCCCGCCTTCGGGTTCGGATTCAGCACGCTGCCGTTCGGACGCACCCAGATCGTCGTTTCGAAGCCGTTCGGATAACCCGCTTCGGCGAGCAGCTTCTTCGCCTTCTCCGTGTCGTACGGCCAGGGCTTGACGGCCTTGTCGTAGCTCCACGTATTTGGCGGATACGGATTGTTCGCGGGCGTCGCCGTGTTGTCGAACACGGCCTTCAGATACGACGTGCGGTCAAATGCCATGTTCAACGCCGCGCGCACCTTCTGATTGTCGAGCGGCTTCTTCTGCGTGTTCAGCGCGACGAACGCTGTCATGAACGCGGGCGTCTGCACGACGGCGAGCGACTTGTCCTGCTTCGCGTCGGCGACATCCTGCGGCTTCGGCGACAGTGCAATCTGGCATTCGCCCGCCTTCACCTTTTGCGCGCGCACAGCGGCGTCCGGCGTGATCGCGTAGCTCAGACGGTCGATCTTCGGTTTCGGGCCCCAGTAGGTCGGGATCACGTCGTAACGGATGATCGACTCTTTCGTGTAGCTCTTCAGCACGAATGGGCCGGTGCCGATCGGCTTCGCATTCAGGTCGACCTGCTTGCCCGCCTTGAGCAACTGGTCCGCGTATTCGGACGAGTAGATCGACGCAAAACCCATCGTCAGAATCGACACGAAGGTTGCGTTCGGCTCGTTCAGTTCGAACTTCACCGTGTTGTCGTCGACCTTCGACACCGACTTGATCAGCTTCACGAGACCCATCGACTGCGCATGCGGAAAGCCGCTCGCGCCCGCGACCTTGTGCCACGGGTTGTTGTCGTCGAGCATGCGGCTGAAGGTAAAGACGACGTCGTCGGCGTTCAGCGGTCGGGTCGGCTTGAAGTAGTCCGTGGTCTGGAACTGCACGTTCGGGCGCAGATGGAACGTGTAGGTGAGGCCATCGGCGCTCACGTCCCACTTGTCGGCGAGTGCGGGCGCGACTTTCTTCGCGGCTTCGTCGTACGACACCAGCGAATTGAAGATCACATCGGCCGATGCATTGGTCGTGACGAGCGAGTTGTACTGGACGACATCGAAGCCGTCAGGACTCGATTCGGTGCACACGGTGAGCGGCTTCGCGACCGCGAGCGCAGGCGCGATGGCGACGGCCGTCAGGGTCGCGGCGGCAAGCAACTTGAAACGCATAAGATCTCCCGGGATTTCGAATTGTTCGTGGCGGGGCGGCGTCGTGCAGGCTGCTGCACGCGTTGCGCGCTCCGTGCCGGTGCTTTCACGCAAACTGATTCTGATACGGTTTCGATGCCGGCGTCGCGCGGCATTACGATGCTTCGACCTGGTGCTTCACGCGTCGCCCGCTCTGGCGCAAGCTTAACGAACGCTTTCGGCAGCGACAACAATTGAATCCGCATATCCATATGGCGCGGGATCTTGCCGCTGATCTGGCCTAGCGTCTGGCGTAGTCCATAAGATACGCGATGCCTTCGATCGCACGCGAGCCGTACCACGACACCCTCTCGCCATCGATCAACGCAATTCGCTTGCCTGCTAGCCGCGCGTCGCGGGCGAGCGCGTCGCCATGCTCACGCGTGAAACGATACGGCTCACTCGACAGCAGCACGCGGTCGGCCTGTGCGATCCATTCGGCGTCGAAATCGAACGAAGGATAACGCGCCGCGCCTTTTTCCCCGCCGCTCGCTGCTGGCAGCGTCTGCCAGTTCACGAGGCGCAGCATCGTCGAAATATAGGTGTCGCGCGCGACGGTCATCCACGGATCGCGCCAGATTGCGTACAGCACGTTTTGCTGTGGCCATTCGCGCGACGCGCAGGCATCCAGTTGCTTTTTCAGCTCGACGCTCAGTGCACGCGCCTCTTTGTCACGATCGAAGACCGCACCGAGCAGCGCGTAAAGCGTGACATTATCGCGAGGTTCGAGTGGATGCGTGACGACGATATGCGGCACGAACGCCCGCAACTGCTCGACCGTTTCGCGTTCGTTTTCGTCGATATTGACGATGACATGCGTGGGTTGCAGCGCGCGCACGGCGTCGATTTTCACGGCCTTGGTGCCGCCAACCTTCGGCACGCTGCGCACCTTGTCGCGCGGATGCACGCAAAATCCCGTGCGCCCGACGATCTGCGCATCCAGCTTCAACGCAAACAGGAGTTCGGTGATGCTCGGCACCAGCGACACGATGCGCGCGCCAGGTGCCGCTTTCGCGTGCTCGACACCTGCAGCATCGACGGCACGCGTGGACATGCGCTACTGCGCGGCGCGCGGCTTGCGCGGCGCTTTTTCGAACCCGGCGTCGTAGAGCCAGCGTGGCGCGACGTGCAAAATCATCGCCACGACGCGCATCTGCCAGGGGAAAGTCGCAAACCGCGTCTTGCGCGCAATCGCATTGGCGACTTTGGCGGCGAAGCGGTCCGCGTCCATCAGGAAGGGCATCGAGTAGGGATTGCGCGCCGTCATCGGCGTGCGGATATAGCCGGGCGCGATCGTGACCACGGACACGTCGAACGGCCGCATTTCGACGCGCAGCGCCTCCAGATACTTCGTTGCCGCCGATTTCGACGCGCTGTACGCGCCCGAACCCGGCAGCCCGCGCACGCCCGCGACGCTCGCGATGCCGACCAGCGAGCCCTTGCGCGCGTCGGTCATCAACTGCGCGAACGGCTCGAAGGTCGCGACCATGCCGAAGTAATTGACGTCCATCACGTCGCGGAAGGTCTGCAGGTCGCCATGACCCGTCACGGCGCCGCGGCTGATGCCCGCGTTCGCGATCACGATGTCAGGGCAGCCGTGCTCGGCGATGAACTGCTGCGCAGTTTGCGCGAGCGCGTCCGCGTCCCGTACGTCGACGGAATACACGGAAATAGCGTTCTGGGGATGGGACTGCTGGAAGGCGGCGAGGGCGTCGCCACGGCGGGCGACGAGTCCGAGAATCGCGCCGCGCCGCGCATATTCGGCGGCGAGCGCTTCACCGATGCCACTCGACGCGCCGGTAATGAAAACCTTCAAAGGTGAACTCATGCGGCGCGTGTGTGCGGATTTACATCTTCTTGGCGCGAATCTGCGCAACCAGGTAGTCGAGTACCTGGATCGTGCCCGGCAGGCTGTTGGTCTGCGCCGGCCCCGTTTCGTACTTGCCTTGCACCGCGAGGGTCGGCACGCCGTCGATCTTGAAATCGTCGAGCAGCTTCTTGTCACGCTGGAGCGCGCTCTGCGTCGAGAACGAGTTGTACGCGTCCATGAACTTCTTCGAATCGACGCCCTTCGTGGCGAGGAATTTGGCCTGCGCTTCCGGCGTCAGCAGGTAGTCCTTGTTGACGTGGATTTCGTGGAAGATGTCCGGCGTGAGCTGATTGGCGAGACCGAGGGCATCGACTGCGTGATAGAGCTTCGAGTGCGGGATGAAGTCGTCGCGGAACGCAACGGGCACGCGCTTGAACACGACATCCGGGCCTTGCTTCTTGATCCATGCTTCCAGATACGGGTCGAACTCGTTGCAGTGCGGGCAGCCGTACCACATGAACTCGATCACTTCGATCTTGCCAGCGGGCGCTTCGACGGGCTGCGGCGTGGACAGCACGGTGTAGTCCTTGCCGGCGACAGGCGCGGCAGGCGATGCCTGTGCCGCGCTCGCGACGAGGCCGATCGAAAGGAAAAGGATGCTCAGCAGTTTTTTCATGTCTTGTGAACCCAATCAGGGAAAGTAACGGTGGCCAGCTGGTGCGCGCCGCGACCGTTACGGATTCGACGGCAGGCTGCCGCACATGAGACTTGCGCCGCGGGCTAGAGGTTCAGCCGCGGCGCGTGACAATGCATTACGAAATATCAATCACTGCTTCGTGAAGCGGATCACGGCCGTATCGACACCCGCATCCGACAGACGCTGACGCGTCGTATTCATCTCTTCGAACTTCGAGAACGGGCCGATCCGCACGCGATAGTACGTCACACCGCCCGCATCGCGCTGGGTGACCTTCGATTCGAAACCCTGGAAGGCGAGGCGCGCGCGCTGCTGTTCGGCGTCCGCCGACGTCTTGTACGCGCCGACCTGCAGCAGATAGCCGGTGTTCGCGTCGTTGGCGGAAGGCGGCGTGTTATTGGCGTTCGGCGTCGAACCGGCCTTGGGCGGCTGCGACGGCGCGTTGTTCGCAGTCGTCGCGGGCGCGCTGGTCGGGTTCGGCGCTTTCTTCGGCGGGATCATCGCCGTGGTCGTGCCGTTGTTGCCGTTGTTCGCACCGTTGTCCTGCGCGGGCTTCGGCGCGACCGCGACGCCGTTGTTCGACGGCGGCACTTCGACGATCTGCGGCTCTTCGAGCATGCCCGACGTTTGCGTCTGGTTCGTGGTCTGGCCCGGCGCCGTGTTGGGCGGTGCGGGCTGCGCGGCTTGCGGCACCGGCTGGCCGGGGCTCTTGCCTTGCAGCGGACGGTTCGGATCGTATTGCGGCTGGCTGGCGCCGCTATCGGATGCTGCCGGCGGCGCGACCTTCGCGACGAACGGCGTCGGTGCGCGCGTGATGTACAGCGCCACCACTACCGCGATGGCCAGGCCGACGATCAGGCCCAGCACGATACCGAGAAATGTGCCCCCGGTCTGTTTCGACTGCTTTGTAGTGCGGCGTGGTTTTGCCATCGTCTAATTCACCTGCAAAAGGAAATCTGGAATGACCGTCGATTATAGCGACGGTCATTCAGGTAACGTCCCAATTAAGTTCAATTAAACCGCGCAGAGATTACATTTTTGCGGGTGCCGACACGCCGATCATGGCAAGGCCATTGGCCAGCACCTGGCGCGTTGCCGCGAGCAGCGCGATGCGTGCATTGCGCGGCGCTTCGTCGTCGACCAGAACGCGTTCGGCATTGTAGAACGAGTGAAATTCGCCTGCGAGGTCGCGCAGATAGAACGCGACCGCGTGCGGCGCGAGTTCGTGCGCGGCGTGCGTGAGCATGTCGGGATACTCGGCAAGCTTCTGCAGCAGCGCCATCGCGCGTTCGCTGTCGAGCGGCGCGAGATTCACCGACGGCAGCACGGCTTCATCGGCGCCGTAGCGCGACTTCCACTCGTTGATCACCGAGCAGATGCGCGCGTGCGCGTACTGCACGTAGTACACCGGGTTCTCGTCGTTCTGCTTGAGCGCGAGATCGACGTCGAACACGAACTCCGTATCGGCCTTGCGCGAGATCAGGAAGAAACGCACGGCGTCGCGGCCACGGCGAATGGTCTCTTCGTCGAGCAGATCCGGCGATGCTTCCTGGCCCGGCACCGCGCCGCCCGACCATTCGATCAGATCACGCACCGTCACATAGCTACCCGCGCGCTTGGAGATCTTCACTTCCTGGCCGTCGCGCATCACGGTGACCATCTTGTGCAGCACGTAGTCGGGATAGCCCTTCGGAATGCCGATGCCGAGGCCTTGCAAACCGGCGCGCACGCGCGCGATCGTGCCGTGGTGGTCCGAGCCCTGGATGTTGATGACCTTGGTGAAGCCGCGCTCCCACTTGGTCTCGTGATACGCGACGTCGGGCACGAAGTACGTGTACGTGCCGTCGGACTTGCGCATCACGCGGTCCTTGTCGTCGCCGTCGTCGGTGGTGCGCAGCCACAGCGCGCCTTCCTGCTCGTAGGTCTTGCCGGCGGCGATCAGCTCGTTCACCGTCTTTTCTACGCGGCCTTCCGAATACAGCGACGATTCGAGGTAGTACTGGTCGAATTTCACGCCGAAAGCCTGCAGGTCCATATCCTGCTCATGACGCAGATAGGCGACGGCAAAACGGCGGATCGCTTCCAGGTTTTCTACGTCGCCTGCGCCTTTGACAGGTTCGCCGTCGCTGGCCGAGACGGTTTCGCCGTTCAGGTAGTCGCGCGCGATGTCGGCGATGTATTCGCCGTTGTAGGCGGCTTCGGGCCAGCCCGCGTCACCCGGCTTCAGGCCGCGTGCGCGCGCCTGCGTCGAGATGGCGAGGTTGCCGATCTGCACGCCGGCGTCGTTGTAGTAGAACTCGCGATGCACGCCATAGCCTTGCGACGCGAGCACGTTCGACACGGCATCGCCGAGTGCAGCCTGGCGTCCATGGCCGACGTGCAGCGGGCCCGTCGGGTTGGCCGACACGAACTCGACCAGCACGCGCTTGCCGGCTTCGCGCTCCGAGCGTCCGAAGATTTCGCGCTGTTCGAACACGGCGGCGATCACGGCCTGCTTGGAAGCCGCCGACACACGCAGGTTGATGAAGCCCGGACCGGCGACTTCGGCGCTTTCGACGAGGCCCTGTGCGAGCGGGTGCTGGCCGATGGCATCGACGATCTGCTGCGCGAGCTGGCGCGGATTGGCGCGCAGCGGCTTGGCGAGCTGCATCGCGACGTTGCAGGCGACATCGCCGTGCGCGGCGACCTTGGGTCGCTCGAGCGTGATGGTGGGCGCGACGAACGCGGCTTCGGATTCACCTTGAGTCGCCTGGGCGACCTGCTTGACGACGTCGGTCAGCAGGGTTTCGAGAGAGAGTTTGTGTGCAGGCAGCATGCTTGTTGCGAGTCCAGTGAGGCAGTCCGATGAAGCGGGGCAGCGCCGCGAGCGGCATGATGCAAGGCCGCCGATGGCGCGGAAAGCGCTCGAGCGCCCAAGCTGCGCGTTGCCGCAGAGACTGCGGCGGCGTGGCAGGGCGGCTGTCGTTGCGTGGCGCACGCCGTGGCAACATGCCCAGATCACGCGTCTGCGACGCAGCGCAGCGTGAGCGGGCGCACGGCAGCGCGCTTTTTCCGTCAATGTCGGATTTTAGCAGGTGCTAATATGTCCAATGAGATGCCCAGCAAGGGCCGTGGCTGCCGGCCCGCCGTCCAACGGCGTGGTGGCGCGTCAACGGAACCCGTGCGGCGGGTTGTCGCGAGCATCATGCGGCCGGCCGCGCGAGTAGCCAACATAACGAAAAGGGAACCGTCATCATGCTGATTACTTTCAAATGCCGCTCCGCACCCGACGTGGTGATGCTGGAGAATCTCGCCCAGTACCTGTTGGGCATCATCGGCAAGCGGCTTGGCGAACGCGGCGTGATCAATCACGACGAGCTGGGTGTAGCGATCTCCAAGCTCGAAGCGGCCATCGTCACCGACAAGCAGGAACGCGCCGAGCATGAAGGCCACTTCCATGAAAACGAAGAAGGCCACGAGCATCATGAAATTCCCATCGGCCTTGCGCAGCGGGCGTTTCCGTTTCTCGACATGCTGCGCGCGGCGCAGAAAGAGAATACGGACATCGTCTGGGGGATTTAAGGCGAACTGCCGTGGCTGGCTGAACGGCTGATGTCCGGTTCGTACGTTGCCGATGCGATGTCGGCAGCGTCTGCGGACTTGCGAGACGCCGGGTCAGATGCACTGAACCAGGTGTGTTCGATCGGATGCGAGCCGGCTCGCAACGGCATATGGCGCCCGGCAACGAAAAAGCCCGTCTTTCGACGGGCTTTTTTTCATTCGAAGCGCCGCAAGCCTTTACTGGCTCGCACCTTCCGTGGCAGCCGCGGGAGCGGACGCGCCTTTCTTGACCTTCTTCTTTTTCGGCTTCTTCACGTGCTTCTCGGTGGGCGGCGAGTACGAGCTCACCGCGCTCGATCCGCCCGGTGCGGCGGGCTGGGCTTGCGCGAGCGGCGCAATGGCGGCAATCGATAACGCGGTCAACATCAGCGTCAGCTTCTTCATACGATTTTTCTCCGTTGACGGTTGCAAGTCGTTGAGCCGACGCGCTTTTTTTCTGGTCGCGTCTGGCAGGTCGGCAGGTAAAGCCTATTCAGTCTACAAAGCCGAAAATATTCGCTGTGCTTTCAACTGAAAATATTCAGCCTACGGCTGCCGATATAGTCCTGCCTTCCGCCCGCCCGTTGCGATTTACAGCAGCGGCGCCAGTGCGCGTTCCGCATCCGCCTTCGACAGCGACATGCGCTGTGCGTAATCTTCCAGCTGATCCTGGCCGATCTTGCCGACCGAGAAATACGTGCTGTCGGGATGCGCGAGATAGAAGCCCGACACGCTTGCCGCAGGCAGCATCGCGAGGGATTCGGTGACGCTCATGCCGATTTCGTTCGCCTGCAGCACGTCGAACATGTCGCGCTTGACGAGGTGATCCGGGCACGCCGGATAGCCGGGCGCCGGACGGATGCCGCGATACTTCTCACCGATCAGATCGTCGTTCGACAGGCTTTCGTCCGCAGCGTAGCCCCACAGATCGCGGCGCACACGAGCGTGCATCGCTTCGGCGAACGCTTCCGCGAAACGGTCGGCGAGTGCCTTCAGCATGATCGCGCTGTAATCGTCGTGATCCTTTTCGAACTGCTTTTCCTTCACGTCGACGCCGAGGCCCGCTGTCACCGCGAACATGCCGATGTAGTCGGCCACGCCCGAATCCTTCGGCGCAATGAAGTCGGCCAGCGACCGGTTCGGACGCATCACGCCGTCCACCACGGGACGCACGCTTTGCTGGCGCACGTTGCGCCACGTCATTGCGACTTCGCTGCGCGTATCGTCCGTGTAGATTTCGATGTCGTCGTCGTTGACGGTGTTGGCGGGCAACAGCGCGATCACGCCGTTCGCCGTCAGCCAGCGGCCTTGAATCAGGCGCGCGAGCATCGACTTGCCGTCCGAGAACACACGCCGTGCCGATTCGCCGACGATCTCATCGTTCAGGATGGCCGGATACGGGCCGGCCAGCTCCCACGTCTGGAAGAACGGAGCCCAGTCGATGTAGTTCGCGAGTTCGTTCAGATCGTAGTTCTTGAACACGCGGCGGCCGATGAACTTCGGCTTGACCGGCTGATACCCGCTCCAGTCGATCTTCGTCTTGTTCGCGCGTGCTTCGGCGATCGTGACGAGCGGCTGCGCTTTCTTGTTGGCGTGCTGGTCGCGGATGCGATCGTAGTCCGACTTCAGTTCGTCGAGATACTTCGCTGCGCCTTCGTCCGACAACAGGTTCGATGCCACGGACACCGAACGCGACGCGTCCGGCACGTACACGACGGGGCCTTCGTAATGCGGCGCGATCTTCACAGCGGTGTGCACGCGCGAAGTCGTCGCGCCGCCGATCAGCAGCGGAATCTTCTTCACGCGGAAGTAATCGTCGCGCTGCATTTCCGACGCGACATAAGCCATTTCTTCGAGCGACGGCGTAATCAGACCCGACAGCCCGATGATGTCCGCGCCTTCGACTTTCGCCTTCGCGAGAATCTCGTTGCACGGGACCATCACGCCCATGTTGACCACTTCGAAGTTATTGCACTGAAGCACCACCGACACGATGTTCTTGCCGATATCGTGCACGTCGCCCTTCACGGTCGCGATGACGATCTTGCCTTTCGCGCGCACGTCGCCGCCCGCTTCGGCGAGCAGACGCTTTTCTTCTTCGATGAACGGGATCAGATGCGCGACCGCCTGCTTCATCACGCGCGCCGACTTCACGACTTGCGGCAGGAACATCTTGCCCTGACCGAACAGGTCGCCGACGATGTTCATGCCGTCCATCAGCGGGCCTTCGATCACATTGATCGGCCGGCCGCCGTCACCCATGATCTTCGCGCGCGCTTCTTCCGTATCGTCGACGATGAAGTTCGTGATGCCGTGCACGAGCGCATGTGCGAGACGTTTCTCGACGGGCTGGTTGCGCCACTCGAGGTTCTCTTCTTTCTTCGCGGCGCCCGTCTTGAACTTGTCGGCGATTTCGAGCAGACGGTCGGTGCCGTCTTCACGGCGGTTCAGCACGACGTCTTCCACGCGATCGCGCAGTTCCGCATCGAGATCAGCGTATACGCCGAGCTGGCCCGCGTTGACGATGCCCATGTCCATGCCCGCCTGAATCGCGTGATACAGGAACACGGTGTGGATCGCCTCGCGCACCGGGTCATTGCCGCGGAACGAGAACGACACGTTCGACACGCCGCCGCTCACCTTTGCATACGGCAGATGCTGCTTGATCCAGCGCGTCGCTTCGATGAAGTCGACGGCATAGTTGTTGTGCTCTTCGATACCCGTCGCAATCGCAAAGATGTTCGGATCGAAGATGATGTCTTCGGGCTCGAAACCGACTTCATTGACGAGCACATCGTACGAACGCTTGCAGATTTCCGTCTTGCGCTTGAAGGTGTCGGCCTGGCCTTGTTCGTCGAACGCCATCACGACGGCGGCCGCGCCATAGCGGCGAATCAGTTTCGCGTGATGAACGAACTGTTCCTTGCCTTCCTTCAGCGAGATCGAATTGACGATCGCCTTGCCTTGCACGCACTTGAGGCCGGCTTCGATCACGTCCCACTTCGACGAGTCGATCATGATCGGCACGCGCGCGATGTCCGGTTCCGATGCGATCAGATTCATGAAGCGGACCATTGCCGCTTTCGAATCGAGCATCGCTTCGTCCATGTTGACGTCGATGACCTGCGCGCCGTTTTCGACCTGCTGGCGCGCAACGGCCAGTGCTTCGTCGAACTGGCCGTTCAGGATCATTCGCGCGAAAGCCTTCGAACCCGTCACGTTGGTGCGTTCGCCAACGTTGATGAAGAGCGTCCCCGAAGTGACGTTGAACGGCTCGAGGCCGGAAAGGCGCATCGTGTGATCGGTCATGGTTGGTGTGCGTGTTTCGTCAATGCGTCGATGTTTGCGTGCTTCGAATGCTTCAGGCTGCGTCGCGATACTGGCTCGGCCACTTGCGCGGCTTCACGTCGTTCAGCGCCTTTGCAATCGCGGCGATATGGTCCGGCGTCGTGCCGCAGCAGCCGCCCGCGATATTCACGAGACCCGCTTGTGCGAATTCCTTGAGCAGGCCGGAGGTATCCGCAGGCAGTTCGTCGAAGCCCGTATCGCTCATCGGATTCGGCAGACCCGCGTTCGGATAGCACGACACATACGTATCGCACAGCTTCGCCAGTTCGGCGATGTACGGGCGCATCAGCGCTGCACCCAATGCGCAGTTCAGGCCGAACGTGAGCGGCTTGGCGTGACGCAGCGAATTCCAGAAAGCCTCGACCGTCTGACCCGACAGAATGCGGCCCGATGCATCGGTGACCGTGCCCGAGATCATGATGGGCAGACGTTCGCCCGTGTCTTCGAACAGTTCGTCGAGTGCGAACAGCGCGGCCTTTGCGTTCAGCGTGTCGAAGATCGTTTCGACGAGGAACAGATCCGCGCCGCCTTCCATCAGCGCCTTCGCCTGCTCGTAGTACGCGGTGCGCAGCTCGTCGAACGTGACGTTGCGCGCGCCGGGATCATTCACATCGGGTGAAATGCTCGCCGTTTTCGGCGTCGGTCCGATTGCGCCCGCGACGAAGCGCGGCTTGTCGGGCGTCGAATACTTGTCGCATGCAGCGCGCGCGAGTTTCGCCGATTCGAGATTCATCTCGACGGCGAGATCTTCCATGCCGTAGTCGGCCTGCGCGACGGTCGTCGCGCCGAACGTGTTCGTTTCGATGATGTCCGCGCCCGCCGCCAGATACTGCTCGTGGATCTCGGCGATGATCTGCGGCTGCGTGATCGACAGTAGTTCGTTGTTGCCCTTGATGTCGCGCGCATAGTCCTTGAAGCGTTCGCCACGATAGGCGGCTTCGTCGAGCTTGTAGCGCTGGATCATCGTGCCCATCGCGCCGTCCAGGATCAGGATGCGCGATTCGAGCAACGCGGGCAGGGCCGTGCCGCGCGTATAGGCGCGGGCGGCTGTCGGGGCGGACTGATTGTTGGTCTGATCGGGCTGGTTCATGGTCTGATCTGGCTCGTGCCGGACGGGCCGGCTTTTTTCAGGAAACTCAATATTGTAGCTGCATGGGCGCGGCGCCGCCGGGGCGCGGCAGGCGATGCGAGCCGCACGGCGCTGCAATGGCTGCGATTGCAGCGCGAAACGTATTTCTTTCCCTGCTTGCACACGATGCGCCTCAGCATTTCGCGCCACGATACGTACGGTTCAGGTTCTACACGTTTAAAGCGCTCAGTTTTAAGCGTCGATTAAGCAAACGCTGGCACACGCGGCGACGGGAAATGAAAAACCCCGCCCGGCGCAGGGCCGGACGGGGTTGATGGGGACGTGTCGCCTGGTTGGCGCTGGTCAGTGAAGGATGACCGGCTGATTCATCAGGCTGTCGAACTGGCCGAGGAATTCGTCAACTTCATCTAGCGTCGGCTCGTCTTCGATCAGCTTTTGCACGTGTTCGCGAAAACTGGCTGCCATCGCACCGTCGATGTATATCTCGCGCTGCGTATTCTTGTCGACGATCTCATACCCGCCGGAAAGCATCGAGACATGGCCGTCTTGCGGCGGAAACTCGACGACACAGTAGTTGGGGCTGTTGTAGATCATTTGCATGGCGACACTCCTTATTTCCGATGGCTCCGGGCCAGTGTTGCACCGTAGATGGAGCCCTTGGTTTGGAATTCAAGGGGTGGGTCCGGCCTGACGCTTTGAATTCTCCGGACCTATCGGTTAGACCCGTTTTAGCAGAAACGATTCCAGCAAAGCAGTGAAGCGTTGCGACTGTTCGATCGGTGCGAGATGAGCGGCGTCTAGCAGCTCGAACTGCGCGTTCCGGATGGCATTCGCAATTTCGTGTGTATCAGCAGGTGGCGTGCCTGCGTCGTGGCGTCCAGCCACAGCAAGAGTGGGAAGATCAATCACACTCAGTCTACTGCGCACATCGAAATCGCGCAGCGCAATGCACGCTTGTGCGTAACCTTCAGACGAAGTGCTTGCAAAAACCTCGTGTATCTGTTCGACCACTTCAGGATGCGCGTTGCGAAAATCAGCCGTGAGCCAGCGTTCCATCGTCGCCTGCGCAAGCGCGGCGACACCTTCACTGCGAGCCTTCGCCGCGCGCTGTTCCCATACGGCATGGCCGCCTGCAGGCGTGGCCGCATGCGTATCGCAGAGCGTCAGGGTTTCGATGCGCGCCGGGTCATCCAGCGCGAATTGCTGCGCGATCATGCCGCCCATCGACATTCCGACAATATGCGTGCTCTGTACGCCAAGCGCATCCAGCAACGCGCGAAGATCCTGCGACAAATCTGCAACACTGAACGGCTTCTCTGATACAGCCGTTTGACCGTGGCCGCGTACGTCATAGCGCAACACCGTGTAGTCGTCGCGGAAATAGCCGGCAAGCTGATCCCAGATGGATAGATCGCCGCCTAGCTGATGTATGAACGTGAGCCACGGACCACCCCCTTCGTTACTCACAACATAGCGCGTATCGAGACCATTCACATTGATTTGCATGCGTGCTCCGTTAGTGATGCCGCATTGAGAGAACGAATGATTCGACGGCTCATGCGATTCAACTGATCGGATTCGCATGAAGCGCCGATGCAATCCGTGCGATTCGTAGTGCGATTCGCCGGGATCAAAGAAGTTTCTGATGCAGAGTGTGAGTAGTGCTGCAGTTCAACGTGTCCTCCTTTGCGAAGGACGAGGTCGTGTCAGGGCTTCTCGGGGCCTGCGCCGGGATCGGTGACGGAAGGTTGAGGCGGGGTTGTCGACGTGTCTTCGCCGGAGGAGGAAGCGCTACCATTCGCACCGTTCGCGTCGGGCGGTGCGAGCTTGCCGCGCCACACCAGTTCGATCTGCGTGCCATTCGGCTCGGTTTGCACCAGACGCGCGGGCAGCCATCCAAGCGATGGCGCGAGCCACACGTCGATGCGCCGGCGGTCGCCTTCGCGGCGCGGCAGACGCATGAAATGGCGCGCATCGACGATGCCCTGATCGGTGTGCACCGCTTCGTCGCCGATCGTCTCGATCGGCCAGATTTCGCCGCTGTCGTTGTCGGTGACGAAAAACTGACGCGTGACGCCCGGCTGATACGCGTCGGGATCGCCGCGCACCAGGCTCGCGAGTTGCATGACCATGCTGAAGCGGTCTTGTGCGCCGTCCTGCAGCGGCAGCGTATTCGGCGTGCGCGTAAAGCCAATCTGCTTCGTATCGCGATGGAACGTGGTGATGTCTTCGCCGCGCCGGCCGCGTTTTTCGATGTACTGATCAGGCGCAAGACCGAATGCATCGACGTGACCGTGGCTCGAATAGCTGAAAGTGCCGATAAACGGCAGCGGCACCGACACGACCATATCGTACGAGCGGCCGTCGCTCGACCAGTGGATCGTGCCCGGCTGGTTGCGCACGCCGTTGTAGAAGGTGTCGTATTGCAGTTCGCCCGAAGGCGGCACCGAGAACTTCACGCCGGGCGCTGCGTTCGGCGCGTTGCCTTGACCTGCGGCGTTGGCAGCAGAACCCGCTGTTCCCGTTGCGGACGACGCAACGCTAGACGCAGCAGCCGAAGCTTCGACGGGCGCGCTGGCCGTGTCAGTCGTTGCCGCTGTTTGAAGCGGCTTCGTGCCGGGCTGAGTGGCCGTCAACACATGTTCGCTGCGTGGCCGCGCGGCGCGCTTCGGCGCGGCAGGCGCAGCCTTCGCGGGCGGCGGCGAACCGGCGGCCTGGGTTTCGATGCGTTCCGGCTTGAGCAGCGCGACCTGCACAGGCACATGTTCCGGCGACACCGGCTTGAACGTGTCGCGATGCCGTTCGAACCACTGCGCGGCGATGAAATGCGCTCCGACGACGACCGCCAGCACGCCCGCCCAGCGCAAACGCGACGCGCGCCGCTGCGCGGTGGCGAGGCGGGCGGGCGTGACGGAACGGACAGCGGACGGAGACGACATCGGAGGCGGCAATATCCTGAAGGCGGAACGCAGAGTGACGAGCGGTCGGAGACGTTTCGACCGCGCTGCGCCGTTACGCGTTCCTCATGCTCAGCGTGGCGTCGGACTATACCCGAGTTCGTACGAGAGCTTCTGGGCGCACTCGCGCAGTGTGCTATCCACAGCGCCGCCCCACGCGATATCGAACGCGCCTTCGTGACCGAGCGCGATCAGTCCGAGCGCGAGATCGCCGTTCGAATCGAACACGGGTGTGCAGAACGCGTGAATGGTCGGCAGCAGCATGCCTTCGACGCGCGCCGCGCCATGCGCACGCACGTCGGCGAGCACGCGCTCGACATCTTCCGGCGTGCGTGGACTGTCGGCGGCGGCCCAACGCTGCGTTTGCGCCAGTTCGCGTTCGATCATCGCGGTAGTCTTGCTGCGCGGCAGATACGCGGCGAACAGCAGACCCGTCGCCGAACTCAGCATCGGCATGACGTCGCCGAGTTTGAGTGAAGCCTTCGCCGGATAACTCGATTCCATCCAGTGCACGACGGTCGGCCCCTGATTGCCCCACACGGCGATGCCAACGGTCAAATCGAGCCGGTCGCGCAGTTCGGCGAGCGCAAGGCGCGCGAGCTTCACGCCGTCGACGCGTGCCAGACGCGCCAGCCCCAGTTGCAACGCGAAGCCGCCGAGTTCGTAGCGGCCCGTGAGCGGATCCTGCGCGACCACGCCGCGCCGTAGAAAACTCACGAGATAACGGTGCGCCTTGGCCGGACTCATGCCCGCGCGCTGCGCGAGATCGCGCAGCATCATCGCGCGCGGCTCGTGGGTGAGCACCTCGAGCAAACGGAAGCCGACTTCGATCGACTGGATGCCCGAACGCAGTTTTTCCTCGCCGCCGTCCTGATCGTTGTCGGGCTGATCGGCGGTATCGTCGTCGGCGGGATCGAACGGTTCGGCGGATTCCGCGTTCTTGCGGATCGAACTGGAGCGGGCGGTTGGGGGCATAAACGGATGATTGAACGGTGAGCGGCGAAGCGACATGAACGGCGCGTAAAGCGTCTGCATCAAGCATCCGCTTTGGCCGCGCCGATTCACCATCGTAGAATAGATTCCTCTTATCGTCATCCACACGCTTTCTCCGCCATGAAACTTGCCTCGCTGAAGGACGGCACGCGCGACGGTCAACTGATCGTCGTTTCCCGCGACCTGCATACGGCCGCCGTCGCCGACGCCATCGCGCCGACGATGCAGCGCGTCCTCGACGACTGGATGTTCTACGCGCCGCAACTGCGCGACCTGTACGACGAACTCAACCAGGGCCGCGCCCGCAACACGTTCTCATTCGACGCGAAGGAATGCATGGCGCCGCTGCCGCGCGCCTTCCAGTGGGCCGACGGCTCGGCCTACGTGAATCACGTCGAACTGGTGCGCCGCGCGCGCGGCGCCGAGATGCCGCCCGAGTTCTGGACCGATCCGCTGATGTACCAGGGCGGCAGCGACGATTTCATCGGGCCGAAGGACGACATCGTGTGCGCGTCGGAATCGTTCGGTATCGACTTCGAGGCGGAAGTCGCCGTGATCACGGGCGACGTCGCGATGGGCACGAAACCCGAGCAGGCGCTGAAAAGCATTCGCCTCGTCACGCTCGTCAACGATGTCTCGCTGCGCAACCTGATTCCCGCCGAACTCGCCAAAGGCTTCGGCTTTTTCCAGAGCAAGCCGGCGACGTCGTTTGCGCCCGTGGCCGTCACACTCGACGAACTCGGCGATACGTGGCGCGAAGGCCGCGTGCATCGTCCGATGATCGTGCACTGGAACGGCAAGAAGGTCGGCCAGCCGGATGCCGGCACGGACATGGTGGTCCACTTCGGCCAGTTGATCTCGCATGCGGCGAAGACGCGCAACCTGCGCGCGGGCGCGATCGTCGGCTCGGGCACGGTGTCGAACAAGGACGCGAAACGCGGCTATTGCTGTATCGCCGAGAAGCGCTGCCTCGAAACCATCGAACACGGCAGCGCGCAAACGGAATTCATGAAGTTCGGCGATACCGTGAAGATCGAAATGTTCGACGAAGCCGGCAAGTCGATTTTCGGTTCGATCGATCAGGCGGTCGCACCGCTCGAAGGCGAGCTTTGAGGTCGTAGCGATGTGAGGCGTGAGGTGTTGGCGAAACGAAAGGGTTTCGCCCGATGCCTTCCGCACCACGCACGCCGCTACACTGACGCTCGCGCGAAGCCATCGCGCCTCGCACGCCGATCCGCGCAGAAAAGCGGACGGCAGAAGTCGCAACGCATCGCAGAACGCATAAAAAACCACATGGAGACAAGCATGCCGCGATACGGGTCGTTTGCGTTTTCAACCTTGCGTGCAAGCGTGACAAAGCCGCGCACGCTCGCCGCCGCACTTTCACTTTTTCCCGGTTTCGCACTCGCTCAGGTGAAGATCGGCCTCGTGTTGTCGCTAACAGGACCGGCTGCGTCGCTCGGCATTCCGGCGCGCGATACGGCGACGCTCTTTCCGAAGGAAATCGCCGGACAGACAGTCGAATACATCGTGCTCGACGATGCATCCGACACGACGCAAGCCGTGCAGGACACGAAAAAGCTGATCTCCGAGAATCACGTCGATGCCATCATCGGCTCGTCGATCACGCCGAACTCGCTGGCAATGATCGATGTGATTGCCGAAGGTGAAACGCCGGGCATTTCGCTGGCCTCATCGGCGAAGATCATCGAGCCTGTCGATGCGAAGCGCCACTGGATGTTCAAGACGCCGCAAACCGACGCGATGATGGCCTCCGCGATCACCGAGCACGCGAGCCAGCACGGCGTGAAGACGATCGCGTATATCGGCCAGGCGGACGCGCTCGGCGAAACCTTCTATGCGGAAGTCGCGAAGTTCGCGCAGATTCACCATATCAACGTGGTCGCCAATGAGCGCTTCAATCGCACCGATCCGAGCGTGACGGGGCAGATCCTGAAGATCATGGCGGCGAATCCCGATGCCGTCGTCGTGGGCGCAGCGGGCACGCCTGCCGCGCTGCCGCCGAAGACGCTGATCGGACGCGGCTACAAGGGCAAGATCTATCACAATCACGGCGTCGGCAATAACGATTTCCTGCGCGTGTGCGGCGCCGATTGCAACGGCACGTTTCTGCCGGCAAGTCCCGTTCTGGTCGCGTCACAACTGCCGTCGGACTATGCTTCGAAGCGTCTCGCGCTCGATTACATCGCGCGCTTCGAGAAGCTGCGCGGGCCGGGCAGCGTGTCGGCGTTCGGCTCGTATGCGTGGGATGCGAGCATGCTGCTGAACAGCGCCATTCCCATTGCGCTGAAATCGGCGGCGCCCGGCACCGTCGAGTTCCGCCGTGCGCTTCGTGATGCGCTCGAAGCAACCCGAGGACTCGCCGACACGAACGGCGTCGTCAACATGAGCGCCACCGATCACCTCGGCCTCGATCAGCGCGCGCGCGTGATGGTGGAGATCGACAAGGGCAAGTGGGTGTATCAGCCGCATTAGTGAAGTGGTTTGCGTGGCGCAGCGTCGGCTGCGTTCCACGTTCGAGCTGCGATTTGACGCCGACGCCTCGCGTTTACGGATGCCTGCCATGTCTCACGAATCGGAATCGCAAACGGTCGAACCCGCGTTTTACGCGCACTACAGATCGCTGCGCGTGCGGCGCCATGCGCACGGCATCCTCGAAATCGTGATGAGCGGCGAAGGCACGAACCGCAGCGCGCTCGCTACTGCCGACGCCAGCATGCATCGCGAACTCGCCGACATCTGGCGCGACGTCGACCGCGATCCGGAAACGCGCGTCGTGGTGATTCGCGGTGAGGGCAAGGGCTTTTCGGCGGGCGGCGATCTCGGTCTCGTCGAAGAGATGGCGAACGATTTCGATGTGCGCACGCGCGTGTGGCGCGAGGCACGCGATCTCGTCTACAACGTGATCAACTGCAGCAAGCCGATCGTTTCCGCGATGCATGGACCGGCGGTCGGCGCGGGGCTGGTTGCCGGGCTGCTGGCGGATATTTCGATTGCGACGAAGTCGGCGCGCATTATCGACGGGCATACGCGTCTTGGCGTCGCCGCGGGCGATCATGCCGCGATCGTGTGGCCGTTGCTGTGCGGCATGGCGAAGGCGAAGTACTACCTGCTGCTGTGCGAGCCGGTGAGCGGCGAAGAGGCGGAGCGCATCGGTCTCGTCTCGCTCGCCGTCGACGATAACGATCTGCTGCCGAAGACTTTCGAAGTGGCGCGCAAGCTTGCGAACGGTTCGCAGACAGCGATCCGCTGGACCAAGTACGCGTTGAATAACTGGCTGCGCTCGGCTGGCCCGACCTTCGATACCTCGCTCGCGCTCGAATTCATGGGTTTCGCCGGACCGGATGTGAAAGAAGGCGTGGCCTCGCTGCGCGAGCGGCGTGCACCGGATTTCCCCGGCAAGGAGCCGTTCTGACGCAAGACGCTGTTCTGGCTGGACGTGAAAAATTCACGCGGTATGATCGAGCCGCGAACGTCGAATGTGGCTTTGAACGGCGCCGTGAAAGCTGCATCGAACAACAACAGGCGAACAACAACGCACGCCCCCAGGCCAGAACCGAACACAGGAGCTGAGCAATGACCGACAACACCGGCTCGACGCCACCTTTCCCCGGATTCCCCGGTTTTCCGCCCGCTGAAATGCTCGACCGCATGTGGGGCATGATGCGTCTCACGCCGTCCGGCGCGGCGTTTCCCGGCGCGCCTGCGGGCGCGACGCAAGGCTTCGTGCCGTCGCTGTCTATGATGTCCGACATGATGGCGCCGCTCACGAACGTCGAAGAACTCGACAAGCGCATCACCGATATGCGCGCCGTCGAGCAATGGCTCAAGCTCAATCTGAACATGCTGCAGTCGGCGATCCAGGCGCTCGAAGTGCAGCGCGCGACGCTTGCCACCTTGCGTGCATTCGGCGCCTTCGCCCAGCAGACGATGACGCAGCCCGCGCCCGAAGTGACGCCTCGACAACCCGAGCCGAAGGCGGCCGCCAGCGAGCCGGAAGCCGAGGCGAGCGAATCGGCGACGCCCGCGTTCGACGCATCCGGCTGGTGGAATCTGCTGCAGGCGCAGTTCAACCAGATCGCGCAGTTCGCGATGGCGCAGCCGCCCTCGACGACGGCGACGGGCGCATCGGAAGCCGGTGCGGGTATCGAGCCAAGCGATCTCGAAACCGACGATGCACCCGACGACGCATCCGAAGCCGACACGCAAGGCGCTGCCAGCGCGAAGTCCGGCGATGCGCCGCGCCCGGCCGCGAAACGCGCAACGGGCACAAAGCGCACGAATACTTCATCCACGAAGAAGACCTCGTCGACTTCCGAATGAGCGTAACGGCTTCAAAAACGGCGTGCGTGGCCGCAATGGCCAGCGCGCCGTCGAAGCATGATTGCGCTAGCACATTCCGTTGACACCATGCGGTCAATGCGCGCGTACGTTGTTTTGCGTCAATCTGAAAGCGCGTTTCGACAGGCTGAAAACGAGGCGGGCCGGGCCCGCATGCTATGATTGTGTAAGCTTTTTCTGGCCCGCGGACGCCTGCGAACCTCGCCAGATTCGCCGTTCCAGCCGGTGCCATGCGGCGCTGGCGCGTTCGCTGTGGACCCACCGCCGTCGTTCGGCGGCAAGCTGGCACGACCTCAGGCACAGGTTCTCCCTCACCCACGGTTGGCCGCGCATGCGAGGCACGAAAATCGCGTGCGCATCACGAGCCGCAGTATTTCTTTTGCCAAAGACATGCGTCCTGGCAACCGATTACCGCGTAAAATTGAATGCTGCGCTGACGACGGAGAAAGTTTCCGAAAGTTCCCGTGCGTCGGTCGCAATCAAGCAACAGATAAACAGACGTCGCCTTGCGCAGAACAGGGGTGGGAGCATGAACACCATGCTTTATCCGGAACTTTATAAATCGCTCGAATCCGTTCGATGGGACATGGAGAAGGACATTCCATGGGATAAATTCGACGCCTCGCTGCTCACCGACGAGCAGGCGGCCACCATCAAGATGAACGCGATCACGGAATGGTCGGCCTTGCCCGCCACGGAAATGTTCCTGCGCGACAACCATCACGACAGCGATTTCTCGGCATTCATGAGCGTGTGGTTCTTCGAAGAGCAGAAGCATTCGCTGGTGCTGATGGAATATCTGCGCCGCTTCAAGCCGGAAATGTGCCCGACGGAAGAAGAACTGCACGCCGTGCGCTTCGAATTCGATCCGGCGCCGCCGCTCGAAACGCTGATGCTGCATTTCTGCGGGGAAATCCGCCTGAATCACTGGTATCGCCGTGCGGCAGAATGGCACACCGAGCCGGTCATCAAGGCGATCTACGAAACCATCTCGCGCGACGAAGCGCGTCATGGCGGCGCGTATCTGCGCTACATGAAGAAGGCATTGACCAATTTCGGCGACGGCGCACGCGCTGCATTCGCGAAGATCGGTGTCCTGATGGCATCGGCGCGTCGCACGGAAAAGCCGCTGCACCCGACCAACCTGCACGTGAACCAGTCGCTGTTCCCGCGCGATACGATCCAATCGCGTCTGCCCGATCCGGAATGGCTCGAACGCTGGCTCGACGAACAGATCCGTTTCGACGACGGCTGGGAAAAGAAGGTCGTCGAACGCATTCTGCATAACCTGTCGCTTCTGTTCGAGCGCTCGTTCACGACGGCTCAGGAACTGAACCGCTATCGCAAGGAAGTGGTGACGCGTCTTCAGGCTGACCAGTCCGCGCAACAGCAACCGGCCTGATCGGCCGCTGCGACGTACCGCAATTCAACGGCCCGGCAGGTGAAAACCGCCGGGCCGTTTTGCTTTTATTGACGTGTCGCGGGTGCTGGTTCGATACCATCTGATTCACGCCTCGCTTCTCAAACCCGCTCAACGATTTCTCTCATGGCCGCTACCTTCGAACGCAAGCTCACGACACGCGACGCCCTCGCTCAACTTCGCCCCTCGCTGCAAGGCCCGGTGGTGTTCACGAACGGCGTATTCGACATCCTGCATCGCGGGCATGTCACGTATCTCGCGGACGCGAAGGCGCTGGGCGCGACGCTGATCGTCGGCGTGAACAGCGACGCGTCGGTGCGCATGCTCGGCAAGGGCGACGACCGGCCGATCAACAACGAAGCCGATCGCATGGCGTTGCTGGCGGCGCTGGAAAGCGTCGATTGGGTGGTGTGTTTCGGGGAGCAGACGCCCATCGAACTGATCGAAGCGCTGCATCCCGACGTGCTGGTGAAGGGCGGCGACTACGACATGGACAAGCTGGCGGAATCTGCGCTGGTGCGTGGCTGGGGCGGCAAGGCGCTGGCGATTCCATTCGAGCATGACCGCTCGACTACTGCGCTTCTGAAGAAGGTGCGCGCTCAGGAGTGAGCGTGGGCGATACGGGCGCACAGCCCGTATCGAAGAGACTTCAGCGTTATTGCGATAGCGCGGAAGCCGCGATCGGCGCCACGGGCGCGGGTCCACCGACCACGGCCAGATCGGCTGCGTCCGCGGCCGACATCGGCGTGACGCGCAGTTGCTCAGGGCGAACCTGACGGTTCAGATGATTCGGCTCACGCGTTCCAGCGGCGGGCGACGGGCCGAACAGTCCGCGCATCGTGACGAAGGCGAGGACGTTGGCGAGAAAGAGCAGGGCGAGTAGCCAGCGCAGCATCGTTGAAATTCTCCAGCTTCCTTGTTCAGTGGCTCGGTGTTCAGGCCCGGTGTGCGTCCGCGGTCGGATTGTCCGAAGCTTGCGCGGCGATCAGCGCGAGTCCCGCCAGCACGAGCGAATCGTGACGCGTGTACGGCACGCTCAGCGCCTGCACCAGTTCGCCCGCTGCGCCGCCGCTCACGACGAGCCGCACGGGCGCTTTCCATTCCTCCTGCAGATCGCGCCACATTCTTTCGATCAGCCCGATCTGCGCCAGCGCGCATCCCGACGACAACGAACGCGGCGTATCGGTAGCGAACCATGCGGCGCGTTTGACTGCGCCATTCTGCCTGTCGCTGGCCGGAGAGCCGCCGCTGTCCAGCAGGCCGCGCGCGGCAGACGCATCGAGCGTCGGCAGTTGCGCCGTGTGCTCGCCGAGCGAGCGCATCATCAGCGACCAGCCCGGCGCAATCAATCCGCCGACAAACACGCCGTCAGCCGTCAACGCTTCCAGCGTCGTGGCCGTTCCGAAGGTCGCGATCAGCAGCGGCTCGCCGGGGAACGCGGCGCGCGCGCCGATCATGCCGGCCCAACGGTCGCTGCCGAGTTGCGCGGGTGTCGTGTAGCCATTCGTCACGCCGCATTGCCGTGCTGCCGAGCGGATCGTCGTGCGCGGCAAGTCCGGCCAATACCGGTCGATAAATGCATCGACGCGTCGCGCCGCCGCGTCGCCAGCGACATTCGATAACCATGCTGAACCGGGTTGCGGCAATGTTGACCAATCAGGCTCATGCCTTGACTGCAGAGGATCGCCGGTTCCTTTCACCAGCTGGCCGCCGTGCGCAAACGCACCGGAGTGCGTCTGTGTACCATCTTCGCGAACCAGCGCCCACTTGACGCGGCTATTGCCCGCATCGATCAGCAGATGCGGCGCGCTCATGCGGCGCCGCTGCCTTCATCGGCGAGACGCAGCGAGACGTCTCCCGTGGCGATCGCCTGCTGGCCGGACGGCGTGTCGAGCAGCAACTGACCCAGATCGTCGACGCCCGCCGCCACGCCGCGCGCGATTTCCACGCCCTGTTCGAACAGCACCACGTCGCGTCCCGCGTAAGCGTGACAGCCGTTCCAGCGCTGCCGGAAGGGCGCGAAGCCTTCCGCGCCGAAGCGCTGCAGCGCCGGTTCGAGCGCGTTCAGTTCGGCGGCGAGGGTATCGGTGAGATTCGCGGTCGGCAGCGCGCGCGACAGCGCTGTGGGCGCCGCGCCGCGCGCCTGCGCGGGCACGCCGGCATTGAGCGCGCCGACTTTCGCGGCGAGTTCCTCGGCGCCCTTCACGTAGGTGCCGATGCCGATCACCACAGCGCTGGCGTCCGCCGTGCTCCACGCCGTTTCGATCAGGATGCCCGCCAGCTTGTCGCCTTCGAGCAGCACGTCGTTCGGCCACTTCAGCGCGATCTGACCGGGACCGGCCACGGGCAGCGAGCGCAGCCCATCGACCAGTGCGACGCCGACGGCAAGACTCAGCCCCGCCAATCCTTCGAGCGGCCTCGGCAGCACGCAGGCGACCGAGAACAGCAACGCGTTGCCCGGTTCCGCATACCAGGGCCGGGCGCGCCGGCCGCGCCCCGCCGTCTGCAGATAGGCGACACGCACGATCGGCCGTGCGAGCGCGCCCGCTTCGCGTGGCAGCGCTTTCACGCGGGCCATCAGGTCGGCGATGGTCGAGCCCGGCTCTTCGACGATTTCGATCGGCCAGTCGTGGGCAGCCGGGCCGAACAGCGCGACCGCGCGTTCCCGGTCGATGCGCCAGTCGCCCGAGGGGCTGGGGGAGAGTGGAGTATTCATGAAGCGTATTTTAGCCACTGCGCCCGCGAACGTGACTGATAGATGGCGCGTCGCCCGTTCCAGGCGCCCACGCCCAAGCCAGGTGCGGCAAGGCGTCCGGCCGGACAGCGCACCAGGGGCCAAACCAGGGCCCAATATCGAACCCTTCGATACAATGCCCGTTAATCACATAACCACATCCTGCGATCCTTGAACTACGACACTCCTCCCGGCCTCGAAGTCGCGGCAGGCGGCCAGGGCAAGATCGTGCGCCTGTCCGGCCAATGGACGGCGCTTGCATTGGCGCGTGACCGCGTGCAAGGAAAGGCGCTCCCGCGTCTGCGTGAACTGATCGACAGCCGCGCGCACGTCGCGCAATGGGATCTGTCGCGAGTCGAGCGCATGGACCACGTGGGTGGCCAGGCGTTGTGGCGCGTCTGGGGCTACAAACTGCCCACCGATCTCGTCGCGCTCAACGACACCCAGCGCGACATTTTCGACCGCATCGCACTGCTCGATACCGCGCGCGAAAACCCCGAACCCGTGCATCGCTTCGATCCGTTCACGAAGCTCGGCATGGGCATTTTCGCGCTGTTCGAGCACCTGTATGGCGGCGTCGCGATGTTCGGGCGCGTGATCCTCGATCTGCTGCTGATTGCGCGCAATCCGAAGCTCGCGCCGTGGAAGGAGATTTCCGCGAACGTCTACAGCGCCGGGACGCAGGCGCTGCCTATTACCGCGCTGGTCGCGTTCCTGATCGGCATCGTGCTCAGCTATCTGTCCGCGCAGCAGTTGCGGCTCTTTGGCGCGAACCAGTTCATCGTCAATATTCTGGGCATGTCGGTGTTGCGCGAACTCGGGCCTGTGCTGTCGGCGATTCTCGTCGCGGGCCGCTCCGGTTCGGCCATCACCGCGCAGATCGGCGTGATGCGCGTGACGGAAGAACTCGACGCCATGCGCGTGATGGGCATTCCGCACGGGCTGCGGCTGATCCTGCCGCGCGTGCTGGCGCTCTCTGTTGCGATGCCGCTGCTGGTGATGTGGACCAACATCGTCTCGCTGATCGGCGGCGCGCTCGCCGCCAAGCTCGTGCTGCAGATCGACATGTCGTACTTCGCTCGCGCGCTGCCGACCGTCGTGCCCGTCGCCAATCTGTGGATCGGGCTCGGCAAGGGCATGGTGTTCGGCATGCTGATCGCGATTGTCGGCTGTCACTTCGGCTTTCGCATCAAGGCCAACTCGCAGAGTCTCGGCGAAGGCACGACCACTTCCGTGGTCACGTCGATCACCGTCGTGATTCTCGCCGACGCCGTATTCGCGATTCTCTTTCAGAACGTGGGGCTGTCATGATCGCGCCGCTCACCACCGCCGTAATGGATCAACCGCTGCCCACGATCGCGGAACCCGTGATCGAGGTGCGCGACCTGACCAAACGCTATGGCCGCAACCTCGTCCATCAGCATCTGGATTTCGACGTGCGGCGCGGCGAGATCGTGTCGATCGTGGGCGGCTCGGGCTCGGGCAAGACCACGCTGATGCGCCAGAGTCTCGGGCTGGACCGGCCCACGTCGGGCACCATCAAGGTGTTCGGCGAGGACATGGCCACGCTCGACAAGGACGAAGCGCGGCTCATGCGCGTGCGCTCGGGCATGCTGTTCCAGCAGGGCGCACTGTTTTCGTCGCTGTCGGTGTTCGACAACATCGCGCAGCCGCTGCGCGAACTCGGCAAGGTGCCCGAAGACCTGCTGCGCGACATCGTGATGCTGAAGCTCGAAATGGTCGGGCTGCCGTGCAAGCACGCGTCGAAGATGCCGGCGGCGCTGTCGGGCGGGATGGTCAAGCGCGTGGGCATCGCGCGCGCGATCGCGCTGGAGCCGGAACTGCTGTTTCTCGACGAGCCCACGGCGGGCCTCGATCCGCAGGCCTCCGACGAATTCGTCGAACTGATCAGCGCGCTGCATCGCGCGCTCGGCCTCACGGTGGTGATGGTGACGCACGACCTCGATACGATGGTCGCGCTGTCCACGCGCGTCGCGGTGATCGCGGATCGCAAGGTGATCGTCGCCGCGCCCGTCGAGGAAGTGGCGGGCTTCGATCATCCGTTCATCCACGAATATTTTCTCGGGCTGCGCGGGCGGCTGGCGTTGCAAGGCTTGTCGCCGGAGCGGCGCGCGAAGCTGCCGCCCGCAGCGCTCGAGCCTGCGGCGGAAGCGATTCCACTGCGCACCGCGTTATGAGGGCCGCAGCCGTCACCTGTCTGCGCGGGCGGTGCAGCACCCGTCCGATGGTTGAAAGCGGCATCGCAAACCGCATGGCAAGTCGAGCTGCAAGCCGAGTTGTGAATCAGGGAACCTGACAATGGAAAACAAATCACACGCCTTCTGGGCCGGGCTCTTCACCGTCGTGATGGTGGTCGCAATCGCGGTAGCCGCGTTTCTGTTCAACGTCGACCGGTCGGTCCGCATTCCTTTCGATCTGATTGCACGCACCAATGTCACAGGCCTGTATCCCGATGCTGCGGTACGATATCGCGGCCTCGACGTCGGCAAGGTGCAGTCGATCAAGTTCGACCACTCGCATCCGGGGCAGATTCTGATCCGCATTCTCGTCGACAAAAACGCGCCGATCACGCATTCCACGTTCGGCACGCTCGGCCTGCAGGGCGTGACGGGGCTCGCGTTCATCCAGCTCGACGATACGGGGAAGGATCTCGCGCCGCTCACGTCGTCGGTGAAAGATGTCGCGCAACTGCCGATGCGTCCGGGCCTGTTCGACCAGTTGCAGGCGCGCGGCGACATCCTGCTGCGGCAGATCGAAAAAACGGTACGCGATGTCGACGCGATGCTGTCGCCGGAAATGCGCGATCAGCTGATCGCCACGGCCTCGAGCCTGCAGCACGCTGCCGACGGCGTCACGACGCTCACCGGGCAGCTGGGGCCCACGGTCAGCAAGCTTCCGGACACGATCAACCAGCTGGACCAGACGCTCGCGTCGACCAACCGGATGATCACGAACCTGAACCGCCCGGACGGCCCGTTCGTGGGCACGCTGAACAAGGTCGGCACGGCTGCGCAGCAGGCGGGCGACGCGCTGACGGCGATGAACTCGACGCTGCAGGATATTTCGTCGCGTGTAGGCTACGACACGCTGCCGCGCGTGAATTCGCTGGCGGAAGACGTGCGTTCTGCCGTGCGTGCCGTCGATCGCGCCGCCAATACCTTCGACGAGGCGCCCAACAGCGTGCTGTTCGGCGCGCCGCGTCCCGCGCCCGGTCCAGGCGAGCCGGGCTTCGTGTGGCCTGCGGGCGACGCGGCCAAATGAATTTCAAAGGAATCCAGGTATGTCACATTCGATCAACCGTCTCTTTTTCACACGCGCCGCGCTCGCCGTGATGCTGCTCGCGCTCGGCGCGCTGGCCGGTTGCGCGGGCAATCCGTCCGCGCTGTCGGACATCCGCTACGACTTCGGCCCGGCGCCGTTGCCCGCCAGCACAGGCACGATGCCCGCCATCAAGGTGCTCGACGTCACCGCGCCGACCACGCTCGATTCCGACAAGCTGATCTATCGGATGACGTATTCGGACTCGCAGCAGACGGCCTCGTACGCGAACAGCCACTGGACCATGCCGCCCGCGCAACTGGTCACGCAGCGGCTGCGCAATGCGTTGTCTTCGCGTGGCACGGTATTGACGGGCGGTGACGGCGTGCGCGCGCCCGTGCTGAAAGTGGATCTCGACGAGTTCGAGCAGGATTTCGACGGGCAGTCCGAGAGCCATGGTTCGGTGACGGCGCGCACCACGCTGTTCGTCGACGGCAAGGTGGTCGGGCAGCGCACCTTCATGGCGCGCGCGCCGGCGAGTTCGGCGGATGCCGCAGGCGGCGCACGTGCGCTCGCCGCCGCCACCGACGACCTCGTCGCGCAGATTTCCGCCTGGCTCGGCGTGCAGGCGCTCGTCGCGCAGCAATGACGGGTTGCCGCGCAGCAGTGGGAGCGCTGGATGGCTGACAAGCCGTGGCAGCGGCGGCCTTCGGCGTTTGCGAGGCAGGCGCTGGTGCTGTATGCGGCGCTGATCGTCTATGGGTCGTGGTATCCGTTCTATGGCTGGCGTTCGCTCGGCATCGGCCCGCTCGCCTATCTCTTCGATCCTTTCCCCCAGTATCTGACGGCTTTCGATGTCGTCACCAACGTGCTCGGCTACATGCCGTTCGGCGCGCTCGTCGTGCTGGCCGCTTATCCGCGCTGGCGCGGCGCGATTGCAGTGGCGTTCGCGTTCGGGCTCGGTACGCTGCTGTCGGGCGCGATGGAAGCCGTGCAGACCTATCTGCCGACGCGCGTCGCGTCGAATCTCGATCTTGCTGCCAATGCGCTGGGCGCACTGCTCGGCGCGACGCTGATGTCGCCGCTGACGGGCGCGCTGCTCGATCGCGGCATGCTGCGGCGAATCCGCTTTCTGTGGTTCGAACGGGATAGCACGGCGGTGATCGGTCTCGCCGGCCTGTGGCCGTTCGCGACGATGTATCCCGCGCCGTTGCTGTTCGGCCTCGGCTCCTGGCCGCGCGAACTGTGGCTGCGCTCCGACTCGACCATGCAGGACGCGCTGCTCGCGTGGGTGCCTGCCGCATGGCATGTGCCCGCGTGGCCTGCGCTGGTCACTGCATGGATGCCCTACGACGCATGGGAAGCCGTCATTACCGCGTTGAATCTGCTCGCGGCGGGCGCGCTCGCGTCGCTGCCGATGCGCGAGCGCGCGCCGCGCGTGCGGCTGCTGATTGCGTTCGTCATCGCGACGCTGGTCGTGAAAGCGGGCGCGACGTTTCTGCAATCGCAATCGGGTCTCGCGTTCAACTGGGCGACGCCGGGCGCGCTGGAGGGACTCGCGGGCGGCTTTGTCGCGATGCTGCTCGCGCTGAAGCTGCCGCGCAGTTCGCGCACCGCGCTCGCGATGATCGCGCTGGTGGTGTCGCTGGTGTTCGTCAATCTGCTGCCCGTGAACCCGTATTTCGATGTCGTGCTCGCGGACTGGCGGCAAGGCCGCTATCTGCACTTCAATGGACTGGCGCGCTGGCTCGCGTGGATGTGGCCGTATGCGGCGCTGGTGTGGGTCGCGTTGTCGGCGGAACGCGCGTTGCTGGCAAGGCGTCGCGCGCCGCGCGCGTGATTCGTGCGACAGGCTCATGCGCAACGGGTAGCGCCGAAGCGCCCGCGGCGACCTGCGATGTTCGATCCCCGTCGTTATAATCGACGGAACCTCTTATTCCTGATTCCGGCGCGCCACGCGCAGTTCACGGACCCCACACGTCAGCCATCATGGATTCCTTCTTCAAGTATCACGTGTTTTTCTGTCTGAACCAGCGCGAGCCGGGCGCGACGCGTCCGAGCTGCGCCAACTGCAACGCGCAGGAGATGCAGGAATACGCGAAGAAACGCGTGAAGCAGCTCGGCCTCGCCGGCCCCGGCCAGGTGCGTATCAACAAGTCGGGTTGCCTCGACCGCTGCGAAGAAGGGCCGACAGTCGTCGTGTACCCGGAAGGCGTCTGGTACACCTACGTCGATCAGAGCGATATCGATGAAATCGTCGATTCGCATCTCGCCAATGGCAAGATCGTCGAGCGTCTTCTGATCGACCGCTGAACTTCAGCGAACCCATCGCGTCACGCTTCCACACAAGATGAACGTACACACGAAGAAGTATCTGATCGACGGCCCGGTGGGCAAGATCGAAGTTGCCGTCGACCTGCCCGATGGCGCTCGCGACGGTGGCACCGCGCCGCGCGGCATCGCCCTCGTTGCGCATCCCCATCCTCTATTTGGCGGCACGATGGACAACAAGGTCGCGCAGACGCTCGCGCGCACGCTGGTGCAGCTGAACTACATCACGTATCGCACGAATTTCCGCGGTGTCGGCGAAACGGAAGGCACGCACGACAACGGCGTGGGCGAACGCGACGATCTGCGCGCCGTGCTCGACCATATGCGCGAGCAGCCCGATCAGGGCGATCTGCCGCTGGCGCTGGCGGGTTTTTCGTTCGGCACGTTCGTGCTGTCGCATGTCGCCGCGCGGCTGCGCGAAGAAGGGCAGGCGATCGAACGGATGGTGTTCGTCGGTACAGCGGCGAGCCGCTGGGAAGTCGCGCCCGTACCGGACAATACCCTCGTGATCCACGGCGAAGTCGACGATACCGTGCCGATCAAGTCGGTTTTCGACTGGGCGACGCCGCAGGAACTGCCCGTCGTGGTGATTCCGGGCGCCGAGCATTTCCTGCATCGCAAGCTGCATATCCTCAAGCGCGTAATCGTCGACGCGTGGCGCTAGGCGCGCGCGCCGGACGACATGTCGGCGCCGCGTTCACATCGCGAAAACAGGAGCGGCCGCGTGCCGCTCCTGTTGCAAAAAACCCTCGAAAAAAGCGGTAAACCTCAATGACGTAAGCCAATTTGTCAGGCGCCGCCGCGTATAATGAGCGCTCTTTTTTGGGCGCAGCATGGCCCGTCTGGTGGATCGAATCGCCTTGCTCGTGAGTTCATGGCGGCGTATTCGGCGCGAGATGCGAGGCATGCTGCGCGAACCTGACGCGTGACAGACAGTCTGACGAACAGTCAAAACGACGCCGCGACGCTTGTGACCCTGCTTGTGACCCTTGTAACCACACGCGCGCGGCGGCGCCTGTTAGTCCGGCAGCACGCAACCCGTCCACACTGCGCATCCCGTGCGCATCAGCCCATTTCTGCCTGAACCGATCCTATGCGCTTTACGAATCCCGGCTCCATCAGCCTTTCCAGCCTTGCTTCCTTCGTTCCGCAATCCGTCGCCAGCAGACTGGCCATGGGTCTCGCGCTGCCCGCCGCACTCGTTGCGAGCACGGCTTTCGCGCAGGTGCCGCCGCCGGGCGTGAACGCGCGCTCGTGGGTGCTCGTCGATGCCACCAGCAACCAGGTGCTCGCGTCGGGCAATCCCGATGAACGCGTGGAACCCGCATCGCTGACCAAGCTGATGACGGCTTACCTCACGTTCGAGGCGCTGCAGACGAAGAAGATCACGATGGACCAGACGGTCAATCCGAGCGAGGCCGTGCGCCGCGTGAAGAACGACGAATCGCGCATGTTCATTGAGGCGAACAAGCCTGTCACCGTGCACGATCTCGTCTACGGCATGATCATCCAGTCGGGCAACGACGCGGCCATCGCGCTGGCCGAACTGGTCGGCGGCAGCGAGTCGCAGTTCGTCAACATGATGAACGCGGAAGCGCAAAAGCTCGGCATGAAGAACACGCACTTCGCCGACGTGAACGGCATGCCCGATCCGCAGCACTACACGACGGCGGGCGATCTCGCCATCCTGTCGGCGCGCCTGATCCGCGACTTCCCTGACTACTACAACATCTTCTCGGTCAAGGAATTCACGTATAACAAGATCAAGCAGCCGAACCGCAACCGTCTGCTGTGGATCGACCCGACCGTCGACGGCCTGAAGACGGGCCACACGCAAGCGGCCGGCTACTGCCTGATCGCGAGCGCGAAGCGTCCGCTGCCGGGCGCGTCCGATGCGTCGCGCCGTCTGGTGACGGTGATGATGGGCGAGCAGAAGGAACACGACCGCGTGCAGGACAGCCTGAAAATGCTGAACTACGGCTACTCCGCGTATGACGCGGTGCGCCTGTACAAGGCGAACCAGGTGGTCGAGACGCCGCGTGTCTACAAGGGTTCGCAAGACACCGTGAAGCTCGGTGTGAAGACAGATCAGTACATCACGCTGCCGAAGGGCATGGCCGACAAGGTGAAGCCGCAGGTCGAGCACGCCGATCCGCTGATCGCGCCGATCGCGGAAGGCCAGCAGGTCGGCACGGTGAAGTTCGTCGCCGACGGCAAGACGCTCGCGCAGGTGCCGCTGGTTGCGCTGCAGGCCGTGCCGCAGGCGGGCATCGTCGGCCGCGTGTGGGATTCGATGATGCTGATGTTCAACAAGAAGAAGTAAGCCGGCAACAAGAAGAAAACCTGCGGCTTGCTTTTTCGCCGCGCGCAATCATATAGGGTGATTGCGTGCGGCGTATGAAGGAGTCGAGGATGAGTCCCGTGAACGAATCATTGATAGATTTTCCGTGTGATTTCCCCATCAAGGTGATGGGCAAGTCGCATCCGGATTTCCAGAGCACCATCGTCGAGGTGATCCGTCAGTTCGACGGCGGGTTCGATGCGGAGTGCATCGAAGTGCGGCCGTCGAGCGGCGGCAACTACACCGGTTTGACAGTGACGGTGCATGCGCTGAACCGCGAGCATCTGGATGATATTTACCGGGCGCTGACCGGGCATCCGATGGTCAAGGTGGTGCTGTAAAAGTTGGACTGGCGAGCGGGCGGCGGTGCTTTCAGCGCCCCGTCTGCGCCGCCGGATTCTGGACGTGCAATGCGTCCGGTGTTGTTTCAGTCTTCTTTTTCCCCTGAGTCGTATCCATCGCCGAGCGCTTTGCGTTCTCGGTGCAGGCATTGTCGAACATCTGCCGGAAGCGTCCGACTTCGTCGAATACCCAGTCGCGGAATGCCTTCACGCGTGCTGTCTGCATCAGTTGCGGCGTGCAGATGAAGTAGTACTGCCACGGACTCGGCCCGTCGATGTCGAACAGCCGCACCAGCCGGCCTGATGCGACTTCGTGCATGGCAAGCGAGCGGCGCGTGAGCGCGATGCCCTGACCGTCGATGGCCGCCTGCAGCAGATTCGACGAATCCTGATACAGCACGCCGCGCTTCGGTTCGGGCCACTCGGTGAGGCCCGCTGCGTCGAACCACGGGCGCCACAGTTCGTCGTCGGAGCGCAGCAGCGGCGCTTTTGCGAGATCCGCGGGCGTTTTCGGCAGATTGCCGCCGTTGAAGGTCGGCGAGCACGCCGGGAAGAACACCTCTTCCAGCAACAGTTCGGCATGCAGCCCCGGATAAGGGCCGTTGCCAAAGCGGATCGCGCAATCCACGTCGTCGCGGGCGAAATCCGTCAGTGCGTTGGTGGACAGCAGTTCGAGATCCCACTGCGGATTCGCCGCGATAACGCGGCCAATGCGCGGCGTCACCCAGCGCGCCGCACACGACGACAGCATCGCCACCACCAGCCGCCGGTCGCGGTCGCCTGCGCGAATTTCGCGCGTCGCTTCCGCCAGCGAGATCAGGGCAGTGCGCACCTGAGCGGCATAGCGGCGGCCGACATCCGTGAGCCGCACGCGCTTGCCGTCGCGTGCGAACAGCTTGATGCCCAGTTCTTCTTCGAGCGCGCGGATCTGATGGCTGACGGCGCCGTGCGTGACGTACAACTCGTCGGCGGCGCGCGAGAAGCTCTCGTGGCGGGCGGCCGCCTCGAAGGCCTTGATCGCGTTCAATGCGGGCAGCTGGCGAAGGTCCATCGCAATTTTTCTCACATAAGGGTGAAAATTGATCGTTTGGCGTAAACCCTTGTCCCGTCTACGATTGTAGCCATGAAACGATTTTTGGCGAGGTCATCATGCAAGAAATTTCCTCTAGCATCACGTTTGAAATCGTAGCTGGTGAAACCGTTCCGATGAAGATCACCCGCAGCACGCGGCTGGCTGTGTCGGGCGGTGCGGTGTGGGTGACACGCAGCGACGACGTCGAAGATTACTGGCTCGAACCGGGCAAGACGCTGCGGCTGCGGCGCGGTGAACGGCTGTGGCTGTCGGTCGAGCGCGGCACGCAGGCGCGGGTGGCGTTCTACGTGCCGACGCGTCCGGAACAGAAGGCGCTCAACTGGTTTGCGCGCGTCAGCGAGCGTTTCGGCGCGTGGCTGCGCTCAGGCTGGCGCACGGTTTGAGCGTCGTTCCTGCTCACACGTGATCCCACGTATTGCCGCGATGGCGGGCGAGGCGCGCAGGATTTCGGTAAACTGCCGAAATCATGTGTGCCACGCCGGTTTCACCCTCTCCCGAGTCTTCGAGTCCCCCGCAGTCGGGCGCCGTCATGCCTGACGCAGCGCCACACACTGTCGCGCAGCCTGTGATAGTGCGCTGGCGCGGCTCCGAAGACTATCAGACCAGTTTCGACGCGATGCGCGCGTTCACGGATTCCCGCACGCCGGAAACATCCGACGAAATCTGGCTGGTCGAACATCCTCCCGTTTTCACGCTCGGCCAGGCCGGCGATCCCGCTCATCTGCTGGCCGCCGACAGCGGTATTCCGCTCGTCAAGGTCGATCGCGGGGGACAGATCACGTATCACGGTCCCGGCCAGGTGGTCGGGTATCTGCTGCTCGATCTGCGCCGCCGGAAGCTGATGGTGCGCGAGCTGGTCACGCGAATCGAGCAGGGCGTGATTGACACACTCGCGGCGTATAATCTCGCCGGTGAACGCAAGGCGGGTGCGCCGGGCATCTACGTTTCGCCGGATCAGCCCAATGCCGGGCTGCACGTCGGCGCGAAGATCGCCGCGCTGGGCCTGAAGATCCGTAACGGCTGCAGCTATCACGGCGTCAGCCTGAACGTGAAAATGGATTTGCAGCCGTTTCTCGCCATCAACCCGTGTGGTTACGCGGGGCTCGAAACAGTCGATATGGCGACGCTCGGCGTCGCGGCCGGCTGGGACGACGTAGCCCGAACCCTTGCAGCAAGCCTCATCGCCAACATCGACGGCATCCCCGCAGCCGTCGGCCTACCGCAGGCCGGTGCTCTCACCGCCTGACTGGAACGAACGAATGACTGACGTTACCGCGAATCCCGCCGCTACGAACCCTGTCAACGCCGCTGCGACGCCCTACGACGCGACCGCCAAACAGAAGGCGCAAGCCAAGACTGCGCGCATTCCGATCAAGATCGTTCCGATCGAAAAGCTGAAGAAGCCCGACTGGATCCGCGTGAAGGCGGCCACGGGCAATTCGCGTTTCTACGAGATCAAGCAGATTCTGCGTGAGCACAACCTGCATACGGTCTGCGAGGAAGCGAGCTGCCCGAATATCGGCGAATGCTTCGGCAAGGGCACGGCGACGTTCATGATCATGGGCGACAAGTGCACGCGCCGCTGCCCGTTCTGCGACGTCGGCCACGGCCGTCCTGATCCGCTCGATCCGGAAGAACCGCTGAACCTCGCGCGCACGATCGCGGCGCTGAAGCTGAAGTATGTGGTGATCACGAGTGTGGACCGCGACGACCTGCGCGATGGTGGCGCGGCGCACTTCGTCGAATGTATTGCGAAGACGCGCGAGCTGTCGCCGGAAACGCGTATTGAGATTCTGACGCCGGACTTCCGTGGCCGTCTGGATCGCGCGCTCGGCATTCTGAACGCTGCGCCGCCTGATGTGATGAACCATAACCTCGAAACGGTGCCGCGTCTGTACAAGGAAGCACGTCCGGGTTCGGACTATGCGCATTCGCTGAAGCTGTTGAAGGACTTCAAGGCGCTGCATCCGGATGTCGCAACGAAATCTGGCCTGATGGTCGGCCTGGGTGAGACGGAAGAAGAAATCCTGCAAGTGATGCGCGATCTGCGTGAGCACAACGTCGACATGCTGACGATCGGGCAGTATCTGCAGCCTTCGGAGCATCATCTGCCGGTGCGTTCGTATGTGCATCCCGATACGTTCAAGATGTACGAGGAAGAAGCGTACAAGATGGGCTTCACGCACGCGGCGGTTGGCGCCATGGTGCGCTCGAGCTATCACGCCGATGTGCAGGCGCATGACGCAGGGGTGGTCTGAGTTTTCACCTGACGGTGTCGAGTCTGTCTGATGTAGCAAAGCCCGCGTAAGCGGGCTTTGTTGTTTTTGCGGATGTGTTGGCATCTGCACTCACGCACGCACTCAGCACGAACAGCCGCGATTTGTTGCAATCACCACAAAAAACCAAACAACACAAAACTACAACAACGCAAATCTGTGCAACACTAACCAGCATGGGTTCGGGACGCCTGCGTCCAGCATGACAGCGACGCAGAGCGTTCCGCGAAAAGCGGATAACCTGAAGCGTCGTGCGTATGCTGATCCTGCTGAACTTGCTGTCGGGTGTAGCACTGCTGGTATGGGGCTCGCATATTGTCCGCACCGGCATTCTGCGCGTCTGGGGCGCGGACCTGCGACGCGCACTCGCGCGAAGCACCAACAGCCGCATAAAAGCCTTCACGGCAGGCGTCGCTGTCACGAGCCTCGTGCAGAGCAGCAATGCAACGGCGATGATCGTCACGTCGTTTGCGGCCCAAGGCATGTTGCCGCTCGCGAGCGGCCTCGCCATCATGCTCGGCGCGGACGTCGGCACGGCGCTGATGGCCCGTATCCTCACGCTCGATCTGTCCTGGCTCTCGCCCTGTCTGATCGTGTTCGGCGTGCCGCTGTTTCTCTCCCGCAAGCAGAATCGCCTGGGCCAGGTTGGCCGCACAGCCATTGGGCTGGGCTTGATCCTGCTGGCGCTCCATCTGATCGTCGAAGCGGCCCAGCCGATGATGCAAGGCGCCGGCGTGCGCGTGATGTTTGGCGCGTTGACCGGCGATACGATGCTCGACGCGCTGGTCGGCGCCGCCTTCGCCGTCATTTCCTATTCGAGTCTCGCAGCCGTGCTGCTGACGGCGACGCTCGCTTCGTCAGGTGTGATTTCGCTGAAGGTGGCGCTGTGCCTCGTGATCGGCGCGAATCTGGGCAGTGGATTGCTCGCGCTGGGCGGCACGCTCGCGCAGAACACGGCGGCTCGCCGTCTCGCGCTCGGCAGCCTCGCCTTCAAGCAGGCGGGCGCGCTGCTGATCCTGCCATTCGCGCCGCTGCTCGCGCGCGGCCTGCCCGTGCTGATCAACAACCCGCGCGAGGCCGTGGTCGGCTTCCACGTGATCTACAACACGCTGCGTTGCTGCGCCTGCATGCCACTCATCGACGCCGTGGCGCGCGCATGCTGCCGTGTGCTGCCTGATCGGCCCGATCCGAACGGCCAGCTTCGTCCGACCCATCTCGACGCCACGTCGCTCGCCACGCCCACGCTCGCGTTGTCGAATGCGGCGCGCGAAGTACTGCACATCGGCGATATCGTGCGCGCGATGCTCGACAACGTGTCGCATCTGATCCATCACAACGATCTCATGAAGGCGCGCGAAACGATCCGCATGGATGACGACGTCGATCATCTCTATGCCGAAGTCAAAGCGTATCTCGCGCGCATTTCACGCGAGCAGCTCGACGATGCCGACAGCCGCCGCTGGACCGACATCATCGCGCTGACGATCAACCTCGAACATGCGGGCGACATCATCGAACGCATCGTCACCGATATCGAAGAGAAGAAGATTGCTCATCGCCTCGCGTTCTCGGAAGAAGGCCTCAGCGAACTCGACGATCTGCATACGCGACTGGTCGGCAATCTGCAGCTGGGCATGTCGGTGTTTCTGAACAACGATCTGCGCTGCGCGGAGTTGCTGCTCGCCGAGAAAGAGCGCTTCCGCGATCTGGAGCGCGCGTATTCGTACAAGCATCTCGACCGGCTCGCCGGACAGACGTTGCGCAGCGTCGAAACGAGCGCGCTGCATCTCGATGTGATCAGCGATATGAAGCGGCTCAATTCGCTGTTCTGTTCGACCGCTTATCCCGTGCTCGAATCGGCAGGCGCGCTGCACGACACGCGCTTGCGCAAGCGCATGCATGAAGAGGCGCCTGTCGTGACCGAGCATCAGCAGTCGTAACGGCGCAAGCGGCCAGAATCAGGCGAGCACCACCTTGCCAACCTTGCGCCTGAGTAGCGCGAACGTCGCGACATCCGTTGCCTTGCGATTGGTGATCAGCATGTCGATTTTCTCGGGCGCGCAGTACGCAATGCGGCTGCGCTGTCCGATCTTGCTGTAGTCGGCGAGTATCACGACGCTGTCGGCATTGGCCACCATCGCGCGTGCAACTTCCGTTTCCGCGCGGTCGTAGTTGCTGGCGCCATGTTTCGCATCGACGGCGACGGGCGACAGCAGCGCGATGTCCGCGCGATAACGCTGGATGTCGAGAATGGTCGTCTCGCCCGTGGTCGACAGCGCGCGGTCGCTGATCGAGCCGCCTAGCAGAATGACTTCGTTGGCCCACGATTCGCGCTGTTCCGGCGCGCCGCGCATCTTCATCGCGACATCGATGGAATTGGTGATGATGGTCAGGTTCGCGAGTTTGGCCAGTTCGTCGGCGAGAGCGGCCGTGGTCGTGCCGGCGTCGATGAACAGCGTCTGTCCGCTCGCGACCACGCCCGTCGCAGCTTTCGCAATCGCCTTCTTGGATTTCACATGCGACTGCGCGCGTTCGGCAATGGGCGCTTCGTCGGCGGGCTTGATCGCGCCGCCATGCACGCGACGCAGTTCGCCCAGCGCTTCGAGATCGAGCAGATCGCGCCGCACCGTTTCGCGCGATACGCCGAGATCCGCCATGATGCGTTCGGTCGATACACGTTTGAGTGTGGAGAGCAGTGCGCGTATGCGTTGATGACGGTCTTCCTGCCACATGCGTATCGTTCCTCGCCTGTTCGTATTTAACGTTTTGAGACCCGCTGCGATGCGCGGCTACGTGTTCTTTTTTACGTATAAACCACTACCAACGGATTGTGTCCATCCGATGTCAAAGCGCATAAGCGCGCGTTGCCTGTGTCCTTTGCAGTTGTATTTTTTTGGGAGCTTGCAACTTTGGGTATTTATATTTAGCCTTCGCATTTTGAGACATTCGCGCCCGATTTGAAACATCGCGAACAGCAGATTTTCGAAAACGAAATGAAATGTCTGCTGCGTTATGTTTCCTGACGTTCCGGGCTGCGCGGATGTCGTGCAATGACAAGCCTGCGTCGCATCGCGTAGTGAAGACCATCCATTCGCGATCCTCAGAATAAGATACAACGGCGCACACGCGTCGTCGCAAGCAGGCTGCAGTTCCATCAGATCTTTGTGAAGGCAAGCACGATGGGCAACGGGATCGATCAGGCTTTATCCGCGGACTGGCCGTATCCACGGCGGGTCGCGCATCGCATTGGCGGCAAGCTGGCGCCGGAAAACACCCTCGCGGGCTTCGAGATGTGCGCGCGCTTCGGCTACAGGATGATCGAGTTCGACGCGAAGCTTTCCTCGGACGACCAGATCTTCCTGTTGCACGACGACGATCTCGACCGCACCACCAACGGTCACGGCCCGGCTGCAGAACACACGTGGCAACAGCTGGCATCGCTGGATGCCGGCGCATGGTTCGATTCCCGTTTCGCCGATGAACGCCTGCCGACGCTCGCGCAGATCGCGGCGCGCTGTGCCAGCGAGGCGATTGCAGCGAACATCGAAATCAAGCCTTGCCCTGGCCGCGATGAAATCACCGGTCGTCTCGTCGCGCTCGCAGCCAAAGACCTGTGGCGTACACAGAAGCCGTTGCTGTCGTCCTTCTCATTCGAAGCGCTCGCAGCGGCCCGCGATGCTGCACCGTCGCTGCCGCGCGGCATGCTGTTCGAGGCGCTGCCCGACGACTGGCTCGCGATCGTGCGCGAGCTCGCCTGTGTGTCGCTGCACGCCGATCACCAGCATCTGACCCAGCAGAACGTCCGCGCGATCCGCGAAGCCGGCTTGCGCGTGCTCGCCTATACCGTGAACGATCCGGCCCGCGCACGCGAACTGGCGAAGTGGGGCGTTGACATGATTTGTACCGATCGCCTCGATATGATCGGCGCGGACGTCGTGAGCTGACCGCGAGCCAACTTGGCGCGAGCATCGTGCACCATGCACGTGTGCGCACAACAAAAGACGTCGACAAGCAGCTTTCCTAACGTAGCAATTTTCGGCAGAGGATGAGAACACTATGAAACCGACCACGTTGCGTTGTTTCCTTCTGGCGTCCGGCGTGGCCGCCGCAGGCAGTGCACTCGCAGCGCCGCCCGAGGCGCTCGTCGCCGCCGCGAAGCAGGAAGGGCAGTTGACCGTGATCGCACTACCGCACGACTGGTGCGGCTACGGCCCGATGATCGCGGACTTCTCGAAGAAGTACGGCATCAAGGTGAACGAACTGAACCCGGACGCAGGTTCGGGCGATGAAGTCGAAGCCATCAAGGCGAACAAGGGCAACAAGGGTCCGCAGGCACCCGACGTGATCGACGTGGGTCTGTCGTTCGGTCCGGCCGCGAAGGCGCAAGGCCTGCTGCAGCCGTACAAGGTCGCAACGTGGAAGTCGATTCCGAACGAAAACAAGGATCCTGAAGGTTACTGGACGGGCGATTACTACGGCGTGCTGTCGTTCGAAGTGAACGCCGACATGATCGACAAGGTGCCGACCGACTGGAGCGATCTGCAGAAGGCCGATTACAAGAACGCCGTGTCGCTGGCTGGCGATCCGCGTTCGGCAAACCAGGCGATCCAGGGCGTGTACGCAGCGGGTCTCTCTTCGGCGAAGGGCGATGCGAGCAAGGCTGCGCAAGCCGGCCTCAAGTACTTCGCCGACCTGAACAAGAACGGCAACTTCGTGCCTGTGATCGGCAAGGCAGCATCGCTTGCACAAGGTACGACGCCGATCATCGTGCGCTGGGACTACAACGCACTCGCCGACCGCGACACGCTGAAGGGCAACCCGAAGGTGCAGGTGGTGGTGCCGAAGACGGGCGTGGTCGCAGGCGTGTACGTGCAGGCGATCAGCGCTTACGCGCCGCATCCGAACGCTGCGAAGCTGTGGCTGGAATACCTGTACTCGGACGAAGGCCAGCTTGGCTGGCTGACGGGCTACTGCCACCCGATCCGCTACAACGAACTGGTGTCGCAGAAGAAGGTGCCGCAGGCGCTGCTCGACAAGCTGCCGCCCGCATCGGCGTACAAGAACGCGGTGTTCCCGACGCTGCAGCAGCAGGACGCGACGAAGGATGTCGTGACCAAGCAGTGGGACTCCGTGGTCGGCGCGAACGTCAAGTAAGCGCTGTGTGATCCGGCGGCCGGCAGTCCGGCCGCTGGCGCCCTGGCGATGCGGAGCGCGCCATGCGTGTGCATCGCGCGGCCGTCTATGCGGCGAGAAGAAGTGGTCGAGTCTGTTCGAGGGTAAGTTTATGAGCGCTTCATCGGAAGCCGGATCAGGCGGTCAGGCGGACCTGATGGTTCCGTCCGTGCCGCAACCCGCGCCGAAGGTCGATGGTCCGGGGCGGTCGTCACCCATCTGGACGTGGATCGGCGTGATGCCGTTCTTTATCTTCGCGTTGCTGTTCCTGATCCTGCCGACGGGCTTTCTGATGGTCGGCGCATTCCAGGACGCGCAAGGCCATTTCACGCTCGCCAATATGCGCGATCTGTTCCAGGAAGGCACGATGGATGCCTACTGGATCAGCTTCAAGGTCAGCGCGGCGTCGTCGTTGGGCGGTGCGATATTCGGCTCGCTGCTCGCATGGGCTGCCGTGCAGGGCAAACTGCCCAACTGGATTCGCCCGACGCTGCTGACGTTTTCCGGCGTCGCATCGAATTTCGCCGGTGTGCCGCTCGCGTTCGCATTCATCTGCACGCTCGGGCGCGTCGGCCTCGTGACCGTGCTGCTGAAGAAGTACACGGGCATCAATCTGTATTCGACGGGCTTCAGCATCCTCAGCTTCTGGGGCCTGACGATCACCTATCTGTATTTCCAGATTCCGTTGATGGTGCTGATCATCACGCCCGCGCTCGATGGTTTGAAGCGTGAATGGCGTGAAGCCTGCGATTGCCTCGGCGGTACGGCCTATCAGTACTGGCGCCATGTGGCGCTGCCGGTACTGTGGCCGAGCGTGCTCGGCGCGACGCTGCTGCTGTTCGCGAACTCGTTCGGCGCAGTGGCGACGGCGTACGCGCTGACGGGCAGCTCGCTGAACATCGTGACCATTCTGCTGTACGCGCAGATTCGCGGCGACGTGCTGCACAACCAGAACCTCGGCTATGCGCTCGCGCTCGGCATGATCCTCGTGACGGGATTGTCGAACGGCGGCTACATCTGGCTGCGTTCGCGCGCCGAAAGGGGACGCCGATGAACAAACAATCGCGCGTGGGTGCATGGACGGCGATGATCGTCGGCACCCTGTACTTTCTGATTCCGCTGATCGCGACCTTCGAGTTCAGCCTGCGCATGCGGCGCGGCACGTACAGCTTCGATGCCTACAAGGTCGTGCTCGGCGACCCACATTTTCAGGCGTCGTTCGGTTATTCGATCCTGATGGCGCTGCTGACGATCGTGGTCGGCGTGTTGCTGGTTGTGCCGACGGCGTACTGGGTACAACTGCGGCTGCCGAAGCTGCGCGGCATCGTCGAGTTCATCACGCTGCTGCCGCTCGTCGTGCCCGCCATCGTGATCGTGTTCGGCTATCTGCGTATCTACAACAGCAGTTCGATCCTGCCGCTCACGGCAAACGAACGCGCGACAGATCTGCTGCTGGTGTTCGGGTACGTAACCTTGTCGCTGCCGTACATGTACCGCGCGGTCGATGCCGGCCTGCGCGCCGTCGATATCCGCGCGCTGACGGAAGCCGCCGAATGTCTCGGCGCAAACTGGCCGACGATTCTCTTCAAGGTGATTTTTCCGAACATCCGCTCGGGCATTCTGTCGGGCGCGTTCCTCACCTTTGCGGTGGTGATCGGCGAGTTCACGCTGGCAAGCCTGCTCGACCGTCCGGCGTTCGGCCCGTATCTGCAACTGATCGGCGCGAACCGCGCGTATGAGCCGTCGGCGCTCGCGATCATTGCATTCGCGGTCACGTGGGCGTCGATGGGACTGATCCAGGTATTCGGCTCTGCGCGCACGCTTGCCGCGCAGAAACCCTGATGTTGAATTGAGGCATCGTCATGGCATTTCTTGAAATCGAAAACCTGCATAAGTCGTTCGGCGCGAATACGGCGCTGCAGCACTTCGACATGAAGATCGAGCGCGGCGAGTTCATCACCTTTCTCGGTCCGTCGGGTTGCGGCAAGACGACGGTGCTGCGCATGATCGCCGGGTTCGAAACGCCGACGCGTGGCACGATCCGCCTGGATGGCCGCGACGTCACGCATCTGCGCACGCGTCAGCGCAAGGTCGGCATGGTGTTTCAGGCGTACGCGCTGTTCCCGAACATGACGGTGGCGGAGAACATCGGCTTTGGGCTGAAGATCGCGCACCGTCCGCAAGACGAGATCAAAAAGCGCGTCGATGAAATGCTGCAACTGATCAAGCTGCCGCATCTCGGCGAGCGGTATCCGTGGCAATTGTCGGGCGGGCAGCAGCAGCGCGTCGCGCTGGCGCGCGCGCTCGCGAGCAAGCCGCAGGTGCTGCTGCTCGACGAACCGCTGTCGGCGCTCGACGCGAAGATCCGCATTTCACTGCGTCAGGACATTCGCGCGCTGCAACGCGAACTCGGCATCACGTCGATCTTCGTCACGCACGATCAGGAAGAAGCACTGTCGATCTCCGACCGCATCGTCGTGATGAACGAAGGGCGCGTCGAGCAGGTCGGCACGCCGCTCGAGATCTACAACTATCCGCGCACGCGTTTTGTCGCGTCGTTTGTCGGCACACTGAATATCCTGTCGGGCCACGTGGTCGATCCGGCTACAGGCCGCATGGCTGTCGATGGCCAGGAACTGCGCACCACACAGCCGCTGCCCGCCGACGACGCCGGCAAGAAGCGCATGCTCGCGCTGCGCCCGGAAGCGATCGTGCTGGAACCGCCCGTCGCGGGCCGCAACACGCTGACGGCGACGGTCGAAGAGGTGAGCTTCCTCGGCGCGATCGTGCGCATTCGTACGCGCGTCAAAGACGAAGTGATCTCTCTCGACGTTTTCAACGATCCGAACCGCCGTTTGCCCGAACGCGGCCAACCGGTGGCGCTCGGTTTCTCGCATGAAAACCTGCTTGTGCTCGAAGAAGGCGCTCAGGGTTAGCCCTTAGAGTCGCTCTTACGCGCGTCGGGGTTTCCGGACGTCCGGATTCCGGATTTCCGGAAACCCGGAACGCTGCGCACGTCAGTGCTTCAAAACTATCTTAAAAATCAACAGGCTAGGTAAGAAATAAAGCCTGGCATCGACCTTGCAATTAGAAAGCGCGGCTGCAAAGGCCGGCTTACTACACAAAGCATGGAGACAACGATGCCCGAGTTCCTGTTCTGGTCCCTCTGATTTCGTCGTCTGTACGCGGCTCAGCCTGCGCGCACGACGCACGTCAATCGTTCGTCCATGTGATGCGTGGTCGGCCTTCGGTCCACCCAAGCTTTACTCCATTGCAGGAACACCATCGTGAAGAAACCTATTCATAAAGTCCTCTACGTGCAGGTGATCGTTGCGATCATCATCGGCATTGCGCTGGGGCACTTCTATCCCGCGCTCGCCACCGACATGAAGCCGCTCGGCGACGGGTTCATCAAGCTCATCAAGATGGTGATCGGGCCGATCATCTTCTGTACCGTGGTCACGGGCATCGCGGGCATGGAAGACATGAAGAAGGTCGGGCGCGTCGGCGGCAAGGCGCTGCTGTACTTCGAAATCGTCTCGACCTTCGCGCTGGTTCTCGGCCTCGCGGCCACGCACCTGTTGAGGCCGGGCGCCGGCTTCAACATCGACCCGGCGACGCTCGACGGCAAGGCAGTCGCGTCGTACGCCGCGAAGGCGCACGGCCAGACGACCGTCGACTTCTTCATGCACATCATCCCGGACACGCTGTCGTCGGCGTTCGCGCAGGGTGAAATCCTGCAGATCCTGCTGATCGCGCTGCTGTTCGGCGCGGTGCTGGCAACGGCGGGCGACAAGGGCAAGCCGGTGGTTAACTTCATCGAAAGCCTGTCGCACATCCTGTTCGGCATCGTGAAGATCATCACGAAGCTGGCGCCGATCGGCGCGTTCGGCGCGATGGCGTTCACGATCGGCAAGTACGGCATCGGCTCGCTGGTGCCGATGCTCAAGCTGATCGGCACGTTCTATCTGACGTCGATCGTGTTCGTGGTGGTGGTGCTCGGCATCATCGCGCGTATCGTCGGCTTCAACATCCTGCGCTTCGTCGCGTACATCAAGGAAGAGATGCTGATCGTGCTGGGCACGAGCTCGTCGGAAGCGGCGCTGCCGCAACTGATGCTGAAGCTCGAAAAGCTCGGCTGCTCGCGCTCGGTGGTCGGTCTGGTGGTTCCGACGGGCTACTCGTTCAACCTCGATGGCACCAACATCTACATGACGATGGCCGTGCTGTTCATCGCGCAGGCGACCAACACCGATCTCACGTGGGGCCAGCAACTGACGCTGCTCGCCGTGACGATGCTGACGTCGAAGGGCGCGAGCGGCGTGACGGGCGCAGGCTTCATCACGCTGGCGGCAACGCTCGCCGTGGTGCCGACCATCCCGCTGTCGGGCATGGTGCTGATTCTCGGTATCGACCGCTTCATGAGCGAATGCCGCGCGCTGACGAACATCGTCGGCAACGGTGTCGCGACGATCGTCGTGTCGGCATGGGAAAAGGAACTGGACCGCTCGAAGATGCGCGCTGTGATGAGCCGCGACGTGTCGGTCAGCGAAGCGGCCGAGGTCTGAGCCATGAAAGCGCCGCCGCGGCAACACGGCGCGGCGCCGCATGCAGTGCAGGCGGCGCCGGAGCCGCCTGACGCATTGGATGCACCCAACGCACCCGGCGGATTCGATGCGTCCGACGACGATGAGGACCGGTATGCCACAATAGGCGATCCTCATCGAACGAATCCCGCCATTGTGACGCGCCGCCTGCTGATCCTGTTCGCGCTCGTCGCCGGGCTGGTGGCGGCCTGCGGACTCACGTGGACCATCACGTGGCAGCACGGCATCGATCTACTGCGGCGCAACGCTGCAGTGCGCGCGGACCGCACCACGGCTGCCCTCAAGAGCACGCTCGAACGCTACGAGTCGCTGCCTTATCTGCTCGGCGAACATCCCACTGTGCAAGACGCGCGGGCGTCGCCGGATGCGGAGAATGTGGCGCGGGCCAATCAATATCTCGAAGATCTCAATCGACGCGCGCGTGCCAATGTCGCGTATATCGTCACGGCTTCGGGCCGTTGTGTAGCGGCGAGCAACTGGAATCAGCCCGACAGTTTCATCGGCCATGAGTATCTGTTCCGGCCGTATTTCGTCGAAGCGATCAAGGGTAATGTCGGGCGTTTCTTCGGCATCGGCACGACGTCGCTCGATCCCGGTTACTACATCTCGCAGCCGGTGCGGCGCGACGGCAAGATCGTCGGCGTGGCTGTCGTCAAACTGAATCTCGAATGGTTTCAGGGCGCGGATGCATCGGAACCGTTGATCGTCACCGACGATCACGGCGTGATCTTTCTGTCGTCGGTGCCCGCGTGGAAGTACCACACGGTCAAGCCGCTCACCAGCGACGTGATCGCGTCGATCTTCGATACCCGCCAGTACGCACGCCAGCCGATCGCGCCACTGCCGATGACAGTCGTGCGCTCGCTCGAAGGCGGCGCGCAGATCGTGCGCATCGGCGGCGGGCGCGGAGGCAATTACGCAGCGCCGCGTTTTCTGGCGTCTCAGCGTACGCTCGGCGAACCGGACTGGCGCCTCATCACGATGGCACCTATCGATCCCGTCAACGCCGACGCCCGCTACGCGACGATCGTGACGGGCTTCGGTTACGTGTCGCTGTGTCTGTTGCTGTTCTACTGGCGCATGCGTCGCGCACGGGTGCGCGAAGTGATGCGCAGCCGCGCGCTGCTGCAGAAGGCCTACGCGGAATTGAACCAGCGCGTGGCCGAGCGCACGGCGGATCTGTCGCAGGCGAATGAACAGTTGAAGAAGGAAGTCGGCGAGCGCACCCGCGCCGAACAGGAACTGCGCGCTGCGCACGACGAACTGATTCAGGCGAGCAAACTCGCCGCGCTCGGACAGATGGCGGCGGGTATCACGCATGAACTGAATCAGCCGCTCGCCGCATTGCGCGGATTCTCCGACAACACGCGCGTGTTTCTCGAACGCGGCGATCATGAATCGGCGAAAGAAAACCTCGAAGCGATTGCCGCGCTCACCGAGCGCATGGGCAAGATTACGAACCAGCTGAAGCTGTTCGTCGGAAGGGCGCGGCCTCGCAATGCGCGTGCGGGCGTGGCGCGCGCGTTGCGCAATACGCTGACGCTGCTGCAAAAGCGCTTGCAGGGCGTAACCGTCGATGTCTCATTGAGCGACGAAGGCGCGGCGCCCGTGCGCTTCAATCTGGATAGCGACGATGCGAAGCTCGTCGCGCTCTGCGACGATCTGCGGCTCGAACAGGTGCTGATCAATCTGTTGGGCAACGCGCTCGACGCCGTAGCCGGGATGCCCGCGCCACGCATCGCGATCGATGTGCAGACCGCGCAGGCATCGCTGGCGATCGTCGTGAGCGACAATGGTCCCGGCATTCCCGACGACGTGTTGCCGCGCCTGTTCGAGCCGTTCTTCACGACGAAGGAAATGGGTCAGGGACTCGGACTGGGGCTGGCTATCTGCTCGTCGATTGCACGCGATTGCGGCGGCTCGCTGGTCGCGCGCAACAACGCGCAAGGCGGCGCCGAATTCGTGCTGACGCTGCGCCGCGCGGGCGCGCAGCCTGCCGATATCGCAAGCTCCGTCGCGACGGGATCGTGATGTGCGACGTATTTAGGGTGTATCGAACATGAACAAGGGCGTGCAAGTCCTCTATATCGAAGACGACGAACTCGTGCGGCGCGCGAGTGTGCAAAGCCTGCAACTCGCGGGATTCGACGTGGTCGGGCATGCGTCGGTGGAATCGGCGGCGAAGCTGATCAACGCGGAGTTTGCTGGCGTGATCGTCAGCGACATTCGTTTGCCGGGCGCGAGCGGTCTCGATCTGCTCGCGCAATGCCGCGAGCGCGCGCCCGATGTGCCCGTGATTCTCGTCACAGGGCACGGCGATATCTCGATGGCCGTGCAGGCAATGCGCGACGGCGCCTACGATTTCATCGAAAAGCCGTTCGCCTCCGAGCGGCTGATCGAAACCGTGCGCCGCGCGCTGGAGCGCCGCACGCTGCTGCTCGAGAACCTCGCGTTGCGCCGCGAACTGGCGGGGCAGGGCACGCTTGCGCCGCGCATCATCGGACGCAGTCTTGCCATCGAGCAGGTGCGCAAGCTGATCGCCAACGTCGCGCCGACGGATGCCTCCGTGCTGATCAACGGCGATACGGGCGCGGGCAAGGAACTGATCGCGCGCAGCCTGCATGAACTGTCGCCGCGCCGGGACAAGCCGTTTCTCGCGGTGAACTGCGGCGCGCTGCCGGAGCCGATGTTCGAATCGGAGATGTTTGGTTACGAGCCGGGTGCGTTTACGGGCGCGGCGAAGCGGCGCATTGGCAAGCTCGAACATGCGTCGGGCGGCACGCTGTTTCTCGACGAGATCGAAAGCATGCCGCTCGCGTTGCAGGTGAAGCTGTTGCGCGTGCTGCAGGATGGTGTGCTGGAGCGGCTCGGATCGAACCAGCCGATACGCGTGGATTGCCGCATCGTTGCGGCGGCGAAGGGCGACATGACCGAACACGTTGCGGCAGGTACGTTCCGGCGCGACCTGCTGTATCGCCTCAACGTGGTGACGATTGCGTTGCCGCCGCTGTCGGAGCGGCGCGAAGACATCGCGCCGCTATTCGAGCACTTCCTGCTCGATGCGGCCGTGCGGTATCAGCGTCCCGCGCCGATTCTCACCGACCGTCAGCGCACGAACCTGATGCAGCGCGAATGGCCCGGCAACGTGCGTGAGTTGCGCAATGCCGCCGATCGCTTCGTGCTGGGTGTCGGCGACGATACGGTGACGGCTACCACTGATGATGCGCTGACGTCCGTCACGCAGCCTTTGAAAGAGCGCGTCGAGCAGGTCGAGCGTGCGGTGATTGCGGAAGCGCTGGAGCAGACGGGCGGCGCAGTTGCTATCGCGGCGGACCGCTTGCAGGTCGGCAAGGCGACGCTGTACGAGAAGATCACGCGTTACGGACTGGCGGCGCGTGGGGAAGGGGAGCGGTATGTGTGAAGTGCTGCTGCTTCGGTACGACAGCCTGGATCTGCCGCTAACGGCGGGTGCGCTACAAAGAACTGAGCGCGATGCCCGCCGCTTTCAAATAGATAGTGCAGCCGGGCAGGTCGAGCCGAGCGCCTTGGTCAGCAACTGATCGAGTTCCGCGAACTGCGGTTCGCCGACATAGCGCTTGAGCACCTTGCCATTGCGGTCGATCACGAACGTGGTCGGCGTCAGTTGCACATTGCCGAACTGCTTTGCGGCCGTGCCATCGTCCATCGCGACCTTGAACGGCAGGCGGCGCGTTTCCGTGTAATTGGTCACGTACATCGGCGCGTCGTAGCTCATCGCCACCGCGACGAACTCCAGGCCCTTGTCCTTGAAGCGGTTGTAGGTCTGGACCATCTGCGGCATTTCCTTCATGCACGTGTCGCAGCTCGTCGCCCAGAAGTTGACGAGATAGACCTTGCCCTTCAGATCGGCCGTCGACACTTTCTGGCCGGACAGCAGCGTGAAGGTTGCATCAGGCACATGCTGCTGGCTGCCGAACGCGAAATAGCCCGCGACAGCAATCGCTCCGGCGACGACAACGGCAACGATGTAGCGGATCGGGCTGGCGCGCCGGGTAACGTTGGTTTGGCTCATGAAGATGACCTCGGAAAACGCGTGAAACACACGTCGTAAGGCGCCCGGAAGCTGCCAGAACAGCAGCGGAAAAAGGACGCCCCGAAAACTGTCTCATATTGTAGCGGCAATCCTGCGACGTGGCTGGCGACGCGGTTAAGCCGTGGATAACAGCTGATAATGGTGCTTTCCGCCCCGTCACTTCCATACGCCGCGTCATGCTCCGTCCCGTTTTTCGCTCATTTCCCCGTGGTTCGTATCGTCCGCTGGTTGCAAAAGCCGTTGCCGCGCTGGCGGTCGGCTGGGCGCTGGCCGCCTGCTCGCCGACCTACGACTGGCGCACGATCATGAACAACGACAACGGCTACACGGTCGATCTGCCTGCCAAGCCGAGCACCGATCAGCGGGAAATCAATATCGGCGGCACGCCGATGAACATGTCGATGCAGATTGCCGAAGCGGGCGACGCCGTCTTCGCCGTCGGCACGGTGATGCTGCCCAGCGACGATCCGCAGGTGCAGCTCAGCGCGCTCGACTATCTGCGCTCGGGCCTCGCGCATAACCTCGGCTCCGCGCCCGACGCACACGCAACGGCGATTCCGCTCGCCGTGGGCGGCCAGGTGCAAGGTCTGGAGATGACGTTCAGCGGCCCGGCGGGCCCGAAGCACGAAACGCGGATCATGCATGCGCGGCTGGTCGCGAAGGGGCGGCATGTATACCAGGCGGCCGTGATCGCGAGCAAAGAACCGCCGCCGGAACAAGTCGAGCAATTCTTCGGATCGTTCAAACTTTACTGATTTAGGGTCGAACGGGCGTTTTCGACAATCGCTCGAAGTGAAAGTTTACTCGCAAGAAAGTTCGCTAATCTCGCGTTTACACACGACTTTTTTTGTTACCCACAGGATCTGTGGATAACTTTGTTGGTAACTCTGTGCGGCAGGCCGCACATGCCCATCGGACGGGCAGTTTGGCACTTTGCCCTGAATCTTGGCATTTTAAAAAAGCCAATAAAATCAACGATCTTGCTGAGACGCCTCACAACAGGCTTTCAGTTGTATCAAAATCTATCGCCGGCGGGGAAATGTGCATAAGTCAAGTCTTGACACGCATTTTTTGTCGTTCGCAGCTTTTACTGAGTAGCGAGCGCCCGCCGATACTGGATCGCTTCCGAGATTTGCGCGGCGTTCGGGACCTCGTTTCCAGCGAGATCGGCGATGGTTCTTGCTACGCGCAGCACGCGATAGTAAGCACGCGCTGACCAGCCGAAGCGCTCCCCTGCTTCGCGCAACAACCGCTCGCCTTCGTTGTCGGGACGGCAGACGGCATCGGCTTCGCGACCGCTCAGTTCGCGGTTGGTTTTGCCTTGCCGCTGGAGCTGGCGCTCGCGAGCGGTTTCCACGCGTTGCGCGATCGCCGCGCTCGCTTCACCCGTCGCCGTCGAACGTGCCGACAGTTCCGCTGGCGAAAGCGCGGGAATTTCGATCTGAATATCGATACGGTCCAGCAGCGGTCCCGACAGCTTGCGCATATAGCGCGCGGCGACTTCGGTGGTGCAGCGGCAACGGCCGCCAGGGTCGCCGCGCCAGCCGCACGGACACGGATTCATCGCAGCGATCAGCTGACATGCGGCGGGGAAATCCGCCTGAAGCGCGGCGCGTGAGATCGTGATGCGGCCGTTTTCCAGCGGTTCGCGCAGGTTTTCGAGTACATGCCGATCGAACTCGGGCAGTTCATCGAGAAACAGGACGCCGAGATGGGAAAGGGTGATCTCGCCAGGCTGCGGCGGATTGCGCCCGCCGACCAGCGCGGCAGCACTCGACGAATGATGCGGCGAGCGAAATGGCCTTCGGCGCCACTGTGCAGGCGTAAAGCCTGCGGCGCTCGCCGAGAGCAGGGCGGCGGACGTCAGCGCTTCGTCGTCGGTCATGGACGGCAGCAGGCTGGGCAGACGGGCCGCGAGCATCGACTTGCCCGCGCCCGGCGGACCGATCATCAGCATGTGATGGCCGCCTGCCGCGGCGACTTCGAGCGCGCGCCGTGCGCCGCGCTGACCGATGACGTCAGCCATATCGGGCGGCGCGGCGAGGGCTTCCTTCGGTAGCGTCGCCGCTGCAACGGGATAAAGCCGCGCGTCCGCGTCGCCCGACAGATGCGCACACAACGACGGCAAATCCGCCGCGCCATACACGTCGACACCCGGCACCAGCGCCGCCTCTTTGGCGCTGGCAAGCGGCAGATAGAGTTCCGGCGTGCGCTCGCTCGCGGAATCGTCCCGTCCATCGGATGCGGCGTCGGGATAAGAAAGATGACCGCGCGCCGTGCCGCACGCCATCGCGAACGCGCCGCGCATTGGACGCAGTGCACCCGTCAGCGAGAGTTCACCGGCGAATTCGCGATGGGCAAGCGATTCGACGGGGATCTGGCCGCTTGCCGCGAGAATGCCGAGCGCAATCGGCAGATCGAAACGGCCCGATTCTTTGGGGAGATCCGCCGGGGCAAGATTCACGGTGATCCGCCGCACGGGAAAATCGAGACCGCAATTCAGCAGCGCCGCGCGCACGCGCTCGCGGCTCTCGCGCACTTCGAGATCAGGCAGACCGACGATGGAAAATGAAGGCAGCCCGTTGGCGAGATGTACCTCGACGGTTACTTCCGGCGCACGGCCAGCGGCCGGCGCGCGACTGCGCACCACGGCAAGCGACATGTTTTCTCCCGTCCCGACGCGCCTGCGAGGCGCGATCACCTTAAAACGCTGATGACGTCACGGGCCGCTTGCCTGTGATGTGCAATTCAGAACAGCTGGATCAGGACGATTGGCTCACGGGCAGCTTCTGCTCGAGTTCGGCGACGCGCCGTTCGAGCTCTTCGAGCCGCGCGCGGGTGCGGACGAGCACCTGCGTCTGCGTGTCGAATTCCTCGCGCGTCACCAGATCGAGTTTCGAAAAGCCTTGCGACAGCATCGCGCGCACATTGCGTTCGACATCTTTGGCCGGCGAGTTCTTGAACAGCTCCGAGACCTTGGCCTGAAAGTCATTGAAGACGTCGTTTGGTTGTTTCATTTCATTCCCCTTAATTGCACAAAAATTGTGCATGCGATGTTACGCGCGTGCCTCGTAACACTGAATGATCGTTTCTGGTGCAAGCACCCAGGCAGCCCTCCGATACATGGGCGCCTTTGGTGCGCACGCCTGTGGTCCAAGCCTGCAAACACTCTAGCAACGATCCCGATAGCGCGCCACCCAACTGGCCCTGAACTGGCCATCCGGACAAGAAAACGCGCAAACCCTTGTGGCACAAGCGAGTGCGGGAGTCTGCCACAAACATGGCATGGACGTTGCTGTTACTGCCCCGCGCACCGGCGGGACGCCGTCTGGAGATGTGCCACTGCTGAGGTATCGGGGGAGTGACCGAAAGCAGGGCGCAAGGCAAATGCAAGTCACGCAAACGGGTTTGAGTCACTACAGCGAGGATTTCATGAAACTCATTACCGCAATCATCAAGCCTTTCAAGCTCGATGAGGCGCGCGAAGCCCTGTCGGCCATCGGCGTCTCGGGGATCACGGTGACAGAAGTAAAAGGATTTGGTCGCCAGAAGGGCCACACGGAGTTGTATCGGGGAGCCGAGTACGTCGTCGACTTTCTGCCGAAAGTGAAGATCGAAGCCGCGGTGTCGGACGACATCGTCGACCAGGCGATCGAAGCTCTCGAGCGCGCGGCACGTACGGGCAAGATCGGCGACGGCAAGATCTTCGTCACGCCGATCGAACAGGTGATTCGGATTCGTACCGGCGAGACCGGCGCGGACGCACTGTAAAAAACAGCGACAAGAGGAAACTGAAGATGCGTAAATTATTGATGTCCCTGCTGATGGCCGGCTCGCTGCTGACGGTCGGCATCGGCGCTGCCCTCGCGGACGACGCCTCGGCCCCCGCCGCGGCTTCCGCCCCGGACACGACGGCGAGCGCGCCGGCTTCGTCGGATGCAGCGGCTGCGCCTGCTGCAAGCGCACCGGCTGCGGACGCTTCGGCAGCCCCGGCTGCCAGCGCACCGGCTGACGCATCGGCAGCCGCTGCTGCCTCGGACGCAGCGCCTGCTGCCCCGACCGCTCCGTTCTCGGTCGACTCGTCGAAGATCAGCTCGGGCGACACCGCCTGGATGCTGACCTCGACGGCCCTCGTGCTGTTCATGACGATCCCCGGTCTCGCGCTGTTCTACGCCGGCATGGTCCGCAAGAAGAACGTGCTTGCAACGGTGATGCAAAGCTTCGCGATCACCTGCATCGTGACGGTGATCTGGACCGTGGTCGGCTACAGCCTCGCGTTCACGCCGGGTGGCTCGTTCCTCGGCGGCTTCTCGCGCTTCATGCTGCACGGCATGGCCTACATCAAGGGCGACAAGGCGACCACGCTGACGGTCAGCCACCTCGCGCCGACGATCCCGGAATCGGTCTACTTCGTCTATCAGATGACGTTCGCGATCATCACGCCGGCGCTGATCACGGGTGCATTCGCAGACCGCATGAAGTTCTCGGCAATGCTGATTTTCATGACGCTGTGGTCGATCATCGTCTACTCGCCGATCGCGCACATGGTCTGGGAACCGACCGGCTGGCTGGCTAGCGCAGGCATCCTCGACTTCGCGGGCGGCACGGTGGTGCACATCAACGCGGGTGTCGCAGGTCTGGTCTGCTGCCTGGTGCTCGGCAAGCGTGTTGGTTACGGCAAGGACGTGATGGCGCCGCACAACCTCGTGCTGACGATGATCGGTGCGTCGATGCTGTGGGTGGGCTGGTTCGGCTTCAACGCGGGTTCGGCGGTGGCGGCTGACGGCCGTGCCGGTTTCGCGATGCTGACGACGCAGGTTGCTACGGCCATGGCTGCTCTCGGCTGGATGTTTGCTGAATGGATTGCGAAGGGCAAGCCGTCGGTGCTCGGCATCGTGTCGGGCGCAGTGGCAGGTCTGGTGGCGATTACGCCGGCTTCGGGTTTCGTCGGTGTGGGCGGCGCGCTGGCCATCGGTCTGATCGCAGGCGTGGTGTGCTTCTGGTCGGCAACATGGCTCAAGCACAAGATGGGCTATGACGATTCGCTCGACGCGTTCGGCGTGCACTGCATCGGCGGTATCGTTGGTGCGTTGCTGACGGGCGTGTTTGCTGTGAAGGACATCGGCGGCGCGGACGGCAGTGTCATTCTGCAGGCTAAGGGCGTGCTGACGACGCTGATCTACAGCGGCGTGATCAGCTTCATCCTGCTCAAGCTCATCGACATGACGATTGGCCTGCGCGTGACGGAAGAAGAAGAACGCGAAGGTCTGGACGTGATTCTGCACGGCGAACACGTCGAATAATCTGTTTGCGAGTCAGGTTTTCCCCGGTGACGGGGATCCAGAAGGTACTAGCGCAGCGACTTGGCCCGCCTTTATGGCGGGCTTTTTTCTGGGTGTCAGGTGGAGAGCTGTCGCTGTGGGTTTTTTGCGCTGGCGCGGGCATCCGAGTTTTGCGCTGTCGCGGGCATCCGCGATGTGACTTACCACTTCATGCGTCGCCCCTGTGCGGGGCAGCACCTACTTTTCTTTGCCGCGGCAAAGAAAAGTAGGCAAAAGAAAGCCGCTGAACACCACCCACTACGGTCCTTGCCTGCGGGCCCCCAGCCGGTCCTATCCTTCACACGGCATCCTTCCTGTCAATGCCCGTTGCCAGCGTTCTTAAAGAGCGCATCACCCGCTTCACGCCCCCGCGTCCAGCACACCTTGTTGGTTAGTCCACGGCCGCCCAGGTGG
>NZ_QBUY01000035.1 GCF_003121405.1 Paraburkholderia sp. C35 | reverse complement strand
GGACCGGTGGGGGACCCGCAGGCAAGGACCGTAGTGGGTGGTGTTCAGCGGCTTTCTTTTGCCTACTTTTCTTTGCAGCGGCAAAGAAAAGTAGGTGCCGCCCCGCACAGGGGCAACGCAAGAAGAACCAATACGAAATCGCGGATGCCATCGAAACCGATACCAACAAAACCGCAAACCCAACCCCCGCCGCAAGGCAAAACCAAAACCAAACCAAAACCAAAATCAAAACCAAAACCAAACCAAAACGAAACCCCTCCGCACCGTGTGCGCCACCTCACGCACCGTAGTAGCGCATAACCCGCCGCCGCGCTACGATGACACCGGCAACCGGGCGCCATCGCAGTGCGCATTCAAGGTGCATCCACGCCGCGCAACGCAAACGTCTGAATGGCATAACGCTTGCTTCATCGAGTACGAAAGCGAAAACCGAATGCGCAGCGCATTCGCCTTCTATCCGACAAAAAGAGTGGGGCGTGACATGCGATGCTATGACGAGATGCGTCAGTTCGATGACGCCGTGCGGCCGCATTATCAGCGGTTCGAACGCTGGCTCGTGCAGCAGGGCAGTGAAGCAATCGAAAGAAAACGGGCCGAGGCCGATCTCCTGTTTCGCCGCGTCGGCATCACATTCGCGGTTAACGGTGATCTGTCGGGCACCGAGCGGCTCATCCCGTTCGATCTGATCCCGCGCATCATCCCGCGCGGCGAATGGCAAACCCTCGAAGCCGGTCTCCGTCAGCGCGTCCAGGCGCTCAACCTCTTCATCCACGACGTCTATCACGACCGCAACATCGTGCGCGCCGGTATCGTGCCCGCCGAACAGGTCTATACCAACGCGCAATACAGGCCGGAAATGCAGGGCGTCGACGTGCCGCTCGCCGTGTATGCCCACATCGCCGGCGTCGACGTGGTGCGCGCCGGCGAGAACGGCGAGTTCTACGTGCTGGAAGACAATCTGCGCGTACCGTCGGGCGTGTCGTACATGCTCGAAAACCGCAAGATGATGATGCGGCTGTTCCCCGAACTGTTCGTGCAGAACCGCATCGCGCCCGTCGCGCATTACCCCGATCTGCTGCTCGACACGCTGCGCTCGGTCGCGCCGGAAGGCGTCGACGATCCCGTCGTCGTGGTGCTGACGCCCGGCATGTACAACTCCGCGTACTTCGAGCACACCTTCCTCGCCCAGCAGATGGGCGTCGAACTGGTCGAAGGCAAAGACCTGTTCGTCGATGACAACTACGTCTTCATGCGCACCACGCAAGGGCCGCGCCGCGTCGACGTGATCTATCGCCGGGTGGACGACGACTTTCTCGATCCGCTCGCGTTCCGTCCGGATTCGGCGCTCGGCGTGCCGGGCCTGCTCACAGCCTATCGCGCGGGGCGCGTCGCGCTCGCCAACGCCATGGGCACAGGCATCGCCGACGATAAATCGATCTATCCGTATGTGCCCGAGATGATCGAGTTCTATCTGGGCGAGAAGCCGATCCTCAATAACGTGCCGACCTATCAGTGCCGCAAGCCCGACGACCTCGCCTATACGCTCGCGCATCTGCCCGAGCTGGTCGTCAAGGAAGTGCACGGCGCAGGCGGCTACGGGATGCTCGTCGGTCCTGCATCGACGACTGCCGAGATCGAAGCGTTCCGCCAGCGGCTGATCGAAAAACCCGCCGGCTACATCGCGCAGCCGACGCTCGCGCTGTCCGCCTGCCCGACCTTCGTCGAGGCGGGCATCGCGCCGCGTCACATCGATCTGCGCCCGTTCGTGCTGTCGGGCAAGACAGTGACGATGTGCGCGGGTGGCCTTACGCGTGTCGCCTTGCAGGAAGGTTCGCTGGTCGTCAATTCGTCGCAGGGAGGCGGGACCAAAGACACCTGGATGGTCGACTGAACGCGTTCGACCGATGTTTCGCAGCGCTTGCGCCGCATGATGCGGGCGCTGCAAGCCGCAAACCCACGGGCAACCCGGCGCGCTTCGCGTCACTCGCCGACGAAAGCGCGTCCAAACAACACGGAAAGCCGACATGCTGAGCCGCACCGCCGATCATCTGTTCTGGATGGCCCGTTACATGGAGCGCGCCGAGAATACCGCGCGCATGCTCGACATCAACCTGAAGGCGCAGTTGCTGCCGCAGACGCCCGAGCAGGAAGAGCGCACGCAGCGTTCGGTGCTGCGTATCTCCGAACTGGAACACGCGTTCGAACAGCGCTACGACGAGCCGACCCGCGAAAACGTGCTCGATTTCATGGTCGCCGATCCGACCAATCCGTCCAGCATTCATTCGTGCCTGCAGGCCGCGCGTGAAAACGCACGCGCGGTGCGCGGCACGCTCACGACGGAATGGTGGGAAACGATCAACGACACGTGGCTCGAATTCAACGAACGCACGGCCCATGGCCAGGTGGCGAACAATCTGTCGGCACTGTTCGAATGGGTGAAATTCCGTTCGCATCTGTCGCGCGGCGTGACGATCGGCACCGCGTTGCAGGACGATGCGTTCTTCTTCACGCAACTGGGCACCTTCCTCGAGCGTGCCGATAACACCGCGCGGATTCTCGACGTGCGTTTCGCCGATGCCGAACCGAACTCGCGCGAAGCCGCCCGTCAGCTTGAAGACTTCTATTACTGGACCTCGATTCTCAGCTCGGTGTCGGCGCTGGAAATCTACCGCAAGGTGTATCGCGATGTCGTGACGCCCGCGCGCGTGGTCGAACTGATGATCCTCAATTCGCAGATGCCGCGCTCGCTGCTGGCGTCGCTGGATGGCGTCTGCGAGAACCTCGCGATGCTGCGCACGCAGGGCTCGAATCAATGCGAGCGCTTTGCGGGCAAACTGCGCGCCGAACTGCTCTATGCGGATATCCGGCAGATTTTCGAGGCCGGGCTGCATGGCTGGCTCACGCAGTTCCTCGCCCGCGTGTTTGAACTCGGCAATATGGTCGCGCGCACCTATCTGATGCTGCCGGTCGCCTGATGGAGTGCCCTCAATGTTTCTGACGATCCGCCACGACACGTTCTACCGCTACGAAGCGACGGTCCACTATTCGATCCAGCAGTTGCGCCTCACGCCGTCGAGCGGCGCTTCCCAGGTGGTGCGCCGCTGGACGCTCGACGCGCCCGGCAAGCTCGATTCGACCTTCGACGCCTACGGCAACGTGCTGCACACGCTCGTGCTCAACAAGCCGCATGAAGAGATCCGCGTGCATGTATCGGGCGAAATCGACACGTTTCCGCTGATCGACGGCCGCCTCGGCGACGACGCGGGCGCGATCCCGCTCGAACACTTCACCTGCGCGACGCGGCTGACCGATTGCGATCCCGCCATCCGCGAACTGGCCGCGTCGGTGCCGTCGCTGGACAAGCCGGCCACGCTGATCGCGCTGGCGGAGAAGATCGTCGACCGCGTGCAGTTCGAAACGGGCGCGACGGGCGTGGCCAGCACGGCGTCGCAGGCGCTAGCGCTCGGCAAGGGCGTGTGTCAGGATCACGCGCACCTGATGCTGGCCTGCTGCCGCGCGCGCGGCATTCCGGCGCGTTACGTGAGCGGCTATATCGAACCCGGCGACGTCGATCACGCTGCCAGTCACGCATGGGTGGACGTGTGGCTGACGGGCATCGGCTGGATTTCCGTCGATGTCACGCACGCGACGTTTGCCAGCGAGATGTATTGCCGGCTCGCGGCGGCGCGCGATTACGAAGCGGCGTCGCCGGTGCGCGGACGGCGTATCGGCGGGCTGGAAGAGACGCTCGATGTGTCGGTCGCCGTGAAGGCGCAGGAGCAGTCGCCGCAGTAGGCGCGAGCGCTGCACAACATAGGCACAAACAACGACTGCAGCGCGTCATGCACGCGCATTACAATGGCAGCGTCCCGCGGCGCTGCCGCGGTTTGTGCCTCTTTCTGGCTTGCTCAATCGTCCGTTTGCAGCAGCCGTCTGGATTCCTGTCATGACTTACTGTGTGGCGATGTGCGTCGACGAAGGACTCGTGTTCCTGTCGGATACGCGGACCAATGCCGGCGTCGATCACATCAGCACCGCGCGCAAGATGTCGGTGTTCGAAGAACCCGGCGAGCGCATGCTGGTGCTGCTCGGTGCAGGCAACCTGTCGCTCACGCAGGCCGTGCTGCACGAACTGTCCGAGCCTTCCGCGCCGTCGAAACCCACGCTCTGGAACGTCCCGACCATGGCCGATGCCGCCCGTGTGGTCGGTCAGGCGGTGCGCGACGTGCACCAGCGTGAAGCCAACGCGCTGCAGGAGTTTGGCGTCGATTTCAATTGCAGCTTCATTCTGGGCGGCCAGATTCGCGATGGCGCAGAGAGCGGCAACGGCGCCGGGCAACCGCGTCCGCGCCTGTTCATGATCTATGCGGCGGGCAACTATATCGAATCGTCGCGGGTGAATCCGTACTTCCAGATCGGCGAGTCGAAGTACGGCAAGCCGATCATCGATCGTGTGCTCATACCGTCCACGCCGCTCGACGAAGCCGCAAAGTGCGCGCTCATTTCCATGGACTCGACGCTGCGTTCGAACCTGTCGGTCGGGCTGCCGCTCGATCTGCTCGTCTATGAGAAGGACACGCTGAAGGTGACGCGTTTCGTCTCGATCGATCAGGACAACGCGTACTACCAGATGATCCACCGCACGTGGGGTGAACGGCTGCGCCAGGTGTTCGGCGAGATTCCCGATCCCGACTGGCAGATCAAGGACGACGTGCCGCAGAACGCACACGTGGGCGAGATGGTGCTGTATCGGCCGCCGGGCGCGCTGCATATGGACGCCGATCGTGGCACGCCGGGCGTCGATACACGACGGCCCGCGCAAACCCTCGCACAAGCCGATAAGCCCAACGCACGCGGCTGATCTTTCGATCAGCGGCGCGGCGCGCTGCAATTCCCTCGCATCAATGAAAAAAGCCAGCATCGGCTTGCGCCTCTGCTGGCTTCAGGGTGCGGCCCGACGTCTCGAGCCGCGCATCATGTTGTTCTATTAGAACTTGTGACGGATACCCAGGCTGACGATTTCCTGCGACTGCGAGCCAGCCGTGTTGCCGTAGTCGGCCACGGAAGCAACAGCCGATTGCGTCGTCGTGCCGTCGACACGTTGCGTACCCGATGCGTGCTGGTAAGCACCAACCAGGTAGATGTCCGTGCGCTTCGACAGGTTGTAGTCGCCGCCCAGCGAAACTTGGTGGTAGTTCGCCGACGTATCGCCGCCACCGTGCGTGTACGTGTAGCCGAGGCCCAGCAGCATAGCCGGCGTGAGCTGGTAGCCGAGGTACGCGCCTGCGACTTGATACTTTTCTTGCTCGCGGAACGACGAGAAGCCGTCCGGCTTGTATTGCGCGAAGCTGTAGCGGCCGTTGACCGTGAACGGACCAGCAACGTACTGAACCGCTGCCGATGCGATGCTGATCGACTTGGCCGATGCGTAGCCGCTGTTGACGATCGAGTCGATCGTGCCGTCCGACGTCGCGCCTGCGCCCCATGCGCCCGGGCCCGTTGCTGCCGTTGCCGGCGTCAGGCCACGGCTTGCCAGCGTGTTGCCGTTTTCCATGCGGATGTAACCGGCTGCGACGCCGATCGGACCCGTGTTGTACGTTGCTGCGCCCGACCACGTTTGGCCCGAGCCCGTTGCGCCTGCAACGCCGCCCAGAGCGTACATGCCTTCGAACTGGAAGCCTGCCCAGGTCGGCGACACGTACTTGATTGCGTTGTTCGTACGCGAGCTGTTGTCGTTGTTGTCAACGTCGCCAGCGGTCGTGAACGTGCTGCCGAAGTAGTTGTCACCCGTCAGCGGCTGAACCAGGTCGACCACCGGGTCATACTGGCGGCCAGCCGTCAGCGTACCGTATGCGTCGTGCGTCAAACCGACATAAGCCTGACGGCCGAACATCTTGCCGCCTTGGCCCAGTGCGCCGTTATTCGGGTTGAAGCCGTTTTCCAACTGGAAGATTGCCTTCAGGCCACCGCCCAGGTCTTCCGTGCCCTTCACGCCCCAGCGGCTGCCCTGAAGGTTGCCTGCGAAGGTTTGAAAGAGGTTGTCATTAGCCGGGTTGGCGTTGTGAACGTACTGGATCGATTCATCGATCAAGCCATAGAGCGTCACGCTGCTTTGTGCATGTGCTGCGCCAGCAGCGCCGAGCAGTGCAAGCGAGAGCGTCGACAGTGCGATTCGTTTCATCCATTTCTCCACGCAGATGATCATTGGTTTCGTTGTTGCGAATCGGAGAATAGCTCAGTGTCTTGAAGTGTAAGAACTGAAAAAAATTAAGGTGTATCGAAAAAGTGACAGCCCGGTAGAAGCCTTATATCGTAAGGTTGTCAACGATTGTTTCTGTTTTAGCAATATTGAATGCTTGACTATGCATTATTGTGCTTTTTATGACAGTGTTCGCTGACATCGGTATGAATTACGTGCTCGGATGAACGTTAAATGTAATAAAGTTGTCTAGCCGAATGCGGAAATTGCCGTTTCGGCGTAAACGTGCCGTAAATGGCCAGATGCCCATCGCATGACGGATCGGGTAGACAGTTTCAGTCAGATGTGATCAAGCCGGTTGATCTCTGTCAAAACAGAGACTTAGTGATCGACATGACCGGCCGGTGGCGCGTCCACATCGCTTGAGCCGCTGCGGCGCCGGGCGAAGGCGGCCAGCGCCATCGCGGTGCTCGCCGCGATCAGCATCGACTCCCACGGATGTCGCCTCACGTAGTGATCCGCCACGGCGGCCTTGCGCCTGGCTTCGACGAACGTGTGCGCGGCGGCGCGCGTCGCCACCGTTTCCGCCTTGATGACCTGCTTGCTGATAGAGACTGCCTTACTGAGGCCGGCGTCATGTTTTGCGGCGAACCGTGCGGCAACGGAAGGACCTCTGACAGGCATGGCAGGCGCATCCGGCGACATACCGGCCGCAGCAGGCTGGCGACCGCGCGGTGCGTTGCGCTGCGCGTCCGCCGCCACTGTCGATGCCGCCAGCACCGATGCGAGCATCGCCCGGCTGCCCGGCGGCGGAGCGGGCGCGATGCCCCACGCGCCGCGCGGATCGTGCATACGCCCGCGCGCAGCCGAGAACTCGGCGCCGAGCAGTAAAACGAGCGCGGAGAAGTACAGCCACATCAGCAGCACCGCGAGCGAACCGGCCGCGCCGAACGAGTTGGCCATGCCGGCATGCGCGAGATACAACGCGAACAGCTTCTTGCCCGCCGAGAACAGCGCAGCGGCCACTGCACCGCCGACCAGCGCGTCGCGCCAGCGCACGGGCGCATCGGGCAGAAACTTGAGCAGCGCAGCGAACGCGAACGCCAGCACCATCCAGCCGACGGCCAGTTGCAACAGGTTGCCGATGATCACATAGGGCGAATCGCCCCAGATCCAGTTGCCGATGAACGTGATCGCCGTATCGAGCACCAGCGACACGATCAGCAGAAACGCCACACCCAGCACGAGGCCGAATGAAATCAGCCGCACGCGCACCAGCGCCATCACGCTCGACGTGCGCGGCGCCACGGACGGCCACACGATATTGAGCGCGCTGTTCAGCGACGAGAACGTCGCCGACGCACCCACCGACAGCAAAACGATCGAAATGATCGCGGCCACGAAGCCTGAACCGCCGCTGCGGTGTGCGTTCTCCACGATGGTGGTGACGGCGGCGGCGGCATCGTTGCCAAGCACGCTATGCACCTGCCTGAACAGTTCGCCGCGCGCGGCTTCCGCGCCGAAGAACCAGCCGGAGATGGCGATCACCATCACCAGCGTCGGCGCGAGCGAGAAGGCTGCATAGAACGCGATGCTCGCCGCCATCGCGGCACAGCGATTCTCGCCGAACTGCCGCAGCGCGCCGACGGCCCACGATGCCTGTTTCTTCGCGGCGGTTTGCAGCTTGTCGGCAGACAGTGAATCGAGTTCCATGACGGTCCCTGATGACGAAGGTGTGACGCAGCGAACCAGCAATGCAGCAGGCGATGCATCGGCTCGCAGATTCATCGCGCATCGCGGCGCATGCGGATCGCCCACTGACAATCGTATTACGCAAGCCACATGCCCATCTATCCGCACGACTACAACAAGATTGATTCGTTGGGCATATGTCGTGCTCGTGCGAAATGCTGCCGTGTGATTACGACAAACACGAAACGACTTATACTTTTTTCACCTCCCCACAATTAGAACGAGAGGCGATCATGTTGCAAATGTCCCGCCGTCAGTTTCTGAAGGTGACGGCGAGCACGCTTGCCGGTTCGAGCCTGGCCCTGATGGGCTTCTCGCCGGAACCCGCGCTCGCCGAAGTCCGACAGTACAAACTGGCTCGTACAACCGAAACGCGCAATACCTGTCCTTATTGCTCCGTCGGCTGCGGCATCCTGATGTACGGCCTCGGCGACGGCGCGAAGAACGCGACTGCCAGCATCATCCATATTGAAGGCGACCCCGATCACCCGGTCAATCGCGGCACGCTGTGCCCGAAAGGGGCGAGCCTGATCGACTTCATCCACAGTCCCAGCCGTCTGAAGTATCCCGAGTATCGCGCGCCCGGTTCCGACAAGTGGCAGCGAATATCGTGGGATGACGCGCTCGACCGCATTGCGAAGCTGATGAAGGACGACCGCGACGCGAACTTCGTCGAGAAGACGGCGGACGGCAAGACGGTCAACCGCTGGCTAACCACGGGCATGCTTGCGGCGTCGGCGGCCAGCAATGAGGTTGGCTATCTGACGCACAAGACCATGCGCAGCATGGGCATGCTCGCATTCGACAATCAGGCGCGTGTCTGACATGGCCCGACGGTGGCAGGTCTTGCCCCGACGTTTGGCCGTGGAGCGATGACGAACCATTGGGTCGACATCAAGAACGCGGACGTGATTCTGGTGATGGGCGGCAATTCGGCCGAGGCGCACCCATGCGGTTTCAAGTGGGTGACCGAGGCGAAGGCGCACAACAAGGCCAGGCTGATGGTCGTCGATCCGCGTTTCACGCGCACGGCGTCCGTCGCGGACTTCTATGCGCCGATCCGCACGGGCACCGACATCGCGTTCCTCGGCGGCGTGATCAACTATCTGCTGACCAACGACAAGATCCAGCACGAGTACGTGAAGAACTACACGGACTTTGCGTTTATCGTCCGTGAAGACTTTGCGTTCAACGACGGCATCTATTCCGGCTACGACGCGAACGCGCACAAGTACGACAAGACGACGTGGGATTACGAGCGCGGCGACGACGGTTTCGCGAAGGTCGACATGACGCTGCAGCATCCGCGCTGCGTCTATAACCTGCTCAAACAGCACTATTCGCGCTATACGCCGGAGATGGTCGAGAAGACCTGCGGCACACCGAAAGAGAAATTCCTGCACGTGTGCGAAACGCTCGCTACCACGGCGGCGCCCGACCGCGCCGGCACGATTCTCTATGCGCTCGGCTGGACGCAGCACTCGGTCGGCGCGCAGATGATCCGCACAGGCGCGATGGTGCAGTTGCTGCTCGGCAATATCGGCATTTCGGGCGGTGGCATGAACGCGTTGCGCGGCCACTCGAATATTCAGGGGTTGACGGATCTCGGTCTGCTGTCGAATTCGCTGCCCGGCTACATGACCTTGCCGAACGAGCCGGAACAGGATTTCGACGCCTATATCAAGAAGCGTGCGCTGCAGCCGCTGCGGCCGAACCAGTGGAGCTATTACCAGAATTACCGCGCGTTCTTCGTCAGCATGATGAAGTCGTGGTGGGGACCGGCTGCGACCGCCGACAACAACTGGGGCTACGATTTCCTGCCGAAGCTCGACAAGCCCTACGACCTGATGCAGATGATCGAGCTGATGAATCAGGGCAAGGTCAACGGCTACATCGCGCAGGGCTTCAATCCGCTCGCGGCGGCGCCAAACAAGGCGAAGACGTCTGCAGGTCTGTCGAAGCTGAAATGGCTCGTCATCATGGATCCGCTCGCGACGGAAACCTCCGAGTTCTGGAAGAACTACGGCGAGTACAACGACGTCGATTCGTCGAAGATCCAGACGGAAGTGTTCCGGCTGCCGACCACCTGCTTCGCCGAAGAGCGCGGCTCGCTGGTCAGTTCGAGCCGCGTGCTGCAATGGCACTGGCAGGGCGCACAGCCACCCGACGAGGCGCGCAGCGATCTCGAGATCATGTCGGGCATCTTCTTGCGCATGCGCAAGGCGTATGTCGATCAGGGCGGCAAGTATCCCGATCCGATCGTGAAGCTCGACTGGCCGTACGCGAACCCCGAAAGCCCGACGCCCGAAGAACTGGCGATGGAGTACAACGGTCGCGCGCTCGCGGATGTGCACGATCCGAAAGATCCGACCAAAGTGCTCGTCAAGAAGGGTGACCAACTGGCAGGCTTCGCGCAACTGAAGGACGACGGCAGCACGACGTCCGGCTGCTGGATCTTTTGCGGCTCATGGAACCAGACGGGCAACCAGATGGGTCGGCGCGACAACAGCGATCCGACGGGCATCGGCCAGACGCTCAACTGGGCGTGGGCGTGGCCCGCGAACCGGCGCGTGCTGTACAACCGAGCGTCGTGTGACGTGAGCGGCAAGCCGTTCGATCCGAAGCGCAAGCTGATCGCGTGGAACGGCACCAGCTGGAGCGGCCCCGACATTCCCGACTTCAAGGCCGACGAGCCGCCGGAGAACGGCATGAATCCGTTCATCATGAATGCGGAAGGCGTCGCGCGTTTCTTCGCGCGCGACGCGATGAACGAAGGGCCGGTCCCCGAGCACTACGAGCCGTTCGAAACGCCGCTCGGCTACAACACGTTCCATCCGAACAACCCGCTGGCGACGAGTAATCCCGGTGCGCGCGTGTTTCCGGATGATCGCGCGTCGTTCGGCAAGTCGCCGGAATTTCCGCATACGGGTACGACCTATCGTCTGACCGAACACTTCCACTTCTGGACCAAACACGCACGTTTGAATTCGATCGTGCAGCCGCAGCAGTTCGTCGAGATTGGTGAAGACCTGGCGAAGGAAATCGGCGTGGTCGCGGGCGACAGGGTGAAGGTGTCGAGCAAACGCGGCTATATCGTTGCCGTGGCTGTCGTTACGAAGCGGATCAAACCGCTGATGATCGACGGCAAGAAGGTGCAGACGGTGGGCATTCCGCTGCACTGGGGCTTCAAGGGGCTGACGAAACCGGGCTACATCACCATTACGTTGACGCCTGCCGTGGGCGACGGCAATTCGCAGACGCCGGAATCGAAGTCGTTCCTCGTCAAAGTCGAGAAGGCATAGGGGAGGCGCCATGGCATTTCAATCACTGGATATCAAACGCCTCTCCGCCACCACCGTGCAGCCCACGTCGGTGCGCGAACCGGTGACGGGCACGGTCGCCAAGCTGATCGACGTGACCAAGTGCATCGGCTGCAAGGCGTGTCAGACGGCGTGCATGGAATGGAACGACCTGCGCGACGAGGTCGGCATCACGACGGGCATTTACGACAACCCGCGCGATCTCAGCGAACACTCGTGGACGGTGATGCGCTACACCGAATACGAGAACCCCAAAGGCGATCTCGAATGGCTGCTCCGCAAGGACGGCTGCATGCATTGCGAAGATCCCGGCTGCCTGAAGGCATGTCCGTCGCCGGGTGCGATCGTGCAGTACACCAACGGCATCGTCGATTTTCACGAAGAAAACTGCATCGGCTGCGGCTATTGCATTGCGGGCTGTCCGTTCAATATTCCGCGGCTGTCGAAGACGGATCATCGCGTTTATAAATGCACGCTATGTTCGGATCGTGTGGGCGTCGGCCAGGAACCGGCTTGCGTGAAGACCTGCCCGACGGGCGCGATCGTGTTCGGCACAAAAGTGGACATGATCGAGCACGCGGAAGAGCGCATTGCGGACCTGAAAGAGCGCGGCTTCGAGAACGCGGGACTGTACAACCCGGAAGGCGTGGGCGGCACGCACGTGATGTACGTGCTGCACCATGCGGATAAGCCGTCGCTATATCACGGCTTGCCCGACGATCCGCACATCAGCCCGTTCGTGAAGCTGTGGAAGGGCGTTGCCAAGCCGCTCGCGCTCGCCGCGATGGCGCTCACCGCGCTGGCGGGCTTCTTCCATTACACGCGCATCGGCCCGAACGAAGTCACGGAAGAAGACGAAGACGCCGCCCGCAACGCTGCACACGACATCCGCGAGAACCGCAATGGCCGCGGCGATCGCGACGAGCGCGAGCATTCGCCCGAGGAGCCTGTCAAATGAAACATCATCGGCATGAGAACCCGGAACTGATCGAGCGCTACACGCCGAACGAGCGCACGAACCACTGGATCACGGCGATCAGTTTCGTACTGCTCGCGCTCTCCGGCCTCGCCATGTTTCATCCGGCGATGTCGTGGCTCTACGCGCTGTTTGGCGGCGGGCAGTGGACGCGCATTCTGCATCCGTTCGTTGGCATTGTGATGTTCGTGTCGTTCATGATTCTGGCGCTGCGGTTCTGGCATCACAACTATCTCGATGCCGACGATGTGCAATGGCTGCGCCAGATCAATGACGTGCTGACGAACCGAGAGGACCGGCTGCCTGAAATCGGCAAGTACAACGCCGGGCAGAAGCTGCTGTTTTTCGTGCTGGTGCTTTGTTTGCTGTCGTTGCTGCTGAGCGGCATCGTGATCTGGCGCGCGTACTTCGCGTTCTATTTCCCGATCGAAGTCATCCGCATCGCGGCCGTGATCCATGCCGCTGCCGCATTCGTGCTGATCTGCAGCATCATCGTGCATATCTACGCGGCAATCTGGGTGAAGGGGTCCATCGGCGCGATGGTGCGCGGCACGGTGACGCTGGGCTGGGCGCGCAAGCATCACCCGAAGTGGTTCCGCGAAAGCATCAAGTAAGCTTTGGCATACGCTGCATCTGCATATCTGCTACTGTTGACGCCATCCAGTTTTCTGAGCGGCAGGAACCTGAATTGGTGCAACGCATCCTGGACCCCGGCCAGATCGAATCGCTCGATCACACTGCGATTCCGCGCCTGCGCATGCCCGAACGCACGGCGATTTTTTCGACGCGCGCCGCGCGGCTTCGTCAACTGGCGGACGCGAGTCCCATCGGCGGTTATATCCGGCTGATGGCCGCGCTGGCCGATGCGCAGCAGCAAACCCTCGCGCAACTCAGCGCGCCGCTGCCTTCCGCCGAATCCATCGCGCTTGCGCAGCATCATTCCATGCCTATCGTGCCCGCCACGGCGTCAGAGCGCGATCTGCTCTGGCGCGATGTGTTGCACCGCCTGCTCGACCGCGTCGAATCGGCGGGACTCGTGACACCCATGCTCGCGCGCGTGCTGGACGGCTTGAGAATGAAAAGCTCCGACGAACTCGACGCACTCGCCGATGCCATCGTCGCGTTGCGCTTCAATGAAGTCGAGCCGGCGACCGCACCGTTCGTGATGGCCGCGCTGCAAGTGGTGTGGACCGACATCGCGAGTCATATCGATCCGCGCGCGGTGCCGTATCTCGACACGCCCGGTGCGTGCCCTGTGTGCGGCACGGCGCCTGTCGCGAGCATCGTGCGTGTGGGCGGGCAGTTCCAGGGCTATCGCTACGTGCAATGCGGGCTGTGTTCGACGGAAACGCATGTGGTGCGGGTCAAATGCACGAATTGCGATTCGACCAAAGGTATCGCGTATCACGGCATCGACGGCGGCAGCGAAGCATTGAAGGCCGAATCGTGCGACGAGTGCCGCACCTATCGGAAGATCGGCTATCAGGACAAGGATTTCGACTTCGAGCCGCTCGCCGACGATCTCGCCAGCCTCACGCTCGATCTGCTGATGAACGAGGCGGGTTACCGGCGCAGCAGTCCGAATCCGCTGTTGTGGCCGGAAGTGTCTTCGGACGGGTAAGCCGCCGTCCTTGCAACCGCTCGAGGAGAACGCCAGCGTGAGCGAAGTGTCGGGGAACGAGTTGGGCGACGGGACAGGCCAGCACGTGCGGGCTTCGCTCGCGCGCGTGCCGGCTGTCGAACGCGTGGTGTCGGCGGCGGCAGCGCAGGCTTTGACGGGCGAATACGGTCGCACGCAGGTCGTCGATGCGATCCGCGCGGCAGCCGATGCGCTCAGGCGCGAACTGCTCGCGGGCACCGCGTTCGACGCATCGTTTGATTTCGAGGCAAAGCTCATCGACGACGCTTCGCGTTCGCTCGCCGCACGCGCACGGCCCAATCTGCGCGCCGTGTTCAATCTCACGGGCACCGTGCTGCATACCAATCTGGGCCGCGCGTTGTTGCCCGACGAAGCCGTGCGTGCCGTGATCGAAGCGCTCACGCGGCCGATGAACCTCGAGTTCGATCTCGCCACGGGCAGCCGTGGCGATCGCGATGACCTGATCGACGATCTGATCGGCGAACTGACGGGCGCCGAGGCGGCGACCGTGGTCAACAACAATGCGGCCGCTGTGTTGCTGACCTTGTCGGCGCTGGCTTCGAAGAAGGAAGTGATCGTGTCGCGCGGCGAACTGGTCGAGATTGGCGGCGCGTTCCGCATTCCCGACATCATGTCGCGCGCGGGCGCGAAGCTGCGCGAAATCGGCACCACCAATCGCACTCATCTGAAGGATTACGACGAAGCCATCAACGCGCGCACTGCGCTGCTGATGAAGGTTCATTGCAGCAACTATGCAATCGAAGGCTTCACGAAAAGCGTCTCCGTCGATGAAGTCGCGCAGCTTGCACACGCGCGCGGCCTGCCGATGGCTGTCGATCTCGGCAGCGGCACGCTGGTCGATCTCGCGCAGTTCGGCTTGCCGACCGAGCCGACCGTGCGCGAGACCGTTGCGGCAGGCGCGGATCTCGTCACGTTCAGTGGCGACAAGTTACTCGGCGGGCCGCAGGCGGGGCTGATCGTCGGGCGCGCCGAGTTGATCCGCAAGATCAAGAAGCATCCGTTGAAGCGCGCACTGCGCGTGGGCAAGCTGACGCTCGCCGCGCTCGAGCCTGTGTTGCAGCTTTATCGTGCGCCCGAGTTGCTGTGCGAGCGGCTGACTACGTTGCGTCTTCTCACGCGCCCGGCCGCCGAGATGCAGGAACAGGCGGCGCGTGTGCAAGTCGTACTGCAACGCGCGCTCGGCGACACATACAGCGTGACAGCGGAGCCGATGATGAGCCAGATCGGCAGCGGTGCATTGCCTGTGGACCAGTTACCGAGCTTCGGGGTCGTGATGCGCAACGCCGCGGGCAAACGCGGCGGACGTGCGCTGCTGAAACTCGAAGAGGCGCTGCGCGCGTTGCCGCGACCCGTGATCGGACGCATCGCCGACGATGCATTGCGCCTCGATCTGCGCTGTCTCGAAGCTGCCGACGAAGCGGCGTTCGTCGCGCAATGCGCGGGGCTGCGCCTATGATCGTCGGCACGGCGGGCCATATCGATCACGGCAAGACAACGCTGGTGCGTACGCTGACGGGCGTCGATACCGACCGCCTGAAAGAAGAGAAGACACGCGGCATTTCAATCGAACTCGGCTACGCGTACACGCCGCTCGATAACAGCGATGTGCTCGGCGTGATCGACGTGCCCGGCCACGAGAAACTCGTGCATACGATGGCGGCGGGCGCATGCGGCATCGACTACGCGCTGCTGGTGATCGCTGCCGACGACGGCATCATGCCGCAGACGCGCGAGCCTCTGGCGATCCTGCAACTGCTCGGCGTAACGTACGGCGCGATTGCGCTGACGAAGACGGATCGCGTGGACGTGGCGCGTATCGCGCAGGTTCGCGACGAGATTCGCGCATGGCTCGCGGCCACGACGTTCGCCGATGCGCCTGTGTTCGAAACGAACGCGACCTCAGCCGATGATCCGGGCGTGCGCGCGCTGTTGCATCATCTGCGCGACACGGCCGTTGCGTGGCAGGCGCGGCGCGATGACGGCCTGTTCCGGCTGGCCGTCGATCGCGTGTTCACGTTAGCAGGACAGGGCACGATCGTGACGGGGACGGTGTTCGCCGGACGCGTTGCGACGGGCGATACGCTGATGCTGGAACCGTCGCATCAGCCGGTCCGCGTGCGCAGCATCCACGCGCAAAACCGTGCCGCCGACGTGGGGCGCGCCGGTCAACGTTGCGCGCTCAACCTTGCCGGCATCGATAAAGAGGCGATTGCACGCGGCGACTGGATCGTCGATCCGCGGCTCGCGATGCCGGGCGAACGGCTCGACGTCAGCCTGCGCTTGCTCGCAGATGCCGATATCACGCTGCAGCATTGGGCGCCGCTGCATGTGCATATCGGCACGCTGCATCGCGTGGCGCATGTGGCGCTGCTCGACGGCGATACGCTGGCTGCAGGTTCGAATGCGCGTGTGCAACTCGTGTTCGACATGCCCGTTTGCGCGTTGCCGGGCGACCGCTTTATCGTGCGCAATGCGCAGGCGACGCGCACTGTAGGCGGTGGCTGCGTGCTCGATCCATTCGGGCCGCCGCGCAAGCGGCGGTCGGCGGAGCGGCGTGCATGGCTCGATGCATTGCAGACGTGGCTCGACCAAGGAAGCCTCGGCGCGTTGCTCGAAGAAGCGCCGCGCGGTGTCGCGCGTTCGATGCTGATGCAACTGACGGGATTGCCGGCCGACGCATTGCCGCTGCCTTCCGATGCAGAGACGATCGCGTTGCACGGCAAGGATGCGGGCGATGCTGTCGTTGTGTTGCGCAGGCATTGGACAACGCTGCGCTCGAATGTGATGGCGGCGCTCGCGCAGTATCACTCGCGCTCACCCGATGAAGTGGGACCGGATACAGCGCGCTTGAGACGTATCGCGGCGCCGCTGGTGCCGGATGCAATGTGGCGCGCGCTGGTCGAATCACTCGTGGCTGAAGGTGCTGTCGCGAGAAGTGGCCCCTGGCTGCATTTGCCGGCGCATTCGGTCGAACTCGATGCGAGCGAGCAGGCGCTGGCGGACAGGCTGCTGCCGCTGCTGAGTGAAGGCCGTTTTGATCCGCCGTGGGTGCGCGATCTCGCGCAGACGACGGGGCAGCATGAAGAGACCGTGCGCCAGGTGTTGCGCAAGCTCGCGCGACAAGGCGACGTGCATCAGATCGTGCGCGATCTGTTCTATCACCGCGATGTGGTCGATGAGCTTGCACGGCTGATTGCCGGGATTGCGGGCGGCCACGGCGGTGCGTTGGGTGCGTCCGCGTTTCGTGATGCGACGGGCCTCGGACGCAAGCGCGCAATCCAGATCCTGGAGTTCTTCGATCGTATCGGCTACACGCGTTTTCAGCGCGATGTTCACTGGCTCAGGCCGGACTCGCATCTGCGTGAAGCGGTGGCGAATGGACCGGGCGCGTGAGATCGAAGTGTTGGTTACGCGTGCAATGCACGCGCGGGGTTTTTAGTGATGGCTATAATCGCTTGCGACTTGTTTGGCGGTGGTGGGAATCATCAACGGAAGGCATTCGTATCTGGTGGTGCGGCAGGGCTTCAAACCCTGTAGAGGGTGTCAGACACTCTCTGGTCGGTTCGACTCCGGCTGCCTTCCGCCCCTTGGTTTGGTGGGTTGGGCACATGATGTGCGCCTGCCAGCGACGTTCGTCACCACAACATCACGCTACACCAGCATGTCGAGAAACGCCCGAACCTTCGCATTCAAAAAACGCCTCGAACTATAGAGCGCCCAGATTTCAACGGCTGGGCCAGCATCGAGTCCAAGCGGCACCAGCTTCCCACTTTCAATATCCGCCTGCGCGAGCAGTCCCGGCAACAGCGCGGCGCCTGTACCTTCCAGCGTAGCCTCGCGCACCATCAGCAGTGAAGAAAGCCTCAATATAGGTACTGGCGTCACCTCATGCACAGTGCCGTCCATAATCTGAATCCTCCACGTCTGATCGTTCGCCGTTGCCATGACGATCGCGGGCAATCCCGACGCCAGCGCGCCACGCATATCCATGTTGCTCTCGCGCACGACAGTGGAATCGGGTGCCGCACAGAGCACCCGTCGATCGACAGCAATACGCCGCCCCACCAGCAATTCGTCCGGCCGCGGATTCACGCGAATGACGAGGTCGTAGCCATCGTCGACAGGATCCGTCACGCGATCTTCCGCGACGATCTCCAACTCCACCTGCGGATACGCACGAGCAAAGCGCGCGGCGACCCGCGATAGCGCCACGTGTGCATACACGACGGGCGCGCTCACCCGCAGACGGCCGCGTGGCGCCGACGCGCGCGATGCGACCGCGTCACCCGCTTCGACGATCTCCGCAAGCAGGCCACGCGTTTGCTCGCTCAACATGCGGCCCTCGTCGGTCAGGCGCAGCGTTCGGACGCCCCGATCGATGAGCCGCACCCCAAGACTCTGCTCCAGTTCGGCGACGCGGCGCGACAACGTAGCCTTTGGCCGGTCGAGCTTTCTGGCCGCAGCGGCGAAGCCACCGTGCTGCGCAACTGCATTGAAATCGGCAAGTGCAGTGAGATCCATGATCGTTCCATATATGAGACGAGGCGTCTCGTGTTTCGGTCTTTCGGATCAAAACCGGAACGTCTATCGTAACTGTGCGGGCGATCAATTGCCCAGACAACTTCCACTTTTATGGAGATCGAACATGGCTATTCTCGTAACAGGCAGTACCGGCGTCGTCGGCACGCAGGTGCTCGCGCATCTCAAGGACAGCGGCGCAGACATTCGTGCGTTGACGCGCAAACCCGACGATGCACAACTGCCGCCGTACGTGCGCGCCGTCAAAGGCGATCTGTCCGACATCGATGGATTGCGCGCGGCGATGCAGGATGTCAGCACGCTATTCCTGCTCGCGCCGAACGCAGCCGACGAGCAGACACAGGCGCTGCAGGCGCTGAGCGTCGCGCGCGAAGCAGGCGTGAAGGGGATCGTCTATCTGTCGGTATTCAAAGGCGAGGACTACACGGATGTGCCGCACTTTGCGAGCAAGTTTGCGGTGGAACGCATGATCGGCCAGTTCGACTTGCCCGTTACCATTCTGCGCCCGGCTTACTTCATCCAGAACGATGTCCGGTTGAAGGATGCGCTGCTGAAGCACGGCGTCTACGGCATGCCGATCGGCGCGAAAGGCATTTCGATGGTCGATGTGCGCGACATCGGCGATGCGGCCGCACGCGAACTGTTGCGGCGTGAGCGTGCGGGCGCGCCCTTAGCGGCCGACACCTATGAACTCGTCGGGCCTGATGTCGTGACAGCAGATTGGGTGAGCGCGACGTGGAGCGAAGCATTGCAACGTCAGATCGCGTATGGCGGCGACGATCTCGCGGCGCTCGAAACGCGCCTGAAATCCGTGGCACCTGCGTGGCTCGCGTACGACATGCGCCTGATGATGCAGCGCTATCAACGTGATGGTGCTGCGGCGACGGCGGCGCAGGTGGAACGCTTGAGTGCGCTGCTTGGCCGGCCGCCGCGGTCGTATCGCGACTTTGTAAAGCACTGCGCGGCGACGTGGTCGAAAGAATGACAACGTCAGCGCGTTAGAGCAAAACACTGCGGGTGTCGGTCACAGCTTGCAACGTGCAATACGCCAGCGATGACGACACTACGCAGTGCCGGACGGCCCTCGCTCAACTGCCCTTATAGAACTCCTGTATCCACGCTGCCTCGCCATTCTTTTGCGAGCGTACGAGTTCCTGATAGACCTCTGCGCGGGTTTTGCCATGCATCATGGCAGGCGCGCCCGACATGGAATTCGCCGATGCGTCCGGGCCTTCCGACGTGTCGGCGCTGGTCTGCACGTCTGCCGCCGGATTGGGCTGGATGGTCTGCGCATTGGCGTACCAGGCGCATGTGCACAGTAGTCCACCCGCTACGAACAGGACTGCTTTCATAAGTACCTCCTTTCCGATGCGAATTGCAGTGACATCCACCTCGGCGCCTGCTTGCCGATGCTGTCACAACGATTCTCGGCCGCCCCGGGCGCTGTCGCTACCCACGTAAGTAGGCGATGCGCAGGCGCCGGATACGGAAAGATGTAGGCATTCAGAAACCGGCAAGCGCGTTCCGGGCGCTACATTTGTAGGTATGACTTTGCAGAGCGGGCTGCTATTCTGTTTGAATTGCCCGCTGCCTTTTCCGCTGTATTTTCTCCAGGCAGCGAATTTCCTGATCGAGCGTCGTCATGAGATCGTCAGGCCTCAGCGTGCGCAGGTTCAGTTCGGCGGCTCAGGAGCGCGCGTTCCGAAGCGATTACGCGCGGAGGTTCTCCGGACAGCGCAGGCTCGCCATCGCTATCTTCACCGGCTTGTGGATGCTGTTTTCTCTCCGCGACTTCTGCCGGTTCGACGTCATCGATCCCGCTCATTTGCACCACAATGAACTGATCGTCCTGAGAGTCGGCGCAGCCATCGGAATGGCGATTCCCGTGCTGGTCTGGACCCCGCGCGCACTCGACGAACGTTGGGCCGTTGGCCTGCTCAGTCTCTGGACGCTCAGTTGCTGGTTCGCCTGCGTGCGAATGCTGCAGTTCTATCCGGGCGACATCGGCTGGCGGGAGGTCTACCCCGTGCTGCTGTTTTCGCTTTTTCTGATCTTCATGGCCCTTCGGCTGCGAGTGATCACGGCCATCTGGCTGATTGGAATTTGCGTCGTCAGTTATCTGGTCATGCTGTATTTCAAGCCCGTTGGCGGCAGTGTTCAACTCCGCGTCGAGTCGGTCACTGCGCATGCCACGATGTTGCCGTTGATGTCGGTTGTCGGCGTGCTGCTGAGCATTCCGCTCGAACGCGCCGCGCGGCGCGAATTCATGTACCGGCGCACCTTGCGTGCGGCCAAGGCGCGCGTCGAAGCCGCGTCGCGCGCGGTCAACGAGCAGAACAGGCGCATGCAGGAGTTCGTCAGGGAGAAGGAGCGATTCTTTTCATCGGCGTATCACGACATCCAGCAGCCGCTTGCCGCTATCAACCTTTTCATCCGGAGCGCCCGGACGAAGATCCAGGACGGACGAGCCGTGGATCGCGATCTCGATGTGATCGAGGAGACTGCGTCCGACATCCTCGACATGTTCAAGGATATTCAGGACTACAGCGAACTGGGTTCCTATGTGCCGCGTGTCGTTTCCGTCGATACGCAGGGCTTGCTGGCCGAGGTCGTCGGGCAATACCGGGAAATGGCCCGCTTGCGCGGCATCGATCTGAGAATCGCCAGACGCCGCGGCACTGCGCCGCCCATCGAAACCGACCGGTCGCTGTTCAAGCGGTCCATTTCGAATCTCGTATCGAATGCGATCAAGAACACGTCGACAGGCGGTGTCGTGCTCGGCTGGGTGCGCCTGAATGGACGATTGCGAATCGACGTGTGGGATACGGGCATCGGCATTGCACCTGCCTATCGCGACGCAATCTTCTCCGAGTACTACCAGATCAACAATCCGGGGCGCGACCGTTCGAAAGGGCTGGGATTGGGCCTGTCGATCGTGCATCGGGCGATCCAGATCCTGCCGGAACACAGTATGAGCTTTGCGTCCACAGAAGGGCGCGGATCGCGTTTTTCTCTTTATGCGGCGTTGTCGGCGGTAACGCCTGCCGTTGGCGCACACGCGCGCGATGCTAACGGCTACACGCCCGATCTCACAGGCACGTTCATCCTTCTATGCGATGACGAGCCTGTTGTTCTCGAAGGGCTGAGGCGTCTGTTTTCAAGTGCTGGCGCGCTGGTGCTTGCCGCAGAGTCGATGATGGGATTCGAAGCCATGATTGCCGACGACAGCCGCATTCCCGATCTCATCGTCGCCGATATTCGCCTGCGCGACGGCGCCACGGGCCGGCAGGTGGCTGAGCGGCTCAGACGTCACTTCGCGTGGTCGGGCGTTATTCCCGTGGCGTTCATCACCGGCGAATTATTGTCCGATCACGTGCTGCGCGACTTCCCTCAGCCATTCGTGCTGCTGCGCAAATCGTCGGCTCCCGCAGACCTGCTGACGGAGATCAGCCGGTACGTGAGCGTTCATCGGAAGATGAATCTGGATCATGCAAACGATCCATGACTGCAGGCGTGCCAAGCGTAATGCCTTTTTCCGCCAGCATGACGATGAGTTCCGTGCGGCGCCGCAAATTGAAATGCGCGAGCAGATGACTGATGTACTTGCGTACCGTGATGTCTTCGAGCCCCATCTTCGATGCGATGGCTTTGGAAGGCAGGCCGCGCACGAGCCACGTGAGCGTTTCGAACTCACGGGGCGTGAGTCCCAGTCCGGGCGCATTCCAGGGCTCGGCGTTGCTGGCCGGTTGCGCGATGGCTGGCTGGCTTGTCTGTACATCATCGGTGCCTGCTGCGCGCTTGAGACCGATGATGCTGGCCGCAGGCAGGAACACGCCGCCTGAGAGGACGGCAACGATCGCGGCATGCAATGCCTCAGGCGAAGACGATTTCGGCACGTAGCCCATCGCACGCAATTCGAGGCATCGACCGATGGATTCGACGCTTTCGTCAGCCGACACGACGACCACAGGCGCGAACGGACGTGCGTCTTTTAGCTGGATCAGCGCGTCGCAGCCGTGGCCGTCGGGAAGTTCGAGATCGAGAAAAACGATGTCCGGGTGCTCGGCGATGGCGAGCTCGACGCCGCGCGACAAGGTATTCGCATGCAGCAGTTCGACATCGGGGAAAAGCTCTTTGATGAGCAGTGCAAGGCCTGCCCTGAAGAGCTCGTGATCGTCGACGAGCAGTACACGCATCTCATCGTCCCCTGGCTGCACACGCACATACAAATGGACGAAGCACGCGGCGTTCGATTGAAACCGGTCGCGAAGAACCGTATTCGAACGCAATCCATGCGGCTAACCGTGCAGGCTGGTCAGTGTCCAGCCATACGACAGACGAATCGAGTATATCCGAGCGGAAACCCAGCATCATGGAAGCGCCATCACTTCCTTCCACAACGTATCGATTACCTCGAGCGTATCCGTGATGGCCGTCTGACTCGCCGTGCCAGGTTTCCACACGGCGACGATCGCGTGGCTGAGCCCGTCGCTGCCCATTTCCGTGTCGATGATCTGAACGCCTGGCCAACGTTCGGCGTGCAGGTGGGTCGGTAAAAATCCCCAGCCCTGCGCGTTGCGCAGCATATGTGCAAGCGTGTCGAGTTCATTCACGAAGACGACGTGATCGGAGATCTGCACCTGCCGTGCGAATTGCTCGTCTAACGTGCGGTGCATGACGATCTGCGGCAAAGCGGCCAGCTCGCGCAGCGTCACTTTCCATTCGCTATTGCCGAGCAGCGTTTCGCTTGCATACACGCTCATATCGATGCGACCCATTGCGCGCCATTCGAGTTCGCCGTTCACGCTCTGATTTCTCGCGAGGGTGATGGCCAGTTGCGCGGTGCCTGCCACGAGTGCCGCTTCCGCATCGGCACGCGAGCCGCACCACGCACTCAAACGGACGCCACGCGCGGCCTGAGCGTCGATGAGCGCGTGCACGAACGCGCGAGGAACGAAGGGATCGTAGACCACGCTGATCTCGTCCGAGATCGCGCTGGAAAGGGTTTTTGCAGCCGTCCCGAATGCTTGCGCCTGCCGCAGCAGCAGCCGTGCCTGACGCTGCAACCGCTTGCCCTCGGGCGTCAGGGTGAGTGAGCGACCCGTGCGTGTGAAGAGCGCATAGCCCAGCTCGGTTTCGAAGAATTCGAGCAATTCGCTGACGGTCGAGCGGTCTTTGCCAAGGCGCTGCGCAGCTTTGGTGATGCTGCCCTGTTCCGCGACGCTCGCGAACGCTTCGATCTGCGCGAGCGAATAACTTAACGCGTTCATGCCATGTCCCTGCTGCTTTGCTTGCGGGGGATTTTCCCACGAAACTCGCTTTGACCCCTATCCACGTGCGCTCGATACTCGCCGCATTTGCAGCCCGTATAACAACCTTGGAGAAGGGATGAAGATGAAACTCAACGATTCGCTGACACGCGCTTTTGCGCTCACATGCCTCGTGAGCAGCGTTCTCGCGACGGTATCCGCGCATGCGGCCACAACACAGAATTGCGGCGGCATTCAACTTGCGACCTGCCCAAAGCCGCTCGATGCCGCGTTGCCCGAACCCGAAAAAATGCTCACATGGAACCAGTCGGAGCGGGTGATTGGCTTTCGCAACGACTACCGCAACTATGCAGGCGACGTATTCCATCACGGCGCGGCAAAGCCGCTTGCACGTGCGCCGCAACAGTTGAAGCGCGTCTCTTATGAGGTGCACGGCAAGCACTACACGCTCGACGATTATCTTAAGCATCAGAACGTGGCGGGTCTGCTGGTGCTCAAGAACGGCAAAGTCGCCTACAAGTATCTCGGCAACGGCAATACCGACAGCACGCTATGAACCTCGCGGTCGGTCGGTAAATCCGTGGTGTCGACCCTGGTGGGTGTCGCGTTGCACGAAGGAAAGATCAGGTCGCTCGATCAGCCCGTGACCGATTTCGAGCCGGATCTGGCGGGCACGGCATGGGCCGACGTGACACTGAAGCAGTTGATCACGCACACATCGGGCGTGGGTTGGACGGAAGACTACACCGACCCAGGCTCCGACTTTTCGAAGCTCACGCAATGCGAAGCGCGGCCAGGCACCTACGATTGCGTGCGCAAGCTCGTGACTGGCCTGAAACGCGTGCATGCGCCGGGGACGGTGTGGTCCTACAGTTCGGGCGGCGCGTGGCTGCTCGGCGACGTGCTCGAACGCGCCACCGGCATGCCGCTCGCGGATTATCTCGAACAGTCCATCTGGAAGCCGTACGGCATGGCAAGCGACGGCGTGTGGCACGCGTATGAGCCAGGCCAGCACGATGTGGGCGCACACGGCTTCAATGCGACGCTCGACGACTGGGGACGGTTCGGCGAATTCGTGCTCGAGGGTGGCCGCTTGCCGGGCGGTACGAAGATGCTTCCCGATGGATGGATCGACGAGGCTTCGAACTGGACGCATGCCAAAGGGTCGGTGTCGGCGGCGCATCCGCAAGGTCTTTATGGCTATCAGTGGTGGAACAATGCGGAGCCGGTCACGGCCCAGGGCGTGAATCCCGCACCTGGAGATTCGCTTCAGCAGTCGCTGTGGGCGCTGGGCATCTTTGGTCAGGTCATCATGATCAACCGCGCGGAGCATCTCGTGATCGTGCAGTGGTCGACGTGGGCGCAGGCGGAACCGTCATTCGATTCGCTGCCGCTCGAAGCGTCGGTGTTCTATAGCGCGATCGCGAAGCAGCTTCACTGACAGTGTCGGCATCCCGCGATGGCTTGTTATGAGCTTTCTTCAGACGCCTTGAGGTCAGTTTCACACTAGCGTCACATCCGGGTTGCACCGCGCATGCTCGACTTCGCACAGCAGTGAAGTTTCTACGGGTTTCTGCCGATAACACGGGTTGGCCCTCAACCTGTTGAAGTCGCATGAAACTCACCATCAAGTCTCGTCTTCTCGCCACGCTGGCCTTACTCGGGCTGCTGCTGGCGATCAGCGGCGCGCTCGGCATCACGGGCATGCACGGCTCGAACAACGCCGTCGCGCAAGCGTACAAAAGCGACGTAGCGGCGGCGACCGCGCTCGGCAAGTCGAATCTGAATCTGCCCGTGGTTCGAACGACACTCGACCGTGTCCTGCTGCACCCGGAAGCCCCCGATACCGGTGCGCTGATCGACAAGGCGCTGACGTACCTGTCCGTGTCCGATGCGGCGTGGAAAGAATACCGGTCGATTCCCGCCTCCGATGCCGAAGCGGCGTTGTCGCAAGCCGTGGCCGACGCGCGCAGCGCGATGCTGCATGGCGCGCTGGAGCCGATGGTGGATGCGATGCGCCATGGCGACCACACGCGCGCCGACCATATCGCCATGGTCGACATGCCGCCGCTCGCGGCCTCTCTTACGCAAAAGACGGGCGCACTCGACAAGTTCCGCAACCAGCAAGGCGGCGAACGCTATCAGGCGGCGCAGGATCGCTACGACATGCTGTTCACCTTCACGTTGATCGCAATCGGTGTCGGGCTGCTGGCGTGCGTCACGTGTGGATTTTCACTGGTGCGCGCGATTGCGCGGCCGATTGAAATGACGGTGCAACATGTCGAAAGAATCGCGCAAGGCGACATGTCGCAACAGTTGCGCTTCGACACGCAGGACGAAATGGGGCGGCTCGTGAAGAGCGTGGGGCAGATGCAGGCTGGCATCGCCGCCATGATCGAGCAGATCGCGCGTGGCAGCGAGTCGAGCGCGACGGCCACACGGGAGATTTCCGCCGGCAACGCGGATTTGTCGGCACGCACGGAAGCGCAGGCAGCCTCCATCGAGGAAACAGCGGCGAGCATGGAGCAACTGACGAGCGCCGTGTCGCAGAACGCAGCACACGCGCGCGAAGCACGCGAACTCGCCGAGACCACGAATGTCGCCGCAGGCGCGGGCGCGGAAGTCGTCGCGCAGGTCGTTGCGACGATGAGCGACATTCATGATGGCGCGAGGAGAATGAGCGAAATCATCGGCGTGATCGAAGGGATTGCGTTTCAGACCAATATTCTGGCGCTGAATGCAGCCGTGGAAGCGGCGCGTGCAGGCGAAGAGGGCCGTGGCTTCGCCGTGGTGGCGGGCGAAGTGCGCACGCTTGCCCAACGCTCCGCGACGGCAGCAAAGGAAATCAAGGCGCTAATCGATGCGTCGAGTGCGCGCGTCGAGGATGGCTCGCGACTGGTCGGCCAGGCGGGTGCGACCATCGGAGAAGTGCGCGCCTCTGTTGGCCGCGTCACGTCGATCATGAGCGAGATTGCGACGGCGTCAGCCGAACAGAGCGACGGTATCGAGGAAGTGAATCGCGCCGTGTCGCAGATGGATGAAATGTCGCAGCAGAATGCCGCGCTCGTCGAACAGGCGGCAGCTGCTGCCGCCGCGCTCAAGGAGCAAACCGATCTGCTGAAGGCGGCTGCCGGTCGTTTCCGTCTGTAGCGCTTGACGTGAGACGGCGAGAAACAGAACTACCGGGATTCAATCATTCATCGACCGAGCCGATGGAAGATTGCTGGTAGTTCTGGATGCCGATCTTGTCGACGAGACCGATCTGTATTTCCAGCCAGTCGATGTGATCCTCTGTGTCATCGAGGATCTCGACAAAAATTTCGCGCGAAACGTAATCCTTCACCGATTCGCAGTACGCGATCGCCTCTTTCAGGTGGGCCTGCGCAGTCGTCTCGAGCTTGAGATCGCATTGCAGTACCTCGAGCGTATCTTCTCCGATGAGAAGCTTGTGCATGTCCTGCAGATTGGGCAAGCCGTCCAGCATGAAGACGCGCTCGATGAGCTTGTCGGCATGCTTCATTTCCTCGATCGACTCGTCGTATTCATGCTTGCCGAGTTCGACCAGACCCCAATGCTTGTAGAGGCGAGCATGCAAAAAGTACTGGTTGATCGCCGTCAGTTCGTACTTCAATTCGGCATTCAGATATTCGATGACCTTCGGATCAGCTTGCATGTCGCGCTCCCGGTGTCCCGCAAAACTACATACAGGATAGACGGTGATTCGCGATGCGACGTTAATGGGATTGTGAACGATAACGATTTCTTTTATTGAACGGACGCGGTGCACTCAGTCCGGAACCAGCCGTCGACGCGGCTCTGCGCGGTTTGCAGATCGTCTGGATAGTATGGGTCGTCCCAGATCGAAGGATCGTAGCCGGCTTCCCGCAGGGCGGCCAGTTCGCTCAGATTTCGCTGGCGCGTGAGCGGTTGATTGTTTCTGAGCGCAGCGAGGTCGCGGCATTGCGTTGCTGTCAGATGGGTTGCGTTGTCCTGCATGCCGCCTGTGGCGCATCCGGCCAGCGTCAGTGTGGATGCGATGAATAAGGCTATCGGGAAGTGCTTCATCTTGCGTCTCTCGTTCAAAGGGTCGCGCCAGTTCCGGGGATGGATGCGACGTCTGCAGCGCCGGCATGCGAGATGCCAGCACTGCGGGCGCTGATCCAGGCCTTGATGGATTAACTGTTCTACAACCCTGTCTATTCCGGTTGCCGGAATATTTCGAACGAGAGCGCACGGAAGGCAATGCCGTGCGCGTCTGCATGCGATCGCTCAGCTACGCTTTCCTTTGAGCGTGAAAGGCGCGAGTAACGCGTCGATGTCGAGCCGATGTCCCTGAAGAATCAGCAGCCGCGCATGCAGCACGGTATTTTCAAGGACCAGTTTGGCGGTGCTCAGCAGATACAGCGCGTGAACGTCGGAGACGGACATTCCCGTTTCTACTTTCTGATGACGTTCGACGAGTGAACTGATGATAAGACGCCTGAGTTCCTGCTCTCCGAACGGCAGGTCTGCGTAATCGATGGGATCTTCTGCTTCAACTTCTTTGAGCATGTCGACAAGCGTTTCGGTGCTCACTTCCATGAGTCCTCCCCGGGACGAAGATCAAGGTCAGCGCGGCCAACAAACGTCATCCTGCACACACAGACTACCCATTCCATTAAGTCCCGTCCAGCACGACGCTAGCTGTTGTCGCTGGATGCAACACCGATGCTGTTCGTGCCCAGACCCAGATCGCGTATGCGGGCCACGGCTTCATCGCGGCTCGACACATGAAGCTTTGCGTAGATGTTCTTCAAGTGCCACTTGACCGTTTCGGGTGAAATCGCCAGCGCGCGGGCAATGCGTTTGTTCGGCAACGCTTGCGCGAGCAGTTGCAGCACTTCGGCCTCGCGATCGCTCAACGCTGCTGCGCCATCCACGCCGGCTGGCCGTGCGCTGCTTCGGACACCCGGCGTGCCCGGCGCGCCCGGCGCCGACAACGTCGTCAGTCGCGCAGCCTGAAGGCGGCCAACGTAGAACGACAGCAACGGATCATCCGGCGCCTCCTGCGACACACGCACGATGAATTCGAGCGCTTGCGGATCGGCGTCCAGCAGCGTGCGCATCAGCCCGAGCCGATGCCCGCGCCGCAACGCGGCCTGGACTGCTTCCGTGGCGCTCTGGTCGCGTCCGAGGCGCGCATCGGCGATGGCGCCCAATAGCTGAAAATGCGCGACGAGATGCTGCCAGCCACGCGCCTCGCAGGCCTCGATCAGAGGATGAATGCGCGACGACACTTCGCCGTGGTTTTCATGCGCCATATTCCACAAGATGTTCGCCCGCGCGGCTTGCACGGCGATATGCGCGTGCAGCGCATCCGTTCGCGAAGACGCGGCGCTCGCCAACGCGTCGAGCCGCATGAGCGCAACGTTGGCTTCGCCCGTCTGCCCGCATTGCAGATGCCGTTGCACACGCTGCGCCAGACTGTGCGCGATCAATCTGTCGAGCCGGTACTTGCTGCCGTATTCCTCCAGCCGATCGAGCCACGCGAAGGCATCGAGCCGATGACCCGCTTCCCAATGCACGGCAGACAGGATCATCAGCACGCGTAACACCGAATCGGGGATCGACACGCGTTCGAGCACTTCGATGCGTTCTTGCAGCAGCTGACGCGCGGCGGCGAGTTCGTTGAATTCGTAGAGCACTTCGCCGAGCAGTGCGACGGCGAGACACGCCGACTCGACGGCCTCGTTCCCGCGTTGATCGGCCTGCGCCAGGACGTCGCGGCAAATTCGCTCGGCCTGCACGAACTTGCCTTCGAGCGAATAGCTCAATCCCATGATGCAGCGGCCGTACAGACTGCCGGCAGGGCTGCCCAGCAGAGGCACGCCGTCCACGCCGTGCGCGGCGGCTCTGCTCTGAATGTCACGCGCATGCTCGAAACGGCCGACGTGCATATAAAGCCACGAGAGAATATTCTTGCCGCCGCCGACATCCACGGTTTCGCAATCGTCGGGTGCGCAGAGCAAGTGCGATTCCACGGCCGCGACGGTTTCGACATCGTCACGCTGTACGGCCAGAATTGCCTGCGTGATGGCCAGCCGGTAGCGAAGCAGATGATCGCCAGGTGCAATATCGGCGCCGAGGCTTGCAATGCTCGCTTCGCATGCTTCGTACTCGTGCGCGTACAGCTGCAGGCGCGCCTTCCACAGGCGCAGACCGACGCGCGCCTGGATTTCGTCTTCGGGCAGCAGGCGCATCAGGCCAACCAGCTTGCGCAGATCGCCCTTCAGGCGCATCTGCTGTGCGCATTGCAGCACCAGATCGGCGGCCGCCGTCGTCTCGCCGGCGAGCAACGCATGGCGGATTGCCTCGTCCGGCTGATCGTGCTCGCGAAACCATTGCCACACTGCGAGATGAACCGCCCGCTGCTGCTCCGCGCTCGCCGTGCGAAAGCGCTGCAGCAATGTTTCGCGGAACAGTGGATTGAGCCTGTACGAGGTCTCGCCGCCCGACTGCTGGATCGACTCGACGAACTGGTTATTGCTCTCCAGCCGGTCGAGCAGCGCGAGCATGGCACTGCGTTGTTCGCTATCGCCCGCGACTGCGGCACACAGCGATGCGCAGAAGGTCGCGCACGTCGCGAGCCGTTCCAGCAGACTGACTTCGGAATGCGTCAACTGCGTCAGCACTTCACGTTCGAAGTATTCGGCGAAGCCGCGCGCGTCGAGCAGATGGCTGCGGCTCAGGGCGGTGGACATGGGGCCGCCCGTGAGGCTGCGCTTCTCGCGCTTCAGATGTGCGGTCAGCAACTGCAGGCCCGCCACCCAGCCATCCGTCAGTTCATGCAGCCGTTTCGCGGCCTGTGCGCCGACATTGCCGAGTTGCGCGGTGACGAATTCTTCGGATTCCGCGCTGGTGAAGCGCAGGTCGCGCATGTTCAGTTCGAGCGCGAGTCCCTGGTCTCTCAGCCGGCCGAGCGACACAGGCACTGCACCGCGCGACGCGATCACGATGTGCAGGTTGGCGGGTGCATAGTCGAGCAGCCATTGCAGCGTTTCGTGGATGGCAGGATTCGTCGCGCAGTGCATATCGTCCAGTACCAGAACGAGATGGCGCGGAAAGGCGCCAGCGCTGCTGACGAGCGTGACCAGCGTGCGTTCCACGGCTTCTTCATCTGTGCCGCGGCCCGCCAGCAGCGCGGCCTCGCGCACGAGGACGGGATCGACGCGCGCAAGGCACGCGACCAGATCGTCGAGCCATTGCGCGAGATCATTGTCTTCGGGGCCGAGCGTGAGCCACGCCACATCGAAACCGAACGGCAGCAACTGTTGACGCCACGCCAGCAGCAGCGTGGTCTTGCCGCTACCCGCCGGGCCTTCGAGAATCACGCAGCGCTGACGGCGGGCGTCCGTCAGTTGCGTAAGAAGCCGCTCACGCGCAAGCGCGCGGGCGTCGGGGCGCGGCGGCTGCCGCCGATGATCGGCGTCGGCAGCACGCGGTTTTCGGGGTGGCTGGCTTGAATCCATACGGCGCGAAATAGAGTAAGTCTTGATAGACGCCGGGGTGCGTCGGTATGAGGCTAGCCGTCATGCCGACGCACAGACATTGTACGGCGGCATTCAGGTCTACTGTGCATCTGTGAACCACATCGTTGACGTGGACCACACGGGCAGACTGCGACCTGGCTTCACATACAGCCGACGTGTTCTGCCGGGATCGCCCGGTAGAGTTCGTCGATCAGATGAGCGCGGCGCGCACGGCAGGCAGCCTGATTGACGTAGCCTTTGTCGGCGATTTCATTGGCGTCGACGGAGGGCGGCTCGGCCATCAGCATGATGCGTTTGACCGTCGTGCTGGCGCCGGTTGCAGGTTGCGCGCGCAGCCGTTCGCGCAATGCCGAGACGACAACGGGATGCCGCACCAGCGCCGCCGCATCGAGCGTGACAAGCTCGGGTGACAGTTGCCTGCAGGCCGCGATGTTCGGCCAGGCAAGAGCCGCGACGTAGTCGTGATCGTGGCCGCAGATCACGGCATCCGTGACGAGCGGGCTGCACTGGGCGATCAGCGCGAGCCGCACGGCGCCTGTGCGCACCCACGTGCCGTTGGTGAGCTTGAAATCTTCGACGACGCGTCCGGCGAAACGCAGGCCGCGCGTGGGATCGGCGGGATCGACGAGACGCACGGCGTCGCCCAGACGCAGATAGCCTTCGTCGTCGAAAGCTTGTGCGGTCAGGTCGGGCCGCTTGAAGTAGCCGCCGAATATGGCCGGGCCTCGCATGCAGATTTCGTAGCGGTCATCGCCGCCCGCCAGCGGAAGCAGCTTGATCTGCACGCCGGGCGCGGGTACGCCGATCGTACCCAGATCGTCCGACGGCCAGCCGAAATAGGTGCCCGTGCCGTTCGTTTCGGTCGCGCCCAGCGACGTACAGAAGCCGATCCGCTCGCCGATGGTCCGTTCGGCGACGCGCTGGATCCGCGCCCATGCGTCTTTCGGCAGGCTCGCGCCGCCGTAGCCGAAACTGACGAGCCGCTCGAACAGTCTGGCGGCGAGTTCGGGATCGCGTTCGAGCTCGCTGGCGAGCATCGTCAGCGCGGACGGGGCGCTGCTGAAAATGGTCGGGGAAATGTCGCGCAGGTTGCGCAAGGTCCGTTCGAACTGGCCCGGCAGCGGCTTGCCGTCATCAATGTAAAAACTCGCGCCGGTCGCCATCATCCGACCTAACGCGAAGATGCCGCCCATCGTGTGATGCCAGGGCATCCAGTCGAGGAACACGGGCTGCGGCTCGGCCAGCGCGCCGAACACATGCGCGAAACCGGCCATCGACGCCTTCAGCATCGCGTAGGTTGCGGGAACACCTTTCGGCGTCCCCGTCGATCCTGATGTGAACAGGATGCGCAATATATCGGCGGGCTGGATCGCGGCGCGCGCGGAGGCGAGCGCTGCGATGCGGGACGGCGTCAGTTCCACGCTAATGAGCGAGTCCCATGCGCAGCGCGCTTCCGAAGCGCCCGAGACAGCGAGGATGGGCAGCCGCTGCACGTCGGAAGTGGAGAGCGCGGCGAGCGCGCGCTCGAACGGTTGCCGCTCCTGCACGAAGATCGCGGCCGGTTCGAGAAGCGCCGCGATGCTTTTCAGGCGGGAAAAATCCTGGCTGACGGTAGACCAGGCGGGCGACACAGGCGCCGTCGGAATGCCGACGTATTCGGCGGCGAGCAGCAGGATGGCCTGTTCGATGGAATTGCCGGACAGCACCATGATTGGCTTGCCGGGACTCAGGTCCAGGTCGAGCAGTGCTGCCGCGACGGCCTTGACGCTTTCCCACAGCGCGTTCCAGCTGACCGTGCGCCAGCCGCCCGAGGGCTGGCGTTGGCTGAACGCAGGTGCATCGCCGCGCAGGCGCGCCCAATGCGGCAGGAAATCGACGAAACCGTTCTGCGTGACGGCAGGCGCCGCCGGGGACCACAGCAACAGGCTGCCGTCGGCGCGGCGCTCCGTATGGGTGATCCACGTGGGGATGCGCGTGTCACGGTAGGTCGTGACCTGACCGGGCGCGTCGATGGTGGGCGCTTTCATGAGGAGTGTCTCCAGGGTTCGCGCTCTGAGTCGCGTATTGGTAGATGTGTGACGTGCAGAGAACGCGCGCGCCACACTGCCTGAAGCGTAATTGCGGGATAAGCGATGACGACTCCCCGATGCGGGGGGGATCGAGGTGTGCGGCGTTCGATGTGACATCGGCTGCACCTGCCGATACTGACGTGCCGAAACATTCGGGTGATGGCGGCAGCGGGTCACCGGCGCAGGACTAGCCGTCCTTGCTATCCGATCCCGACGGTGCATAGAGCCAGACCAGCAGCGCGCAGATGGCCAGCAACAGCACCTTGGCGAAAAACGTCGGCGCGAACGCGACCAGCACGAGAAAACACACGAGCCAGATGATCTCGGCCGTCAGCGAAACCACGCGTTTCTTCACGTCATCTCCTTGGTCTGCCAGGCGGCAACGCCGCGCCGTGCGCGCGACCCAAGGACATATATTGGCACTATTAATGCGTCGGCGAAATTCTTTCTGATGCTTTCAACCTGTGGCGCCGATACCGAAGCTGTCTTCGTCGTCGACCGCATCGGGATCGCCGCCCAGCGAGCGGATACAGTCGTCGAGAAACTCCATCGTGACGACTTCGTATTCCATCGTGCCCGGCGTGCAATCTTCCGGATTCAGTTTCCCGCATGCCTTGCGAATCGCACGCACGCTACCTTCGACCGCCTGAGCGACGCGCCACATGGGATCGTCGGGTGTCAACCTGTCAAGTTCATTTGCTTTCATGAACCGGATATCGGCGTTCGCCATTCAAGCTTGAGCATAAAAACGCGCTTTATGCGCGGTGTGTCATGAAACTGAAGCATATCTCTAACGCGACGTTGCACGCAGTCTGTTGCCGGCATCGTGAGCGAGTTTTACATAGCCATACACCGATGCAATAGTTAGCGCGCCCGCGCATAAAAACGCGAAGCGGAAATCATCGAGTGTGAATGGCTGCGCGTGTCCCGTGCCGTTGATCGACGCCGCCGCGCGCAAAGCCAGGGCGCCGAACGCGATGCCGAGGCCGATGCTCATCTGCGCTGCCGCGTTCCATAGCGTGTTGGCCGCGCTGGTCTGTTCCTTGGGGACATCGGCGTAGGCGAGCGTCGCCAGCGTCGAGAATTGCAGCGAGCGCGCCAGCCCGTAGATGAACACGACCACCAGCACCCACGCGAGCGGCGACGTGGGCGTCAGCGTGCCGCAGACGATCGTGAACACACCCGCCACCGCGCTGCCCGTTATCGCCACGCGCCGGAAGCCGTACCGTTGCAGGATCAGCGTGGTCAGCGCCTTCATGCCGAGGTTGCCGGTGGCGCTCACCAGTAGCAGCAAGCCCGATTTAAACGCCGTCAAGCCGAAGCCGATCTGGAACAACAGCGGCAATAAATACGGCACGGCGCCGATGCCGATGCGCGTCAGCGTCCCCGTGACGACGGTCACGGAAAAAGTTGGAATGCGCAGCGTGGTGACGTCGATCAACGGATGCGGGCGGCGGCGCGCCTGATGGAACGCGACCACACCGATAGCAAGACCGAGCGCGATGATGCCAAGCCCGATCAGAGGATTCATGTCCGGCTGGCTGGCCACGTCCGCGCCATACAGGATGGCCGTCAAGGTCAGGCCGCTCAGCACGAGGCCGAGTGCATCGAACGGACGGCGTTCGTCGCTGCGCAGGTTAGGCACCCACTTGAGCACGGCCACCAGCACGACGAGACAGACGGGCAGATTGAGCAGGAAGATCCAGCGCCACGATGCGTACGTGGTGATAAAGCCGCCGATGGGCGGCCCGACCACGGGCGCGACGATGCCGGGCCATGTGATGGTCGAAATCGCCTGCATCAGCTGCTTGCGGTCGATGCTGCGCACCACGGTCAGCCGTCCCACCGGCACCATCAGCGCGCCGCCGATGCCTTGCAGCACGCGCGCAGCGGTAAATTCGACCGTGTTCTGTGAAATGCCGCATAGCAGCGACGCGAGCGTGAACGTGACGATGGCCGAGAAGAACACGCTGCGCGAGCCGAAGCGGTCCGCGACCCAGCCGCTCGCGGGAATGAAGATGGCCAGCGCGATCATGTAGGCGCTCATGCCGAGGCTCAGCGCATTTGGACTCGTGCCGAACGAGTGCGCCATCTGCGGCAGCGCCGTCGCGATGATGGTGGTGTCGAGATACTCCATGAAGAAGGTCGCGGCGACGACGTAAGGCAGCGGCCCGAGTGAACCTGCGTGTGATGACGAGTCTTTCATGAGTGGAATGGCGGGTACATGGCAAAGGCGGCATGACAGGTGCGGCGCAAACAGGACGGCAGTACGCGCACGGCGGTACGCGATCGTACGATGACTGCGGCCGTTCTGCAAAAGAGCCGGGCAACGCAGGTCAGCTTCGATCGAATGATGCGACCGCCACGGGCGGGATCGTGGTTGAATGGGCGGTCTTCATCGAGCGCGGGAGTTTCGCATGCCAAAAATCGACCTTGCCGACGTGCCTGAGCTTCAGGGCACGGGTTATCCGCCGCCCTTTGCAGCAAAGAGCGCCGAACGCATTCGCCAGCGGCTCGGGGACGCGGGCGGGCTGATCGATTTCGGCGTGAATCTGATGCGCCTGCCGCCGGGCAACTGGTCGAGCCAGCGACATTGGCATTCGGAAGAGGACGAGTTCGTCTACGTGCTCGAAGGCGAGCTCACGCTGATCGAAGACGGTGGCGAAACCCTGCTGCGCGCAGGCGACTGCGCGGCGTTTCCCAAGAACTCGGGTAACGGCCATCACCTGATCAACCGCTCGAACGCGACGGCTGTCTACCTCGAAGCCGGATCGCGTTCACCGACGGATGTCACCACCTGCTCCGACGTCGACATGATGAGTCCGAGCACGGACGGCCGTTTCCTGCACAAGGACGGCACGCCGTATTGAGGCGGCTTATTGCACGCTATCGCGCTTCATTGCGCGGCAGTCAGCTTGAGGCTTGGCCGTGCGTTGTCGAGGCTGAGATCTTGCGGGAGTTTGCGGCGGTCCGATACCTGCTCGATGCCCGTTTTTGCAACCTGTTCGCAGAACGCGATGCGGGATCGGTAATAGTCGGCCTGCAACTGTGCATCGAGAACCCGTTGCTCCGCCTGGAAGAGACCCATTCGAAGTTCGCTCAAGGCACGCTCGGCCTGTTTTTCGGGAGTCGGGGCGTGATGGGAAATGAGATTTGCAAGCCAGTTAAGCATGTGCGTACCCTCCGGTACTCAGACACCTGGTCGAATTTCTTTGCCAGTGCGCGCCCGTATAGAAACGCGCGCTGTCGGATTAAGACTAACAAAAACCAGGCTGCTACTGTGTGACCTTCCGCACCTGTTGCAAAAATGTCGAATGCTCACCAGACGACGCGCGTTTTTGGCAGCGCAGCCTTGAGATCGTCGACGTTGCGTGCTTTGGTGCCGTACAGCACGAGCTCGCGTAAACCCGTCAATCCCTTCAGCACGTCCACGTCTTCGACGGGCGTGTTTGCAAGGTACAACTCCTGTAAATTCGTCAAACCCTTCAGCGCGTCGATGTTGCGAACTCTCGTGCGGAAAAGGTTGAGCATGCGCAGGTTCTTCAGATTGCCCAAGGCGTCGATGTTGTCGACGCGGGTGTCGGCGAGATTCAGGCGTTGCAGTGCGGCAAGGTTCTTCAGTGCATCGATGTTCGTGACCTGCGTGCGCGCGAGCACGAGCGTGTCGAGCTGGCTCGCGCCACGCAGCGCATCGATATCGTCGACCTTGGAGCCGTCGAGTACGAGCGTCTTCAGCGCGGTCATATTGCTGATCACATCGATGTCGCGCAGCGGCGTGTTCGCGAGATACAGCGCCTGCATGTCGCGCAGCGTTTTCAGTGCGCCGATGCTGTCGACCTGCGTTTCGTTGAGGTCGAGCGTCTTGAGCGAAGTGAGCTGACTGAGCGCATCGATATTGCGCACGTTGCGCGCGCCGCCGAGTTTCAACGTGTCGAGATGCGGCAGATCTTCAATCGGATCGAGATCGCGCACCTGCGTGTCGCGCAGATCGAGTTGCCGGAGATCGGTGAGATTTTTTAGTACGTCGAGATTGGAAACACGCGTATCCCAGAGGTTCAGCGATTGCAGGCCGGTCAATCCCTTCAGCGCGTCGATATTTTCGACTTCCGTGCGATGGAGCACGAGGCGCCTGAGCGAGTGCATGTCCTTGAGCGCGTCGATGTTCCAGACTGGCGTGCCTGTCAGGTCGAGTGCATCCAGGCTGTCGAGATCTTTCAGTGCATCGAGATTGTCGATCTGCGTGTTGGCGAGATTCAGTTCGATCTTGCGATCGGAGTCTTTCAGATGCGGAATGGCCGCCGCGACTTCAGAGGCCGACAGCGTGGGTTTCGCGCGCAAGGACAGGCACGCGGTATCGGCGGGTGCAGCCGAACCGTCGCTTTCGCTGCAGGTGGCCTTGATGAATCCGAGTTCGGCAAGCGCGCGTTCGTCCGGGCTTTTGCGGCCCGTGCTGAACACGGTGAACAGAACGACGAGCACCACGACGATCGCCGCGCCGATGGCCCACGGCGTCAGGCGGCGCCACGTGGATGCTTGCAGGTCTTCGTTATCGGTATGGGTGCTTGTCGGCGGCGTATCGGACACAGGCGGCTCCGTGGAGTCTGGCTTTCTCCTTTATACACGAAGCGCGCTGCGCAGCCGTTACGCGTGAGAAGCCGCGACGCGCTCGGCCAGCTTCGCGTCGTAACTCGAATGAACGTGCACGCGTTTTTTCTCGGGAAACGCATAGGTATAGGCCTTCCGAAGCGCGAGCGAAGCCTCGTGAAAGCCGGAAAGAATCAGCTTCTGCTTGTTCGGATAACCGGCGATATCGCCTGCCGCGAAGATGCCTGGGCAGGTGCTTTCGTAGTTCGACGTGTCGACCTTGATGCGCCCGCCTTGCACTTCGAAGCCCCAGTGCGCGATCGGTCCGAGATCGGCTACGAGGCCGAACAGCACCAGCAGATAATCGGCTGCGAGTGGCGAGGAACCTTCGGCGTGCCGGATCTCGACGGATTCGAGTTGCCCGTTGGGTGCACTCAGGCTCGCGATCGAGCCGACCACGAAATCCATTTCGCCTGCTTCGACCGCGCGGCGCATGCTGGCCACGCTCGAATCCGTTGCGCTAAAGCCGTTGCGCCGATGCACGAGCGTGACGTGCCGGGCGACCGTGCGCAGCGCCAACGCCCAGTCGAGCGCGGAGTCTCCGCCGCCTGCCACGATCACGTTCTTGCCGGCGAAAGCGTCGACGTTGGGCACGCTGTAGTGAACATGACGGCCTTCCAGTTGCACGGCTTCTTCGAGCGGCAAACGCTGTGGCACGAATGAACCGTTGCCTGCTGCGATGAGAATGGCGGCTGCATCGAAGGTCAGTCCTTTATCCGTGCGTGCGAGCCAGCGACCGTTTTCCTGCCGCTCGACTGTTTCGACGCGATGTCCGAGATGGATCGGCGGTTCGAAAGGGCGGCACTGTTCCAGCAGCCGGTCGACCAGTTCGCGCGCGGTGCACACGGGCAGCGCGGGAATGTCGTAGATCGGCTTGTCGGGATACAGCTCGATGCACTGGCCGCCCACGCGCTCGATGTTATCGACGATATGACTCGACAGGCCAATCACGCCTGCCTCGAATGCGGCGAAGAGTCCCACCGGTCCCGCGCCGATGATCAGCACATCTGTGCTGATGGGTGAAGCGGGCGAAGTATCTGCGGGAGTGGTCATGAGTCGTCCTTGCGCGTATCGATGAAGTCGTGAGCGTTGATTTACGGTCTCACGATACAGACGCCCGCATGCTGCGGCAACGAAGCCACCATGACGGACAGGGACAAGCCTGCCCGTTTTTTTCATTGTCCCAATGACGGAAAATATTGCCGTTTTATTCGATTTAACACTCTTGCATATGGCACTGATAATTCTCGATTAAAAGAATAAAGGGGAATTAACAGGGAGTTTATTCTTTCGGTGAATGCGCGGATTCACACGTGAGAATGAGATTTTTTAGCGTCATCCTGGGACGTTTTATGTGGCTCCCGCAGATGTGCACGCTAAACGGGAAAGGCAGATTCTCTCTCTGCGATGTTGAATCCAGAAAGAATGATGTTATTTCTGCCGCGACCTGCGCTGTTAATCCTCCGCTGCCGACAACCAGTCACTAGCTGCGCGATGCGGATCAAAGGCGGGAATATTTACCGTCATCAATCATCAAAACGGGGCACTCATCGATAGACCATCTCGCGACGTCCAGTGGCGTTTGCTAAGGATGGCGAATCGAATTGCGCAGCCTGTGGTCTTTTGACAATCCGCTAGCCGTTGTTTCTTCGAACTCATTTGCCCGCATGCGGCCGGCAGTGGATTGAATTGTCATGGTTAAACGTCGTCGATTTCTTGGTATGGTGACCGCAGCTGGCGGCAGCTATGTGCTGACTGCATGCGGCGGCGGAGGAGGCGGTTCGGGCGGCGAAGGCAGCGCGTCCAGCGCGAGCGCAGCGACCAGCAGCACGACATCGGGCACGTCCTCAGTTACTACGACAGGCACCACGTCAGGCACGACCTCGGCAACCGCTGCGAGCGGCACGACAACGAACACGTCGAACGGCGCCACGTCAGGCTCATCGAAGCCCACCACAGGCTCCCTTGCATCGGCAAACGGCTCGGCGATTCCTCCTGACACGTCGATCACGGACACGCAGGGCGCGCTCTGGACCCTCGTCAACGGCTCGGTGTATCGCAACGGCATCATGGCGGGCAACACTTATAACGTGACGCTGCTGCTGTGGTATGGCAACGGCGTCTATCACCAGGGCACGGGCGGGCAGTTCTATGGCTGGAACGGCACTACATGGCTCGCCGTCAACGATCCACGCCTTGGCGGCACGTCCGCCGACGGCATGACGATTCCGTCGGCGTCCTATCTCATCGACAAGGTGGGTGCGCTCTGGACAGTTTCCGGCGGCAGAGTGTTGCGCAATAACGCGTACGTCGGCGTGACGTCCAATGTTGCGCTATTGCTGTGGTACGGCGGGAAGATGTGGTATCAGTCGACAGGCGGTCAGTTCTACGTATGCACGGATCTAGATCTATGGCTCGCGTGCACTGATCCGCGCATCGCCGTCGCTGCGACACGCGGCTCGTTTCACGGCATCAACGGTCATTACGATTACCGTTATACGGCAGCACAGGTCGTGCAGATCATGATGAACATGGGCTGTTCGACGTATCGCGTCGGCTGCACCGATGATCCCGTGCAACTCAATGCTGTCATTGCGCTCGCGCGGGCGTTTCAGTCGGCGGGTCTGACCTTGTTCGTGCTCGTCAACATCGGCGTGCGCGATACGAATGGCGTGGTGTTCGCAAGCGAAACAATCGCGTACAACCGTGGTCGCGCTTGTGGTGCGACCGTCGCAGCGGCGCTCGCGCCCTACGGCGTCGTGATGTATGAGTGCGGTAACGAACTGACACGCGACAGCGCGATCATTCTCGATTCGACCAACGCCGGGAGCAAGGCAGCCGACTTCAGCAACGTCAACTGGCCGATCATGCGTGGCGTGATGCGCGGCATGATCGACGGCGTGAAGTCGGCGCAGCCAGCAGCGAAATGCGGGATCAACTTCTGTGTCGCCGACATCGGCGCTGCCGACGCGTTGTGGGACGGAAAGCAACCCGATGGCACGAGTGGCTACCCGACCGTGCGATGGGACATGACCACATGGCACAACTATGAGGTCTACGGCGACATCTTCGACATCGGCACCGACGGCGCAGGTCCAGGCTTCGATCTGCCTACATACTGCAAGGCCCGTTATGGCGTGCCGTTTCTGCTCACCGAATGGAACACGGGGCCGGAAAAGACGCAGGCCTATCGCGCGAATTACATCACTGCGCGCTATGCAACCTACTATCAGGCAAGAAAGACGAAGAACGTGCAGTCGGTGATGTACTACGTGCTCGATAGCGGCGATGCAACCTATGGCGTGATGATCGACGGCGTGCCGTTAAATCTTCCGTATAACGCGTTTGTCAGTTTCGTCGCGAGTCATCCGGATAATTGAGCAAGAGTTTCTGGTGACTGCAATACGCTCGCATTGAACGAAAAATTTGCCGATTTAACATATTTCGTTCCGCGAAATTTGCACGCGCTACACGACAATTTTTCAAAACGTCGATTACGCATTTTTCAAAACCTCCGATGCCACGCCACTTATCCGAGTGGCATGGATGCTGCTAATTCGATGCGCCATGCATTGAATGTCCATTGCGAACGGTTGGCAAGTACAACTCGAACGATGGGCTGAGGACAACGCGCCTCATCACCAGTCAGCCCGGAGGCGACGATGCTCGACGCAGCGCTCCTGCGCAAAGATCTCGCGCCAACCATCAGACAGAAGAATCTGTCTGCATCCGGCTTCGCACGAGGCGGCGCCGGCGTCGTGCCGTGCGCGCTCGTGTATGTGGAGACCGATAGCGCGGGCAGTCCGAACTGTGAAAGCGGTAATCCGTTCTGCTATCTCGAGCAGGCCATTACGCTGAATCGCAGCATGCGGGCGGTCGGTCTGCCGACACTGACCGTCGCGACGAATGTCGCCGATGAAGTCGTGCGTTATCTCGACAAGGTCGATGTCGACTCGCGTCCTCATGTACTGCAACTTGCGCCATCGCGGCTCGACTTGCCGAAGCACACGCGCTTTTATAGCGCGCATTTCAAGCTCGACATGATGGAGCAGCTCGGAGCGATGTTGCCGGACGGCGTCATGCTGATGGTGCTCGACACCGACATGCTCGCGCTCAGGCGAGTCAACGAGGCGCTGCTGCAGCGCTGCCAGACGATAGGCGTGGGCGCATTTGACATTTCGGATCAGGAGTTCTCTGCGTATGGCGATGGCCGCGTGATCGCCGACCTCGAAACCGTAGCGGGTACACGCCTGAAAAATCCACGCTGGTTCGGCGGCGAAGTGTTACTCGCGTCTGCCGCATTCATCAGAGAACTGGTGCCGCGCGCGCATGATTGCTTTCAGCGCTATCTGCGCGCGATACACGAGCTCAATCACCACGGCGATGAGGCATTTATTTCTGCCGCGCTCAATCTGCTTGCCGACGACGGGCATCCGATCATCGATCTGGGCGCGCATCGTGTCGTTGGACGTCACTGGTCGGGCAACACACATCGCGATCTGCGCTGGTTTAAAGGGTGTTCGCTGTTGCATCTGCCCGGCTGCAAGCGCCTGCTCGAACGTCAGGCGCGGCGTCCGGCATTCAGCGCGGCGCACGTCTGGCGCAGCCTCGTGTTCAGACACGAACTCAATCGCACGGTATGGCCGCTCCGACGCTGGATGCGCTCGCAGGTGCGGCCCCGATTGCAGCGTCGCGCAAATGCGACAGCCGCGAGGATCGACGTGCTAGTGCTCGATCCGAATGCGAGGCGTTTGTCGCTACTGGTCTTATTTCACAGGGCATGCAGGTGATGCCCGCGCTCACGACGCAAGACGCTCGCATGGAAGCAAGGCGTCTCAATCCGCGTGTGATTGTTAGTTCGAGTCCAATCGGTGCTGCTGATACAGAAGAACTGTTGGGTAGCGCATCGAGTGACGAATTCCGTCCCGTGATGATCGGGTTCTCGACCGACGATGCGCGGCTCGACTGGACGCGATGGGACCGCTGGTTTCCGCGATCCGCCGATCCATCCGACGTCGTGACAGCCGTTACGCAAGCGCTCGGCCCCAGATAGAGGGCACGTTCGAAGAGTTTTTCGTTTTGCGTTTAAGCGAGCGACTTAAACGTTCGTCTTAGTAGTCATTGCATGCGCAGGCATGCCACACCAAGCACGCGGGAGAGACCATGTTCGTCGAAAATAACTTGCAATGGATACCACACCGACAAAGCAGTACAGCGTCGGGCACGCACCGTATCGCCTTCGTACTCACTGACTCGTGCGATCTGCTCGGCGTGGGCGCGATTGCAGAGGCGCTCGAATGTGCGTGCTCGCTCGCGAAGGATGAATCTGCGCGTCAGTACGAGATGCAGTTTCTGTCGGATGGCGGCGGACGGATCAAATGCGATCGCTCGATGTATGTCTCGACGGATGATTTGCCTCGCCTTGGGGATGCGCGATTTTCGCGGATCTTCGTCGCGGGCGGCGAGCATGCCAGAGCGGCTTGCGATGCACCTGAGTTAGGCGCGTGGCTGCAACGGATGCGGTCCAACGGCACGCCCGTCAGGTTTCTTGCGACGGGCTTCGAGACGTCGAACGTGACAGAAGCTCACGGTGCCGTCAGCGGATATGAGCAGGCACGCCGCAGAAGGGCGCAATTGGGCAATGCCGTTAAAGCCGCGTTTGAGGTCATACGTGCGGATTTCGGTGATGCGGTTGCGCACGAAGCGATGCGCCGCACGGCCTTCGTCGATGCAAGCGAATGGCTGTCACCAGCTGTCGATGTCCTTAATACCGCGGGCGACCGTATCCGTGCAGCGGCGCGCTGGCTTCAGCAGAACTGTCATCGCGCTGTCAGCGTCGCCGAAGCGGCCGAAGCGTGCGCGATGAGCCAGCGCACGCTGCTTCGAAACTTTCAGGCCTACATCGGCGCATCGCCTTCCGAGTATCTGCAACGTGTGCGGCTCGAACGTGCGTGTGAACTGCTCGCAGAAACTTCGCTGCCTGCGGACAAGGTCGCGCGGCGCGTCGGCCTGACGAACGGCGACAGACTCGGCAAGCTGTTCCGCCGCTGCGTGGGCCGTTCGCCGACCGAGTACCGCGCATGGATGCGCGGCAAAACGGATGCGAATGAAATGGATGACAGTGGGTTGAATCCACTCGCCACATGTACCGCCGATCAACTCACGCTCGCTACCTGTGATAATTGAACCGTAATAGGCGGCGTGGTGAATAGTGCCGCGCCGCCGCATTTTTATCCGCGTGAAATTGAAAGGCTAAATCACGCGCGATTCGAGTTGAACCCCATTTCATCGCCCACTTCCAGGGTCGATACAGAAATAATATTCTCGGGGCGATAAATTTTGCGTCATTCACGACGCATTTTCCCTTCGGTAATTGTGACGCTTTCGGTAAAAGCGACGCCACCGCCTTCGCGCGCGCGGATTTCCAATCAAGCAATACCCGTAATGCGCAGAACAATCAGGATCACAAAAATACCTCATAGGGTCACATTGACCGAAATTCGCGCGTGAGAAATTCTCGCGGAAAACCACAAAGGCGAATTTCCTTTCCAGAAAGTTCTGGTCGGAAGAATCCTGCTAATTGTCCGATGAAGTTAATTTCCGGTGTAATTCGCCGCTTCACTTGCGTATTATTTACCCCGGTCGAAAGGACATGTGCGAACAAATTGCCGGACGTCTTTCTCCCGGCAAAGAGTGAAACGTTTGCGCAATGCACAAGGACGGTTGGCAGTAGTGGCAACACGCTAGGGGAATCGTCGGAACCCGCTGGTCAAAGGTATCGCCGGGTTAGATGGTCCGCCTGCAGCCAAGGGGACATCTGACGTAGCATCGCCGCCTCAGGAAGCACGTTGTCGCGGGCGGTTCATACAGCTTTCCCTGTCTACAACACGGGCAACACAGCGTCATTACCAGTAAGGATTGCTGAGTAATGCGGAGTCGCTCGCGCCGCCATTCTGGTTCGAAATCAGGCAGTCAACTATTTGGACTTTTTTTCGAGAACTTTCTCGACAGGGATGCGTTTGCCATGAATAACCGGCGTCAATTTCTAGGCCGTCTCACGGCTCTTGGTGGCAGTTATATCCTCACTGCGTGCGGCGGTGGTTCGGGCGGTCCCGGCGACGTCGCTGGCGATGCGGTGGCGAAGGCCACCGCGCGCGTGGCGGCGTCGGCAAGCGGCGCGACCATTCCGTCGGCCACGTCGATCGTCGACAACTCCGGCGCGACGTGGACCCTGTCGGGCGGCTCCGTGTATCGCAACGGCACGAAAGCGGGCAACAACTACAACGTATCGCTCGTGCTGTTTTATGGCGGCGTGATCTATCACCAGGGTTCGGGCGGCCAGTTCTATTCGTGGAATGGCTCGACGTGGATTGCCTGTAACGATCCGCGCCTTGGCGGTACTTCCCCCGACGGCACGACGATCCCTTCTGCGTCGTACATCCTCGACAAGACGGGCGCGATGTGGACCGTCGTCGGCGGTGTGATCTACAAGAACGGCAAGACGGTCGGCAACACGTATAACGTGTCGCTGCTGCTGTGGTACGGCGGAAAGATCTGGCACAAGGGCACGGGTGGCCAGTTCTATGTGTGCACCGATCTGGGCGCCTGGCTGCCCTGCAACGACCCGCGCAATGCGGCGTCCGTATCGGCGACGGCGGGCATGTTCTATGGCGTCAATGGCCACTACGACTACACCTATACGCCCGCGAAGCTCGTTTCGATCCTGCAGGGCATGGGGTGCAAGAGCTACCGTGTGGGGTGTACCGACGATCCGAACCAGATTGCAGCCGTCGTCAAGATCGCGCAGGCGTTCCAGTCGGCGGGCATCACGCTGCTCGTGCGGATCAACCAGAGCGTCTATGATTCGAACGGCAATGTCTTCACCAGCGAGTCGGCAGCCTACAATCGCGGCCTGCAGGCTGCAATGGCCATCGCCAATGCGCTCAAGGGCTACGGCGTATCGTTCTACGAGTGCGGCAACGAATTGACGCGCCAGAACGCGACGATCCTCGACTTCACCAACGCGGGCACCAAGGCCGTCGACTTCAACAACACGAACTGGCCTGCGATGCGTGGCGTGATGCGCGGCATGATCGATGGCGTGAAGTCGGTTCAGTCGTCGGCGAAGTGCGGCATCAACTTTTGCGTTGCCGATATTGGTGCCGCAGATGCGCTGTGGGACGGCATGCAGCCGGACGGTTCGGGTGGCTATCCGAAGGTGCGCTGGGACGTCACGACGTGGCACAACTACGAGGTGTACGGCGATATCTTCAACATCGGTATCGACGGCTCAGGCCCCGGCTTCGATCTGCCGACCTACTGCAAGGCCCGTTACGGCGTGCCGTTCATCATCACCGAATGGAACACAGGGCCGGAGCAGACGCAGGCCTATCGCGCCAGCTACATCACGACCACGCTCGGCAAGTACTATCAGGCGCGCAAAACGCACAACATCCAGTCGGTGATGTATTACGTGCTCGATAGCGGCAACAACACGTACGGCATTATGACCAACGGCGTTGCGTTGAATCCGCCGTATAGCGCGTTCACGAGTTTCGTTTCGGGCAATGCCGATAGCTGATTCATGTGTGAGTGCTGAAGCGTTTCCCCGTTCCTTCCGTGAACAGGGAAACGCGAAGTCAGATGCTCGTGCTCACATCCAGCAGTTTTCCCCACTCGTAATCGATGTGATCGGGCGTGAAAGGCAACACCCCAGCGCCCGGCGTGAACGTCAACTCTCCAAAGTACACGCGGTTGTCGGGCGCATAGAGGTCGACGCGCACGTAGTCGAAATCTTCCGCCATGATTGCCGCCGCCTTCAGAATGGCTTCCAGATTGTCGGGGCGCGGCGGCGGTACAGCACTGCGCGTATAGGGGCCGATCATCACATCGAGATGACGCCATTGCGCGTCGAACACGTCGCCATGCGTGTGATTGCCGAAGCGGTCCGTAATCAGAAGCACGTACATCAGCGGCCGTCCCGCATGACCACGGAAGCAGTGCACCTTGAAGTCGGCGGGAATGCATCCGTTGTGGTCCAGAAGAAGCGCCTCGAAGAAGATACGCGGTTCGATTCTTCTATAGTGACGCTCGCGAGCCACCCGATAGAATGAAGTGGCCAGCCATTTCTCTGCCAGTTGCGAAAGCCTCTCAAAGGTCGTTTCCGACTTGTTCCGCACAATCTCGACAAATGTACTGCCGTGATTCGCTTTCATCACGAACGCGTCGGGCAGGCTGTCGAATACTTCGCGCGTGAACGCATCAGGTGCGGCGATCAGCGGAATGAGGTGATCTTCTCCGAGTTTTTCGGCAACATATTCGCGAACCGTTAGCTTGTCGGTCAATCGTACATAGCGCGGATCGGGACGCAGATTGCGCTGGAGGATCTTCTCGTTGAACGTGGCGGGATTCACGAGCTTCGGATAACGCCCGATGCACTTCCTGTGCAGGATGCTCAGGAAGAGCGTATCGGGCAATATCAGCTTGGCCTTCTCTTTCATTCTTCTGACCGCGGACTGCGACGGTACAGGGTCTCCCACTATATGATCGTGCAGCACGTCATGCGTGCCGTCGGCATTACCGGGCACGGCTGTCTCCTTCCTTGCGGCAGACGCATTCAGCGCTTCATTGGCCTGCGCATAGTCGGTTATTGGCATCGTTCACGCTCCCTGCGTCCTGCTAGAAAACGGGTTTCATCAGCAAGGCGGATGCTGCAGGTTCCATGGCATCGTCGGTAGCGGCAGGCGTTGGCGTGAGTGATTGATTGCCGTTGCCAAGGTGCCGCAGCGCGCGAAAGCTGGTGGGCGACATGCCGTAGCGCACCTTGAAGATTCGCCCTAGCCGGTTGCCGTCGCCCATGCCGCAACGCCTTGCGATCTTGTCGATAGGTAACTCGGTGTCCATCAGCATCGAGCACACCACTTCGAAACGCGTGCGAAGCAGGTACTCGAGCGGCGTCATGCCAAACTCGACCTTGAAGCGGCGCTGATAATTGCGTTTGCTCATCGCCGCAGATTCCGCGGCCTGGCTGACGGAAATGGCATTGCTGTAGTTCTCTCTGATCCAGCGCGCGGATTCGCGGATTTTTTCAGTCGTGGTCGCGATACCTGAATCATCCACGTCGGGCCGCAAGCGCTGATGCACCTGGGGCTGCATGGCATGCGCGATGCGGCGCGCCGCTTCGGTACTGAGATCGCGTTCGATCTGCACGAGGGCCATTTCAGTCGGAGACGCGCCTGCAGGGCGCGTCTCCGAAAGCCCATCATCGAGCACAAAGACGGGCACGGCAGCGGGCACCGCGGATTGTGCCGGCGTGGCCGACGTATCCGTTTTCTGCCGCAGGCCGGACGGCGCGCCGTTCCCCTGACGCGAAAGCCACGAAACGAGTTGTTCGTTCGACTCCGTCATCGGATCGCCGCTACAGGCGACGAATACCGCGTGAAAATCGCCGAGTTGATAGCGATCGAGTTTTTGCGTCCAGATCGGAAAGCTCGAGCCGCCCGTGACGAATCCACCCGTCTCCGACAGCACCGAGAGCCGATAGGGTGCCTCGACACCAACCTCCTCTTCGAGCCTGTTGGCGAGGCAGAAGGCGTCGCCGATCGCACCCGCAGCGGCCATCGAGCAATGCGGTGCGATGAGCAACCCAATATGCTTTTCAAATTTCGGCTTTTCGCGCCGTTCATCGACACGCAACGGATGCGATTGATAAATCCCATTCACCGTTAGCTCTCCCAATTAATGCGCAACAATTCGACGCAAATCAGAATACAGTAGAGAAAAGAGCCATGCGACCGTTGTCCGATTGGCGCGAACGATGTGGCGAATTCGTTCTGATGTGGGAAAGTTTTACTGTCAGGCGCTGATTCCCTTCCTGGTGTTTTCGCTAATCACGGAAAGAATTTCTGAGAGAAGATGTTCGACTTTGTCGAGTCAAAGCCGAGACATATGCCCCGAGAGGCTTACCCTATAAGGGTCGCAGAGAAGGTAGGGAGTTCGTAAACGAAAATTCGTGTTCGTGTACTGTCACTACCGTTGTGTTACGTGATTTCGCGCGATGCGTATCACTCTGTTACACGAATTTCAGATCGCAACAACTCTTTCTCTGCTGGCTGACGCATGTAACGTGTTCCACGATATCGGCCATTAGCACCCGAATTTAAGCCGGGTTTGTACTAATTCGAATTCTGCGCGTCTATGCTTCGACGCAACATCAATGGAAAAGCGATTGCACGTGGACAAGCCGATTTACGAAATTCGCTAAAGGTGCTTTCAATACGAACGATTTGCTCATGTCGCCGATGCACATGAGCTTTTCGCAATCGCCAGCGTTGGAAAAGGATTCGCATGAATGACACACGCCAGCTTCTCGCTCTTCTCGTCCTGACGTTCTGATACGGCATCAGGCAGCCCGGCTATCTCACGCCTCGCCGGTTGTCATTGCCCGCCGTTCCTGCAACTCATTGTCGGCCCGAGCACGGCTGATCGAGCTTTGTCGCGCGCTGCCCAGCGGCCTTGTGCCGCCGGCCGGCCGTGGTGTGCTCACGTGCCTCGCCGCCTGCTCGGCCAACCGCAAATCAAAGGATGATTCCCGTGGATTATTACCCCTCGAACTCGCTACCTGTCGCCCCTGAGGTGGAGCGCGGGCAACTTACCGCCCGGGAGATGCTCAACCTGTTGCGGGACCACATCTGGGAAATCGTGGCGGCCACGGTCGTGGTCTTTCTGCTCGCCGTCGCCTATCAACTGATCGCGACGCCGATCTATTCGGCGGACGTGCTCGTGCGCGTCGATCCACCCGAACCTAATGCGTTGGGCCTCGCGTTGCAGACTCAGGAAGCATTGCCGCCGCCCGCACCGTCACCCAGCGCGGAGATGGGTGTGATGCGTAGCCGCGCCGTGCTAGATCCTGTGATCGACCGATACCGCTTCGATATTTCGGTGAAGCCGCGCCGCATTCCCGTTCTCGGCGACATTGCAGACAAGTTCGCGACGCCTGGTGAGCCGAACGGCGCATGGCTCGGTTTGAAGTCGTTTGCGTGGGGCGGTGAGGTCGTGAAGTTCGGCTATCTGAACGTGCCGGCGAATCTCGAAGAAGAAAAGCTCAGTCTCGTGGCGCTCGGCGACGGTGCGTATGAGTTGCTCGGACCGTCGGGCGAATTGCTGATCAAGGGAGCAGTCGGCAAACCTGTCGAAGCCAACGGCATATCGGTGCTGATCAACCAGCTTGCCGCGCGGCCTGACACGCGCTTTGAAGTGATCCGCTGGAACGAACTGGATGCGACCAAACGCTTCACGGATGTCGTGAAGATCACTGACAAGGTGAAGGACTCGGGACTGATCCAGATCGAGTACGCGGACAAGAGTCCTGCAAAAGCGGCAGAAGTCGCGAATGCACTGGGACAGCAATATCTCGCTGCTGCCGTGGCCGGCCGCCAGTTGAACGACACGCAGACGCTGAACTTCATCAAGGGCGAGTTGCCGCGCCTGCTCGCCGATTTGCGCAAATCGGAAGAAGCGCTGAAGAGCTTCCGCGCCAAATCCAATTCGATGCAGCCGACCGCCGAGGCGCAATCGTATCTGCAAGGCGGTCTCGATCTCGATCGTCAGATTGCGAGCCTCGAATTGCAGCGTACGCAATTGCTGGACAAGTACGCGCCGGGCAGCCGCTGGATTCAGAGCATCGACACACAACTTGCGCAGTTGAAGCAGACGAAGGCGGAGTTCAATGGCCGCTTTCAGGACATGCCTGCGTCGGAGCGCGAGAGCGTCGATCTGATTCGCGCGCAGAAGGTGGCAGAGACGGTATATATGGGCATGGTGCAGAAGGCCGAGCAACTGACCGTGCGTCGGGCGAGCACGACAGGCGGCGCGCACATTCTGGATGAAGCGGTGCGCCCGCATCGCCCGGTCAAGCCTGATCCGCTGATCGTGCTGCCGGGAGGCTTCGTGCTCGGTCTGGTGGCAGGCGTGGTGCTCGTCTTCATGCGCCGCCACGTGCTGGTCGGCGTGACGGATCCGCGTTATGTGGAGCGCCGCCTGAGTGTGCCGGTGATCGGCGAGGTGCTGTTCAGTCACCAGCAGACGCTGCTCGATCGCGGCTTGCCGGCTGCGGCACGCAGGCCTTTGCCGGGCGCTGCGGGACGCAACGCGATGGCCACGCCACGCGGTCTGGAAGGGAGTGAAGCGACGTCGGGTGAGAAGATCGATCCGTCATTCGGCTACTCGGGCAACAAGATTCTTGCCGAGCGCTTTCCGCACGACGCATCGGTGGAAGCACTCCGCGCCGTGCGCACTGCAATGGCACGCGATCTGGCGCACACGCGCAACAACATCGTGATGGTGACAGGACCGACCACGTCGGCGGGCAAGAGCTTCGTCGCCGCGAATGTCGCGACGTTGCACGCCGAGGCCGGAGCGCGGGTCGCGCTGGTCGACGGCGACATGCGCCGCGGGCATCTTGCCGCTTTCTTCACGCAGAGCAATCGCGGTGGCCTTTCCGAAGTGCTCGCCGAGCGGATGCCGCTGCGCGACGCGTTGCGTAACGTGGGCATCGAAGGCGTGACCTTCATGTCGTGCGGCGCGCGGCCCGAGAACCCTGCTGCACTGCTCACGCGGCCACGCTTCAAGGAAGTACTCGAACGCCTGAGCCATCACTTCGATCTGGTGATCGTCGATACACCACCGTTCCTCGCAGTCACGGACGCGTCGATCATCGCCAACGAGGCAGGTGCATCGCTGCTGGTGTTGCGTTCGGGCATGCAGACCGAAGAGGAAATTGCCGACACGATCAAGAAGATCGAGCGTGCCGGAGGCCGCGTGGCAGGCGCCGTGTTCAACGGTATTCCACTGCGCCGCAGCACGCGCACGTATGGCTACGCGACGAACTACGCGAGTGACTTTGGGGAGGTCGAGACAGCTGCCTGATAACGGCTTGTCTTCGACTTCGACGTACACACCGCAAACGACACCCTTTCGTGACACGGAGAAACCCATGGCATTCGCGATCAACGGCAAGTTCACCTCGCAGCCCATAACGGGCGTTCAACGGGTCGCGTATGAACTCACGCGAGCCATGCAGATGCGCGAAGAACCCGGCAATGAACTGGAGATCTTCGTGCCGCAGAATGCGCGCGAACCCGGCGCATCGCTCAAGCGGCAGCGGCGCTTTCCGTGGCTGCGCGGCACGTTGTGGGAACAGATCACGCTGCCATTAGCGGCGCGAGGGCGCACGCTCGTCAATCTGTGCAACACCAATCCGATCCTTAAACGCAGGCAGGTCGTGATGGTGCACGACATGGCTGTCTACGACGTGCCGAATGGCTTCTCGAAGAAGTTTCTGCTGTGGTACCGGTTGTGCTTTTCGATTCTGCCAAAGATGGAGCCACTGGTGCTGACGGTGGCGGCGTTTTCGAAGCGGCGCATCAGCCATCACCTGAAGATCGACGAATCGCGCATTGCCGTGATCCAGCCCGGTGCGGATCATCTCGACCGGGTTGTGCCAGACGCCAGAGTGCTCGAACGCCTGCAGTTACAGGACGACACGTACTGCGTGATTGTCGGCAGCCTCGATCCGCGCAAGAACCTGCAGCGCGTCATGGAAGCCATTTCGGGCTTAGGGCATATGCGCGATGTGAGGTTCGTGATAGTTGGCAGAAAGAACTCGCGGATCTTCGCGAATGAAGGCATGGAGGCCATGTCGCGCTCGAAGCAGGTGATATGGGCAGGCTTCGTGTCGGACGGCGAGTTAAAGGCGCTTTATCAGCATGCGGGCTGTCTGGTGTTTCCGTCGCTGTATGAAGGCTTCGGATTGCCGCCGCTCGAGGCGATGTATTGCGGATGTCCGGTGATCGCATCGTCGCGCACGTCGATTCCCGAAGCATGCGGAGACGCTGCCATGTATTGCGATGCCGCGTCACCCGAAGATATTGCGGAAAAGATCTCGCTGATGATGAGTGACGGCGCCTTGCGCCAACGGTACAGGACCAAAGGCATGACGCACGCGCGTGAATATCGCTGGGATCGCTCGGCAAAGAGATTGCTGGACGTGTTGCATGGCAAGGAAGGCGAGCCGCTCTCCGAACTGGCCGCGCGCGTGCCGGCAGGCTGAGAGCGGGCGAATAGCGAATGGATCGAATGACGTACAGGCCATCTCGACGACGTGTGCTAGCTACTTTCGCGGCGCTTGCCTGCGCGGGCCTGCGTCCATTTCAAGGGTACGCAGCGACTGACGCGGTTGGCAAACGCGCGCCCCGCAGGATGATTGACATGATCGGAACGAATGGATGGCCAGGCACGGCAGCCGACATCGAGATGTGGCACAGGATGGGCATCAGCTGGGGCCGAGGTTCAGTCGGACCCGGACAGCCCGACGCGCCAACACAACCGATGCGCGTCGACAGGACCGGCAACGCTTTCGACAGCGATCTGCCTTCGATCATCCTGCGCAACAACCAGAACGGTATCCGGTCCTTGCTGTTTCTCGGCTATACGCCGAAGTGGAACGCGAGTCTTGCCGGCGACAGCAAATCCGCACCCGCCGATGTCAGTGCATGGGAACGGTATGTGGATGCAGTGGTTAAAAAGTACTCGGCGCCGCCGTATAACGTGCGCCATTTCCAGATCTGGAATGAAGCGGCTGGGCGGCTTTCGGGTGGATTGCCGCAAGCCACGTTCTGGCATGGACCGAACTTCAGCAAGGACGAACATCAGTCGGGACCCTATGAGCGCGCCATGCAGGACTACGTGGAGCGCATCCACATTCCTGCGGCACGTATCGTGCGACGCTATGGCGCGTACGTCGTTTATGGCGGCTGGCCCGATCAGGGCGGACTCGACACGCTCGACAGGTGGCTCGATTACCGAAGCCCGCGTCTGAACGAACGGATGGCCGATTGGGTCGATTACCTCGATACGCATTATCTGCCAGTCGCCGATCTCGATGGCCTGTATGAGCGCTACGTCAAACAGGGACCGGCGCGCGGCGTGTGGCAAACGGAGATCGGCGACCGCTACATGCTTGATGCGCATTACCTGCCGCGCTATTTCTTCGAATTCGCTGTGTGGGCGCTCGATCGCAATTGGGACGATCCCGACAAGTATGTGTCGATGGTCTATCACTGGGACGGTTATGAACCTTTCCGGCTTACGCATCGCGGCCCACCTGCACGCACTTACAACGTATCGGGACAAAGCCTGATCGTGTTGAACCAGACCGTTCCGGGCGCGCTTGCCGCCTTGCCGAAACCGGTGCGCTTCGGCCCGGACGTGACGGGCGCCGGTTTGCTGTCGGACAACGACATCGTGCTTCAGGTCAGTGCACCGCCGGGTTGGCGCACGGTCGAGGCCGAAGGAATCGCTGCACCGGCCGGCGGAGCACAAGTGTCGTTTATCGACGCACTGACAGGCACTGCTGCACCGAAACAGGACGTCGCATCGAGTACGAATGGCGACGTCACGACCATACGGTTTCGCGTGCCGGACAAAGTCAACGGCACAGACAGGAAGCAGCCGAAACATCTCGCGTATCTCGTCGTGCGCGCGAACCGGGAGAAGCCGGCTTGAGAAACATGCGTTCCTGTCGGCTGCACTGATCCCACTCATTGCTTCGAGGCTCTATGAAACAGATTGCCATCGTCATTTGCAACTACAACTACGAACGCTTCATCACCGAAGCGATCGATTCGGCCTTGGCGCAGGATTATCCGGGAACACGCGTGATCGTGATCGACGATGGCTCGACGGACGGATCGCGGGCTTTGATCGAGCAATACGGCACGCGCATTTCCACGGTATTCAAGCAGAACGGCGGACAGGTGTCCGCCTACAACCTTGGCGTTGAAATAGCCGATACCGACTATGTACTCTTTCTCGATTCCGACGACGTGCTATATCCCACTGCGGTATCGGAAGTGATGCATGCGTTCGAGCAGGAAAACAATCTCGCGAAAGTGCAGTTTCGGCTCGACGTGATCGACGAAGCCGGCAAGCAGACGGGCGCGTATGTGCCGCACACCAAACCACCTGCCGATTGCGGCCGCCTGCTCAAGGAAGGCTGGCTCTATCCATCGCCGCCTGCGTCGGGCAACGCGTACAGCGTGAGTGCGCTGAAGGCAGTGTTCCCCGTGCCGGAAGGCGGCATCAACCGGTATGGCGCCGACTTCTACGCTATTTACGGCGCTGCGCTGATGGGTGAGGTGGCCACGATAGCGCGTTCGCTCGGCGCGTATCGCGTTCATCACACCACGGCGCCGAGCGTGTCGTTTGCGAATTCCGAGCAGATCAAGAAAGCGCCGAAGGCTTTCAGGGAGCGCTGGGTCACGTTGCGCGACATTGCGAAGAAGCGCCTGAATCTGGAGTTGCCGCCTGCGTTCTACGACTTTGCGCATGAAAAGGCGTATTTCGGTTCGAGTCTCTATCACGCACCACTGGGCGAGCGCTGGCGCTGGATGTTGAACGACTCTCGCGCTTACCGGCATGCGATCATGGCCAATCCTTTCTGGGGCCCGAAAAAGAAGGTAGGAACGCTGTTTCTGTCGAGCCTCTGTCTGTTGCCTTATTCGCCGCTTTCGGATTTCGTGGTTCGCTACATCACCAACCCGCTCGCGCGGCGCAGTGCGGTAGAGCTATAGGCATGCAGCGCCGTTGAAACAGGAGAGTCTGGAATGGATGGTAAGAAGAGCGCCAACGTCATAGCGTTCGTCTACGGCGGCTATCTGATGAGGTATGTGTACCTCATCATCGTCGTGCCGTTCTATGGACGCGTGCTGGGCGTCGCCGAATACGGGCGGGTTCTCGCGGCGATGTCGCTCATGAATGTGATCTGGATGCTGGCGAGCTACGGGTTCACGTTCGTCGGCATGCGTGAAATCTCGAAAGCGCAGAGCAATCAAGAGTGCAATGCGATCTACTCGCTGCATGTGAGCGCGCGGCTTGCATTGTGCGCGCTGGGCGCGTGCATCGGGGCAGTCGCGACCTTCTGTTCGCCCACCTTGTCGGAGCATCCTTTAATCGGCCTGCTGGCGACCGCGCTCGGCGTCGTGGCGGCACTGAATCTGGGTTGGCTCTATCAGGGACGTCATCACTTCCGCACACCCATCATGATCGAGGTGTTCGGCTTCGCGGTGAGTCTCGCGCTGGTGCTGTGCCTCGTGCGCGGGCCTGCCGATTCAGTCTGGGTGGTCGCCAGTCTGCTGACGGCCGGCGTGCTGTCGCTGACGGTCTCGTACGGACTCGCGACGTGGCAGCTTGGGCGGCCCCGTCTTTCGTTCGACGGCATCGTGTCGCTGGTAAAGGGATCGACGATGCTGTTCTGCTATTCGTCGGGTTCCGTCGTGCTCACCGCTTCATCCACGTATCTGCTGACATTGCTGTCGACGCCCCAGCAAGTCGGCTATTTCGGCGCCGCCGAGCGCTTTGCGACCATCGGCCTGAGTCTGATGGGACCGGCATCGCAAGTCTTCATTCCGACCATCTCGCGCCAGCTCGCACAAGGCGACAAGGCGGGCGCGCATGCCACTACGCGCCGCGGCGCGACGCTGATGCTGGGCTATGGCCTGCTGGTGTTTTGCGGCGCATTGACGTTGTCGCCCATTGTGCTGCCGCTGATTCTCGGCGAAGCATTCACGCCAAGCGGACATGTATTGCAGAGCTTTGCCTGGATGTTTCCTTTTGCGGCATTCAACGAATTTGCTGCGTTCTATGTGTTCGTGCCGCGCAAGAAAGACCGTCTGCTGGCAATAGCAGGTGCGGCGTCTGGCATCACGAACCTGATCGCAGCGCTTTATCTTGCGCCCCGATACGGCGCAGAAGGCATGGCGTTCGCGCGCGTGATCGGCGAGTTGTCGTTGTCGTTGATGTTGCTGAGCATCATGATCCGGCTCGAACTGATTACGCTCGTGCCGGGCGCGGGACGTGCCATCGCGATGGCGCGTGTCGCATGGGGTGCAAGAAGTCAGGCCGGTGCAGGCAAGGACGATTGAACGATACCTTGCTGTCATACGTAGTACACGGGCGGTTCGATTATTTGGTCGGGTGAAAAGAGCTACGACAAGCACACGGAGGTTCGCGGTGAAAGTTGCTATTGTTCACGACTGGTTAGTGGTATCGGGCGGCGCAGAAAAAGTGCTGCAGAACATCATTGAATGCTTCCCGAATGCGGACCTGTTCTCATTGGTCGATTTCATGGAAGACCGGGCCTGCATCAAGGGCAAGCCGGTTCACACATCGTTCATTCAGCGCTTGCCGTTCGCGCGCAAACGCTATCGGGCCTATTTGCCCTTGATGCCGATTGCCATCGAGCAGCTCGATCTGTCCGCATATGATCTCGTCATTTCGAGTTCTCATGCCGTTGCGAAAGGCGTGCTGACGGGACCGAACCAGATGCACATCAGCTATGTGCACTCGCCGATCCGCTATGCGTGGGATCTTCAGCATCAGTACCTGCGCGAGTCGCATCTGACGGCGGGTGTGAAATCGGCGATGGCGCGCGTGCTGCTGCACTATATCCGTGGCTGGGATTCGCGTTCTGCCAATGGCGTCGATCATCTGCTCGCCAACTCGAAGTTCATTGCGCGCCGGATCAGGAAGGCATATCAGCGCGATGCGACGGTGATCTATCCGCCCGTCGATCTCAGTCATATGCCGATCCGCGAGAGCAAGGAAGACTTCTATGTCACGGCATCGCGCATGGTGCCGTACAAGCGCATCGATCTGATCGTCAAGGCGTTTTCGGAAACACCGGAGCGCAAGCTGGTCGTGATCGGCGACGGGCCGGATATGAAAAAGGTCAAGGCAGCTGCCGGTGACAACGTGACGATTCTCGGCCATCAGCCGTTCGACGTGCTGCTGGATCATCTGCAGCGTGCCCGCGCTTTTGTGTTTGCAGCAGAAGAAGATTTCGGCATTTCCGTGGTCGAAGCGCAAGCCTGTGGAACGCCAGTGGTTGCGTTCGGCAGAGGCGGTGCGCTGGAGTCGGTGCTTGGCTTGCCGCGCGAGCGGCCTACGGGTGTGTTCTTTCAGGAGCAGACATCGGAGTCGCTGCTCGAAGCGGTAGACCGGTTCGAGAAATACGCGGGCCTGTTCGACGCGCGCCAGTGCCGCAGGAACGCGGAACGGTTTTCTTCGGAGCGCTTCAAGGCCGCATTGATGGCGTTCGTTGAAGACCGCATGCCGGACAGTTTCACTGATCCCACTGTGCCGTTCGTGATGGAAAACAGGCCGTCAGTGACGAAGGAAGAGCGCGAGCATCATCTGGTAGTCTGAACTGTCTGCGCCGCCTGTCATCCATGCTCTCGCGAGCGCGCGTGTGACAGCGCGCAAACGAGTGCGGGAGTGTTCTCCCGCAGCGTCGCGGAGTTCTCCTTGATGAGATCCTGAAACGGCGCTGTATGACCATAGGCCAGCGTCGTAACGGCCAGCAGGCAGAGCGTGGACCAGACCGGCTGCAACGGCCGGAATTCTACGCGCAGCGCGGCGCGCAGAAACGCGGCGGCAGCGATCGCACCGATAACCCAACCCACCACGACTTCAGATAGCGAGTGCGAATGACCGTGCACGCGCGAAGCGCCCGTTAGCGCGCCCAGCAGCAACCCGGCAACAATGCCGGGAACAGCAGGCAGCCGCCACCACTTCAATTGCAGGCTGAGCGCAACCGCCCATACGGCGGTGGAAAGCATTGTGTGGCCGCTGATCACGCGAAAGTGCGCAATCGGCAACGACAGGCCCCACGCGTAATAAGCGATCTTGCTCAGGCCGACGGGCAGCATGCCGCATCCCAATGTGACGGCCCAGCGCCCGGCGAGACGTAGATCGGTCCTGGCAATCCACAGCGCACATACCAATGCCACAGGCAGCGTAACGGCGGCATCGCCCACGTTGGAAAGGACAGTCCACATATCGGGCTACCCCTGCTTCATGAGCCGTGAATGCTGCGCCCGGTTGCAGCCGGGAAGGCTGGCTCGCGACGCCGATACGGCGGTTGCGGTTCCGGAACACGTGCTCTGTATTGAGGTTGGGCCACGCGCACGGGTCGCGACGAGAGCAATAGTGAAATCACCAGAGAAAGGACCAGTACATTCGACGGTGCAACAAGCCGATGTTCTGTCGCCGCCATGACGAGCAGGCACACGGAGGAGAGTTCGACGAAGCGGAACCCGGCGAAATTCCTGCCGTGCTCCATCAGTGCACCGCGCGCCGCACCGTCCTGAGCCCATTTGACCAGCTTCCAGTAGAAAGCCAGCATCAGCCCGAGTCCAACGATGCCCATTTCCGCGAGAAAGTTCAGATAGGAGTTGTGTGCATGCGAGTCGCTATGTTCGACGATGATGTCCGATGGCACGCCTAGTACGCCGAAATACGACACGACACTACGTATCTGGTCATCGAACGAACCGAAGCCCATGCCGACAATCGGGCTCTGACGGAAGTACGCGAGTGCTCTTGGCCATAGCCATTCATAGCGGATGTCGAGATTGGCCAACTTGGCATCCTGATTCTGAATAGAGAAGGTGTAGCCCATATAGTCGACGTTCGCGCGCGTGTGATACATCGCCATCGCGAGAGATGCGACCACCAGGCACGAAATCAGCGACGCAAGAAGCAGACGTTTGCGCCCGAAGTACAGATACGGCAACACGGCGAGTGCGCCGAGCAGCGAGCCGCGGCTGTACGTCGAAAACAGCATCAGGAAATTGAGCGCGACGAGCGCGAGCAGGATCCGGCTGCGCTGTTGCAGATAACACGCTACGCCAAGGCAGAACAGCATGGCGAGAAAGCCACCCGCTGCGTTGCGTGCAATGAAAAAGCTGCCGAAGGTGTCGTCCGGATGCTTGAAGATGCTGAGCAAACCGTTCTGTGCGAGATACAACGCATAAGGCGGAATGTTGATCACCACCGCGAATACGAAGAATGCGCGCAAGAGCTTGTTCATATCCCAGCGATGCGCGTACAGACAGCCCGCAAAAACAGGCGCATAGGCAATGAAAAAGTTGCCATCGCGACGATAGAAATCGAATTGCGTCAGCGAATGCGGATCGTAAAGCAAGGTGGAGATCAGCGCGAATAGCGTAAGCGCTGTCAATGGCACCATGAATGACGGGTAGCTTCTGCCGAAAAAGCGCCAGGCGCAAAAGATAATCGGCAAAAATCCCACTGCGCTAACCGGTATCAGGTTAGTGACCGTCAGGAATAGCGCCAATATCGATATGTAAGCCATAGGACTCTCGTAATGAATAGCGTGAGATTCGCCGATGGAGTGGGCGCAAATCAGGAACAGAAAACGTGCGGATACGGCACTGCACGTTAGCGATGGATGGTGCGGTCTGCCCGGCGATGACGCGGACATCTGCGGGTGCTATTCAGGTCGAGCTTCTTAGGAGAAGCAAAGAAAAGCACCAGTCAGCAATCACTGCTATTTGCAACCTAACACGATTAGCCCTTGTTTTCCACGCTCAAAACAAATTGAAAAACTTCGATCCTGCAATTGGTGATCATCAGGAGAAAGGCTCAGCGTGACAGGCCATAACATCAACCGTTCGCGCCAGAGATGCTGTAGCGCAGCGTAACGTGTCTATCATCGAATCACAGATCGAATCGAGTACACGAGTCCTCGTTGTTTGAATGCCTCACAACGGGAACGTCGATCTTTCCTTCATCTTGCAAGGTTGCGCGAGCACGACGCGATCGGGACGTTCGTCATCAAACGTCTTTCATTCGCGGCCGGTGCGTTCTGCGGCCATCATCATCCCGCGTCGTTACCCGAAGATTCGCGCGCAAGGTGTGTAGTCAAACAAGGCGGTTGCCATGTCCGATGAAGGTTACTCTTGAATGTCGCCCAGATAGTAACGGGCAGACGCAGGTGATCAGGACGCGACTTCAATACCAGGGAGATTGAAGTGAACAAGCGAACCACTCTTGCCGGGCAAGAAAACGTAGCTGTCGCCGATGCGACAGTCGATAGTGGGCGGATCGTGCAGGTCATTCTCGCTGGCGGATCAGGCACGCGGCTCTGGCCAGTGTCACGCGAGCAATACCCGAAACAGCTTATCGATGTGGTCGGCGATCAGTCGCTGCTGCAGGCCACGATGAAGCGCATGGAAGGCTTCACCACCACATGGGACGTCGCGGCTGAGCCGGTGATCGTGTGCGGTGCCGAGCATTACTATGCGACCTCCGAGCAGGCGCGCGATTGCGGTGTGAAACCGTGTGTCGTCGTCGAACCCGCACGGCGCGATACCGCGCCTGCTTTAACGCTTGCTGCGCTGGCTGCGCGCGTCGATGGCGATGATCCCATTCTGGTTGCCATGCCGGCGGATCATGCAATCGCAGATGTACCCGCGTTGCATCGGGCGATCGAACTTGCAGCGGTGCATGCACAGGCTGGCGAAATCGCCACGCTAGGCGTGCCGCCGACGCACGCCGATACCGGCTTCGGTTATATCCGTCTCGGTGCGCAACTGGCCGATGGCGCGCATCAGATCGATCGCTTCGTCGAGAAGCCCGCTGCCGAACTGGCCGCGCAGTATGTCGCGTCGGGTGGTTACTGGTGGAATAGCGGCATGTTCGTGGTCCGCTCATCGGTGTGGCTTGCCGCGCTCAAGGTGTTCCAGCCGGATATGCACGCAGCGTGCATGCAGGCCTTCACCACTGCAAAGCGCGACGACGGCCATATCGCACCGGGCGCCGAGGCATTCGCGCAGTCTCCTTCCGATTCGATCGACTACGCAGTGATGGAGCAACTCGGCAAGGTCGACTCGCCATTCACGGGCGTGGTCGTGCCGCTCGAAGCGGGCTGGTCCGATCTGGGATCGTGGGACGCCGTGTGGCAGGCGATGGAGAAAGACGAGTTCGGCAATGTGGCGAACGGTCGTGTGCTGATGGAAGGCGCGACGAGTACCTATGCGCGCTCGCAGGGCGGCAGGCTGGTCGCATGTGTCGGCACCAGCGATATCGTCGTGGTCGAAACAGACGATGCCGTGCTTGTCGCCGATCGCTCGCATGTGCAGGACGTCAAAGGTCTCGTGTCGCGTATCCGTGAGACGAAGTCGCCGGAAGCGGACAACCATCGCAAGGTGCGGCGCCCCTGGGGCTTCTACGATTCCATCGATCATGGCGAACGCTTTCAGGTGAAGCGCATTGTCGTGAGTCCGGGTGGACGGCTGTCGTTGCAGATGCATCATCATCGCGCGGAGCACTGGATCGTCGTTTGCGGAACTGCACTCGTCACGCGTGGCGAGGATCAATTCCTGCTCACTGAGAACCAGTCGACTTACATTCCGATCGGCGTGCAGCATCGTCTCGAGAATCCGGGTCATGTGCCGCTGCAGATCATCGAGGTTCAATCAGGTGCGTATCTGGGAGAAGACGACATCGTCCGTTTCGATGACAAGTACGGTCGCTGCAATTGAGCGTCCGCCGCGACACGTATATAGATTGTGCAGTTAAGGGGGTGTTGTGATGCGTGCATTGACAGGTCTGCTGGCGCGGCTATTCGACGTCGCCCTGATCGTGGCGGGCGCGCTCGTGGCGTCGCAGATCCGCTTCGACGACGTTTCGCAGCGCGGCTTCTATCTGGCGTTTGTCGCGTTCGCAGCGGCTTTTTCGCTGGCGATCTTTCCCGCGCTCGGTGTCTATGCATCGTGGCGTGGGCGTTCGAAAAGACTGCTGACCGGCCAGGTCGCGCTGGGCTGGCTGATCGTGCAGGGCTGCGCAATGGCGTTGATGTTCTCGCTGCACCGGATCGATTTCGTGTCGCGTCTCTGGTTCGTGTACTGGACGGCGATCTCGGGCAGCGCGTTGATCGTGAGCCGTCTCGTGATTCATAGCGTGATTGGAAGTGCGCGCCATGCCGGAATGGATTTGCAGCCCGTCGCGATAGCGGCGTGTGGAGACCACTGCAACGACATCATCCACAAGATGGACGATGCGCCCGCGTCCGGGTTTCGGCCCTGGGCAATCTACAACCTGCAACGCGACGCGAAAGCGGCCACGCGCGTGCCGACCTTCAATGAGCAGAAGGCTTTCGCGCGCTATGTGCGGGAGCAGAACATCGGCGAAGTCTGGCTTGCGTTGCCATTGACGGAAGAGCGCGCGATTCTCAGGCTCGTCGACGAGTTTCGCAATGACCTGATCAACATTCGCTTTATGCCGGACGTGCGCGCGCTCGCCTTGTTCGAAGGCAGCGTGACGAACCTGCTCGATCAGCCGACCATCAATCTCGCCGCATCGCCGCTGCCGCCGAATGCAATGGTCAAGAAAGATCTGTTCGACCGGCTGTTCGCGTTGTGTGCATTGCTCGCCATTTCGCCCATTCTTCTGGCGTGCGCGATCGCCGTGAAGCTGAGTTCGCGCGGACCGGTGTTCTTCAAACAGCAGCGCAAGGGCGCAGACGGTCGTGTCTTCACGATCTACAAGTTCCGCACCATGCGCATGCATCAGCAGAAGGCGGGCGTGCTCGAACAGGCGAAGCGTGGTGATCCGCGTATCACACGTGTCGGCGGCTTTCTGCGGCGCACGAGTCTCGATGAGCTGCCGCAGTTTTTCAACGTGCTGTGCGGCGATATGTCGGTAGTCGGGCCGCGCCCGCATGCACTGGAACACGACGACCAGTATCAGCACGTCGTGTCGGGCTATATCCATCGTTACCGGATCAAGCCGGGCATTACCGGCTGGGCGCAGATCAACGGTTATCGCGGCGAAACCGACCGCATCGAAAAGATGGAAGGCCGTGTCGAACACGACCTGTATTACCTGCGCAACTGGTCATTCGCTTTGGATCTGCGGATCATTCTCGCGACCGTCTTCAAAGGCATTGCCCATCAGAACGCGTATTGAGCGTAGCTGGGCAAGTGGCTTCATCGTGGTGTCGAGATTCCGTATTTCCATTCCCTGCAAGCAGGAACAGCTCAGCGTGTCGTCTGGGCAGGTGTGCTTTACATGACTCATGCAATCACGTTCGAAAAGTCTTCTGCTCGCGAGCAAGTCGCGCGGCCGCAAGACGAGGATCGGACCACGGTCCAGCAGGAGCGCATCGTGAGCGAGCAGCTCTGGTGCGTTCATATCGAAGGGCTGGAGGACTTCGTCGCCGCCATGTCGCGCGAAGCGGCCGAGCGAGAGGCTTCGGCCATCAACGCGTATCTGGCGTGTGTGAAGGAAAGGCAGGGCGCGCCGGGCGGCATCGTGCGCGCAACGGCCATCGTCTGGCCCTTCACGCCAGCGGGACACGCCCGCTCGCTCGAGACCGACTGGCACGATCTGCAGCGCATGCCGCATCGTCAGGCGCCTGAGGACGCGGGCCGGCGCGACGGCGCGATGTCGCGTCTATTGCAGCGGCTCAGTTCGTTCGTCAGCCGCTCGCGCAGCAAGCGCTAATACACCCATCCACACGCATCGCTTCACAGCAAGAGCTGCAACCAAAAAGATGCCACGTAACGGCACATTACTCACATTACACAGGTGGAGATCGATATGTCGTATGGCATCGTTGCACGAATAGTTTCAGTGGGCGCCATTCTCATGCTGGCAAGTTGCGGTGGCGGAGGCGGTGGTGGATCGGGCGCGTCACCCGGCTCGGCGAGTGCGAATTCAAGCCAGCCGACGCTCGCCAATGCGACCGCGCTCAACGACGGCGCCAAGGTCGGCGACGATAACTGGCCCGCTGGTTCGACGCAATCGGGCGGCACCGGTCAGGCAGTGAGCGGCCTGAATTGCGCGACGCGCGGCAACGTCTACACGTACTCGCATCTGTCGATCTTTCTGAATGGCAGGGCGCTCGCACTGCCGTCCGACATCGGCACCGTCGCGCCGACGATGGCCGCGCAAACGGGCTGCGCCTACCCCGTCCACACCGATGACGAATCGGGCAAGATCCGCATGGACGCAACGTCGAACGCGTCCTATACGCTAGGCCAGTTTTTCGCGGTGTGGGGACAGCCGCTCAGCACCACCAACGTCGCGGGACTGACGGGCATGCCCATCACGATCTACGTGAACAACGGTGGCCAGCTGACGAAGTACACGGGCGATCCTGCCAGCCTCGTGCTGCCTGCACATGGCGAAGTGTCGATCCAGATCGGCACGCCGCTCGGGCAGATTCCCACGTTCAGCTGGACTGATCCGCCGTCGTTCGACCCGAACCAGACCGTGCTCGCCTATGGCGGCACGGTCGGCACCGGGCACTGGCAGAACGGCAATACGTCGACGGGCGGCACGGGCGCTGACGTGGATGGTTTGATCTGTGCGTCGGGCATGAGCGAGCTGTATCACGTGCATGCGCATCTGGCCATTGTCAGCGACGGCCAATGGCTTGCGTTACCGGCCAACGTCGGCATTCTCTCGCAGTGCAACTACGAGATGCACACGCACGATTCGACGGGGATCATTCACATCGAAACACCGAACGTGAAGACCTTCACGCTTGGCCAGTTCTTCGACATCTGGGGACAAACGCTGTCGAGCACCAACGTGGCGGGCGTGCAAGGGAACGTGGTTGCGTACATCAACGACAATGGCGACGTGCGGCGTTATGACGGCGATCTGCGCAGCATCGAGCTGATCTCGCATCGGGACATCACGCTGGAGGTCGGCAAGCAGATGCCGACGCTGCCCACGTACTCGTGGTACGAGCCGCAGTAAAGCCTAACGTTGCGTGTCCGAGTGTGGAATCTGCTCGGCGGATTGCGAGGCGCTGGCTCGCCGGCGCTTCGCCGCACGCTGTTTCCGCACGCCGGGATCGAGCAGCGCGGACGAGAAAAAGCAGCCCATCACGGCAGACAGAATGATGAAGATCGACGTCGCGTCGACCAGCAGGCCGCTGTAGCGGAACAGCAGCAAACAGCTTGCGAGCAGCAGCAGATTGAGCACGATGCCAAGCACCGCCGATGCTTTTGGCACTGTGCGCACGAAAGCGGCGAGGCGCGATTCGGTATTCGGCAGATACCAGATGAGCAGCAGACCGAACGCGAGCACGAAGATCGTCTCGGCCCATTTGAGCCACACGGGCCGGCGCAGGAAGTGCCCGTCGAAAATCGTCTCGATGATCTGCGCCTGAATCTCGATACCCGGCACCAGTTCGCCTAGCGCGGTGGTACGCATGTCGGTGAGTCCCGTCGCCGTGAGGCCGAGCAGCACCAGCTTGTTATGAAAGCGTTCGGGATCGACCTTGCCTTGCAGCACGTCGCGCGCTGACACGTATCGATGCTGCGTCTCCCGCATCGATGCGAAATGCAGCCAGATGTCGCCGTCTGGCTGCGTGGGCACCTGCACGTCCGCGACGCCGACGGATTGCACGCCCGAGGTATCGGCATAGACATCGACAGCCGCCGACCCGGTGACGACGCGCAGCATCTCGATCGGCATGCCCGGCACCAGCTTGTCGCCAAGACCGAGGATCAGCGGTATGCGCCGCACTGTGCCCTGTTCGAGCGCGACGTTCAGCATCGCCTGTCCGTGTGCCGCCGCCTGCAATTCGGGCAGGCTCGCAAGCACATAGCTATAGCGCTTCACGCGGTTGAGGGGATCTTCGCCGTGCACGAGAATCGGCGCGCTGCGCATGTCGGTGCTGGTGTCGTAGGCGACGTGATCGACGGCGGCGGCGCCGAGTATCGACGGCGACGCGCGCAATGCATTCGCCAGAATGGTCTCGTGGCGCGGCAGCGCGCGCAGCCCGGCGGCCAGCGTGACAGCGGAAGCGGGCAGGTTGTCGGCGACCTTGTCGGGCGAGGTCTGGTCGGCCTCCGGCATATAGAGGTCGAGGCCGATGGCGAGCGGCTTCTGCGCAGCGATTGCATCGACGAGGCCCGCTAGCCGGTTGCGCGGCCATGGCCATTGCCCGAGTTCGGCGAGCGTCCTGTCGTCGATGGCGACGATGGTCACGGGCTGCGAAGCCGGCATGCGTGGAAAGCGGCGCTGATAGTGATCGAACAGCAACTGGCGCGCGGTGCCGAAAGAATCCGGCAGCACATCGTCGAGTCTGTCAAGCAATGGCGGGCGCGGAATGTTGCCGGGCCATTCGCTGCACAGGTTCAGCAGGCTGAGCGCGAGCAGCACGGCGAGCGCAATCGGGCGGCCCTGACCGGCTTTTCTCAGCCATGTGAGGAACGTCAGCCATGAAGCATCGCGCAAGCGTTTCATGTCGGTCGCGGCAGATTGATGCCCCGTCACAGTTGCCGTGACGGATCACCCGGATCACTGGATTGTAATAACGACGCGCCGGTTCATCTGGTTAGGGACGCCGTCCGCGGTGTGCACGAGCGGTTCGCGCTTGCCGCGCGCTGCCGTTTCAATCTCCTTCGCTGGAATGCCCGCCTTGATCAGGAAGCGCGCGACCGTCTGCGCGCGCTGCATCGACAGCTTGTCGTCATATTCCTGCGAACCGGCGAGATCCGTATGGCCGACTACCGTGAGATGCGGCGCGGGCCACGTGGCGAGTGCAGCTTTCAGTTGCTGGACAGTCGCGTTGGATTGCGGTGCGAGTTCCGTCGCCGAGTCGAATACGAAGTTGATCGTGTAGGTGGCCGGACGCGGCGGCTGTGCGGCGAGCACGTCGCCGTAACGCGTGGCGACGTTGGCCTGATTGCTGGCCGTCTGTTCGATTGTGCCGCTTTTTGCGACTTCGGCTGTGGTGTAAGCCTTGTCGATGACTTGCGTTTTTCCGCCGCTATGCACGATCACCGCGCCAACCGATCCGTCCGGATCGGGCAGCAGCGTGATCTTGTCAGGCGTTGAACTGCAGCCGGCCATGAACGCGAGCGCCGCACCGAGCGCGCACCCGATCACGCTTCGACGTTGTGCCGCGGCCATCAACGCGCACTCTCCCCGTCGCCGACCTCGATGATGAATTCGGTGCCGCGCACGCCGAGCGTCGTGGTCGGCGTGTTGAAACGCACGGCTTCGGGATGGGCCTTCGCCAGCTTGCCGTCGACGACGCCGAGCGACCCGCGCCGGATCGTCGCGTCGAGCGAGCCATCGTGCGTGGTGGTGTTGAAAGCGAACTGTTTGAGTTCGAGAACGGAGTTGGAGCCTTCGGACAGCAGCGTATTGTCACGCAACGTAATGCCGACGGAAGACGCGGGCCCCGTCACGATGCGGTCGCTGTTGAAGACTTCGCTGCCGATGGCGGCGTCGACATTCTGCGTGCCGCGTTCGATATGCACGGACCCTTTGACCGTCTTGACGACGCCGATCGCGTCCGCTGCGCATGCATCGATGGCAGGTGGACAGCCGCAGGCGAACATCAGTGCATGAATGATGACTTGCTTGCGCATGGTTAGCGATGGTGACGGCGGTTGACAGGCACATGCCTGAGAAAACGTCACGCCGCAGAAACGGGCGCGGTTTTCGTGGTGAACCGCGAGAGCATAGTGTGCCACGCGCGACGGCTCCGTGCGGTGCCGCGCATTTCATGTCGCGCATGAGGTATTTTGCGTGACCGTTGTGTGACGCTCGCGTGACCACCCATGACGCTCGCCCGACAATGCGCTTACGCGTCGGCGTGCGTCTTTTTCATATCGCGCAGGCTCGCGACGGACGCACTGAGCATCTGGGGAATATCCTCGCGCAGAAACTCGATGAAGGTCTTGATCTTCGCGTCGATATACCGGCGCGACGTATAGAGTGCGTAAGCCGTGAGTGGCTGCAGATGATATTGCGGCAACACGCGTGTCAGCGATCCGTCGCGCAGCGCGAGCACGGCCGTCGACATCGGCACCGCGCCGATTCCAATGCCTTCCTTGAGCGCCACAGCAAGGCCATCGGCGGAATTGATGCGGAACCCGCCGCCGTGCAGATGCACAGTCTCCGTTCCATCCGGCCCTTCGAGCAGCCAGCGGTCGGTGGGATAGACGGACGATACGAACTGGAAGCACGCATGCCGCGACAGTTCCTCGACGTCGCGCGGCACGCCGTGCTCGCGCAGATACGAGGGCGCCGCGCACAGCACGCTATGCACGGTGCCGAGCTGTTGCGCGACGAGACTCGAATCGGGCAATTCATCGACGCTCAACTGCACGCTGACGTCGTACCCTTCGTCGATCAGATCGGGCACGTGCTGCGACAGTGTCAGTTCGATCGAGACATCCGGATAGCGGCGACGGTAGCGCACGATGGCAGGCGTGACATACGTCTGGCCGAAGGTCGACGTTGCATGCACACGTAACTGGCCGGTGGGACGGACCTGGGAATCGGCGGCCTCGGCTTCCGCCTGATCGACGAATGCGAGGATCTGTTCGCAACGCTGCAGATAGCGATGTCCTGCTTCCGTCAGAACCACCCGACGCGTACTGCGGTTCAACAGGCGCGTGCGCAGATAGGCTTCGAGCGCGGACACCGCGCGCGAGACGGCGGGCACGGTGATGTTCATGCGTTGCGCCGCGCCCGTAAAGCTGCCTTCCTCCGCTACGCGAGCGAAGATACGCATGTTGTTGAGAGTATCCACTGGTCAAACGCTCCGCAGTGCGCGCCGCGCACCTGGTTCAAGCTTGCGTGCTGCAAACCGGCAATCGATGTTGATGAAGCTTCGCAGAATACGCGATCAATCGATTTGCCGCTGATAGAGCGCAAAGAGACCACCGCATACTGCAATGCCGATCAGAAAGTAGAAACCGTCCAGTGCGCTCAGAAAACTGGCCTGCTGCGTCACGGTGCGGCTGATTTCGACGAGCGCAAGACCTCTGGCCTCGCTCGCCGGATGGCCCAGAAGTTCGAAGCCATGCATCAGCGTATCGAAGGTGTTCTGGAAGATCGGGTTGAACGGATTCACGAACTCCGTCAGACGCGTTTCGTGCACGGCTTCGCGATGCTGGTCGAGCATGATCATGGTGGCCGTCGAGAACGAGTAGGTCAACTGCTTGACCATGTTCTTGAAGCGATAGCCGTGATTGAACTCTTCGGCAGAGAAGATGCGGAACGCGAGATTGGCGACAGGCAGGACGATGAACACGAGCAGCAGTCCGCGCAGAAGCAGTGGCGGCAGCAGCCACTGCATGCTGACGTCGGGCGGCATGCTGATCATCCATCCGCCGATCAGCGCAGCGATTAGAAAACCGGGGACGATCAGCCAGCGCTTGTGCCGGATGCGCGGCGACACGCGGAAATAGATCAACGCGAAAGCAAGCGACGCGAACGACGTGAAGCCGACCAGCCGGCCCGCATTTTCGACGGGATAGCGCAAGCCGCCTTCGAGAAAACGCGAGACCAGATAGCTCATCGCATTGCTGATGTAATAGAACAGCACGTAGAGCGCGAGACCCGTCTGGAAGGTGCGTTCGCGCAGCGCGTGAAGCCGCACCAGCGGGCTGGGGTGATGCCATTGATGCCACGCGAACCAGCCGAGCGCCAGCAAGCCTGCCAGCGTCAGCCCGATCAGCAGGGGCGAACTGCCGAACAGTTCGAAGCGGACCTGCTGCATCGCGATTTGCAACGCGCCCTGTGCGAACGCGAACACGATATACGGCCAGAAGTGCCCATCGCTGTTCGATTCGCGCTGCACTTTACCTGTGGATGGCACCACCAACAGCACGACGAGTGCGAGAGCGATGCCCGCGAGCATCGTGCAGGCGAACAGCGCGCGCCAGTCGAACGATGCCAGCAGATAGCCGCCCGCGAGCGGCGCCAGCGCGCTCGCCAGCAAGATCATGCAAAGAAACGCGCGCACCGCGGGCGCGCGGCGCTGAGGCGTAAAACTGGTCTGAATGAGGATGCGGCACGCGCCCATCATCGGGCCGATGAAATAGCCTTGAGCGCCGCGCGCGACAGCCAGTTGAATCGACGATTCGCTGAGCGCTGCCGCCGCCGAGGCCACGGCGAACAGCAACAGGCTCCCGCCGATATAACGCCGGTAACCAAGCCGCTCCACCCACGACTGCTGCCGGAGAATGCCGAGCACCGACGCGACGGCGTAGGCACTCGACGACCACACGAGCTCATCCGTCGACGCATTGATGCCGCCCGCGATGTAGCTGGTGAAGAACGAGAAGATCGTGTTGTCGAAGTACTCGAGGCCGGTGGCGAGCGCAATGACCCACGGGAACAGATCGTCGCGAAGCCGCCCGGCGACCAGCGTTGCAGGTGCGGTGGCGCGAATCGTAGCGACGGAAGATTCTTGGGTGGACATGCGGGACGTGCATCGATCATGCGATCAGGATGCAGTGCATTATACGTCAACGTGAACGTTCGCGTACAGGTTTGCTGGCGCCACGGTTTTCCGTGGTGCGAGCATCAGATGAGTGGAAGCGGTGGGTGAAGCAGTTTGAAAGCGGTGACTGAGAGCGGCGACTCAGCCGCGCAGTACGGCCTCGCCGTGCTCGACATACGCGCGCAGCAGATGGTGCGCGATGGCGAACGGCTTCGGTGCCGACAGATTGTCCGCGTGCGTGCCGGCGAGCATCGCGGCCACTTCGGCGCGCGTGAACCAGCGGGCATCTTCGAGTTCGGTGATGTCGATGACGACGTCCGTGGTGCTGGCGCGCGCAAAGCAGCCGATCATCAGCGACGACGGGAACGGCCACGGTTGCGCCGCGAAATAGACCACTTCCGCGCACTTCACGCGGGCTTCTTCATGCACTTCGCGGCGCACGGCGTCTTCGACCGTTTCGCCGGGTTCGACAAAGCCTGCAAGAGCCGAGTACATGCCCGGCGCAAACTGACGCTGGCGCCCGAGCAGACAGCGCTCGCCGTCGATGGTCAGCATGATGACCACGGGATCGACGCGAGGAAAGTGGCGCGTGCCGCACGCATCGCAGGCACGTTGCCAGCCGGCTGCCGCCGTGCGGGTCGGCGCGCCGCAGTTCGCGCAGAAGCGATGGCGACGATGCCAGTCGAGCATCGATTTGGCCTCGCCGAGCATGCCGAGCTGATCCTGATCGATGAGTCCTTGCAGCGCGATCGAGCGCAGATCGACGCGGTCGTAACGCGTGTCTTGCGAATTGCCTTCAGTGGGCAGCAGGCCGGGCGCGAAGCCGAGCGCGAAACGTCCGCTGCCCGTGCTGTCTTCGCCGAGAAAGACGTTTTGCAGCGGTGGGCCAAAGGCGGTTGCCTCTCCTGCCGCGAACCACGCGTCATGGCGTTCACCGCGTTTGAGCACGGGCACGTCGCCATCGAACACCAGAAAACGCGCGGCAGGATCGTTGCGCAGACGGGCGATGAACGCTTCGTCATCGCGCTTTTCGGAGTGACGGTCGAGCGGATTGAGATTGAAGCCGATGGCAGCGGACGGGACGATCATTGCGTTGGGATCTTGGCTGAGGCGATCCGCAAGTATGGCACGGCGTCCCGCGCGGCGCAGCGTGACCGTAGCGGGAATGCCGCTGGCCGCGCGCGAGTGTGTCAGGGTGCCGCTTTCGCCATCTGATGCGCCGGCGTTTGCGTAATGAAGCGGTTGATCGCGGACGCTAGCGCGTGCGGGTATTGATACATCATCGCGTGGCCCGCTGCGCGCACGACGAGCAGTTGCGCATCGGGCATGGCGTGGGCCAGAGCTTCGGCGTTCTGCTTCGGCAAGATGCTGTCGTTGTCGCCGGACAGGATCAGCGTATCGATATGGAGCTTGTGCAAGGCATCGGCGGCCGCGTTGTCCTGTTCCCAGGCGCGCAGCAAACCCGTCTGGCCTGCCGTCACAGTGGCGGAGATTTTCGGGGATGCGTAGTCGGCGGGCACGAACATGTTCTTGCGGAAGCACGCACCGGCAGCGTTGGCCGCCGAGGGCGGGAATAGCACTTTCATGACGTCGTCGAAGGTCGTGCCGGGCTTGCCGGACAGCGTTGCTTCGACGGCGGGCGCGACAGGCACACCGAAGCGTCCGGGCGCGGGCGCGCTCATCAGCACGATGCGCTGCACGTTTGCGGGATGATCGATGGCGAGTTGCGTCGTGACCGCACCGCCCATCGACCAGCCGAGCACGGTGACATCGTGCAGATGCAGGGTGTCGATCAGCGCGGAGAGATCGCTTGCCATGTCCTGTACGGTGAAGCTCGTTGCCGACGGTTGCGAGCGGCCCACGCCGCGGTTGTCGAAGACGATCACTTCATGATGTTTCGCGAGGTCGGCGAGAAAGGCGGCGTCCCATTCGGACATGGTCGCGCGGAAGCCTGTTTGCAGCACGATGGGGCTGCCGTGGCCGAAGCGGTAATACGCGATGTCGCCTTGCGAGGGATGCGCGATCTGCTCGCGCGCGGCGGGCATGCGGTCTGGGCGGGTCGCTGCGACCTGGCAGGCGGTTTCCGGCGGATAGCTGACCGTTTTTGCCTCGACGGGCCTGTTCGCGACGATGCCCAGCAGCAAGGTGGCGAGCGGGATGGAGGCTTACAGGCGGTTCATGACGGAGATCCTTTCTTGTCTGCCTGACGCTGCGATTTCACAGGAAATGGGAGGTTTCCGTGTGACGATGCGCGATCGGGCGACGGCTGGTCAGGACTGCGGTTTTGCGGGTGAGCCAGTGGTCCATCTGTTCGGCAGCGACGGCGAGCAGTACCGAGATGATCATGACGCTCAGGCCGAGTGAGCAGAAGACAAAGAAGGGCGGGTGGAAGTTCATGGTGGGACCTGGTGTTGGGGGTGGTTTTGCCTGCCCGGCGGGTGGGGTTGGGCCAGTCTCTTATACACAAAA
>NZ_QBUY01000034.1 GCF_003121405.1 Paraburkholderia sp. C35 | reverse complement strand
GGGAAACGGAGGGCGAAACGGAGGAGGCGATGGGCGCGAGTGCGAGCATGGTGAACCTCAAATCACGTGGTGGGAACGGGTCTCCTCGTGGGCGGTGCGCAGCAACGAAGCAGGGACAAAAAACGGAACCGGGTAACAACCTTCTCGTTACAAACGCTCCCTGTCAAACGGGGCGTCGATGGGCATGAAAAGGCTCCCGCGGAGCGAGAGCCTGGCTGGAAAACGGCAGGTGGTTGGATCAGGTGGCGCGCAGGCTGCGAGCCCGGCTCAACATCGCTTGCCACGACCACGCACGCAACCAGCAGACGGCGGCGACGAGCGCGGCGAACACCGCACCGGCGAGGTCACCACCGGCGAAGAGCAACGCCATGGCGAGCAACTGCCCGACGGCGAACACCTCGGCGTCAGAAACGCCCTCGACCAACGGAACCCAGGACGGGGGCGCCGGCGAGCGCCAGGTGGTCCACGACCAGCGGGCGAAGCACAGAACACCGACGACCATCAAGATGGTGGCGTGCGGGGCGTCCCCGAACACACGGAGCAGGGAGGCGGCGAGCAACCACCACATCCAGACGGCACCGTCCGTCAGGCACGCGGACCGGAAGGAGGGAACACGGAACGAACGCATGGTGTGCTCCCTCGATCAGCGGTTGAACATTCCGAGCAGTCGGGCGCTGAACCCGGCGGTCTCGGTCTTGCGGACAGCGCGAGCGGCGTGCGCAGCGTTGGCTTCGGCGATCCGCGCCTTGCGGGAGTAGACGTCCACCGCACCGTGGCCACCGTCGTCGTTGTGGACGTAGACGAACTGCACGTCGTCGAGCGCTCGCATCCTCATCACCGCGTTGTAGCGCTCACGCGTCGCGTCGGACCGGGCGTCCTTCACCGACAGAACCCGGGTGACCACCAGGGTCAGGAGTTCGACCGGCATCCCGAGGCGAGCGGCATGCACAGCGATCAGGTCCGCGCGGGGCTGCGTGTGCTCCGGCTTCTCCGACAGCATCAGGTCCCCGATCGCGATGCGCTCACGGGTCGTGCGGATCACGATCTCACGACGGTCGATCACCATCGACTGGTAAGCATCGAGCGCCACGTTCAGGGCGATCCAGTGCAGGGGAGTCTTCAACACGTCACGACCGAGGGCGCGCAGAGCGCGGACCTCGTCGACGGACGTCGGACCGAGGATGGTCGCGGGCTTCGGGGCGTTGATGGGGGCGAAGGTCGTGGTGCTCATGGGTGGTCTCCTGGTGAGGCGTCTGGATGGTCTGCGCCTCTCTACGTCCAGGTTAGCTCGAGCTATGAAAAACTCAAGCGCTCCTGCGACTATATTTCACTTCCACGTCGTGATGGAAATCGGGGTGCAACGCACCCCGTAAAAGCTCACCGTTTCCAGCGGCGGCGTCCGCGCTTCACCGTCGTGCGAAGCCCGGCGAACGAACCAGCGAGCCCCGCGAGGAGGGCGTACCCGATGTGGCCGAACGCGAGGAACAGGCAGCAGGCGAGGAGCAGCAGCGCGGTGGCGGCAGCACGCAGGACCCAAGGCTTTCCCGCCATGCGATCCGCAGCCGGCGACGGGGACGCGTCGGCGCGACCACGACCGTTGTTGCCCGGGTGGTACCGGCTCGGCAGCGCGGGCACAGCGTCCCCTCGCAGGGCACGCGCGAGACGGTGCCCGTCCGAACGGTCGGCGCACCGGGCGATGAGGGCAGCGGTGTGGGCGAGCACGGCGGCGGTGCGCCAGGGAAGGGCGGCAGCGGACGGGTAGTTCAGGCGCAGGGCGGCGTAGTCCAGCAGAACGTTGAGCGCGTCGCGGGAGGGTATCGGGTTCGCCGCGGTGGCGGCGACGAAAGCGTCCCACTCCCGGTTCCCGTCCCCCCATTGCTTGATGTCCCAGTAGAGCAGCGCGAGCCACCCGGTGGCGACCGACACCTCCTCCTGCGCGGCGAGGTAGAACGAACGCGCCTTGCGTCGCAGGTCGGAGCGCGCGTTGGCGCTTTTCCCCTTGTCCCGGCTCAACTCATGCGCGGCGCGGCCGGCGTAATACGAACCCCACACGGACCCCATCGACGACGCTTGGCCCAGCAGTTCGAGGGAGCGAGGAAGGTCCTTGATCTCACCGTCGATGCCGAAGAGCATGGCGACGCCTTGCTTCTTCAACTGCTCGACCGCGCGACGGTCGTTCGATTCGAGCCCCGCCAGGTGCTTCACCACCTGGACGGCGGTGGCCACGTCGCATCGGAAGAACTCGCGGTTCGAGTTGACGCGGTAGTGCGCCAGGTGAACGTGCGCAGCACGCTCGGCGCCCCACACGTCCGCGAACGCCGCTTCGAAGGCGATCTCGAACTCGGTCGGGATCCCGGTCGCGCGCGACAGTTCGTTCCGACGATGCTCGCCGGTGCGGGTGGTCGCACCGACCTTCACCTGGCCTGGAAGGCTCGGGTTGGTGAGCACGTAGACCATGCCGCGCTCAGGAGCGCGACCGGTGTCCGACGATGACGTGAGCACGCGCTGGGCGGGCGGAGGAGCGGTGGGTTCGGCGGTGGGGAACCGGACGGCGGAGGGGCTGTACATGGTGGTCTCCTGGTTATGGGTATCCCATGAACCTAGCAAACGGGGCGCGCGGGTCAACCTGAACGGCCGGCACGAAGGAGGCGCGGAGCCCCTGCGGGCAACACCACAACACGGAAAAGCGGGCACACGCCCGCAGGCACCTGCGGTGATGAAGGCGGGCGATGGCGGTCCGCCGGGAGGGGGCACCAGGTAGGGGCGGCGGATGGGATAAGATCCTGCAAGGCAGTCACGATGACCGGCGGCGTCCATCGGCGTGGGGAGCCAACCAGAAGCGTCCGTTTGACCTCAACCAGAACGAACAACGACCAGCATGAGCAAATACGCACCACTCGCGGACCACTTCCGGCAGGCCACCGGCCAGGACGTCACGCTGAGCTTCGACCGGATCGAGCAGATCATCGGGGACAGCCTGCCACCGTCCGCGTTGCATCACGACGAATGGTGGCAAAACTCAACGCCCGGAGCCGACTCGCACGTTCAGGCGCTGGCGTGGATGACGCCCGGCTGGCGCAAGACGCGCGTCGATCGCGCAGCGCGCTACGTGACGTTCAGCCGTGCCGGGACCACCCCGGACGCGGAGGCGTTGGAGAACCTGGCGCCGCGGCGCAAAGAGGTGATCTACGACATCCTCGTACGCGCGAAGATCTCGGTGGACGGCTGGCACCGCAAGAAGGACGGGTCGGAGGTTGAGGACTACCGGTCCAACCCGCAGTTTTGCTACAACTGGTCGTTCGGATCGATCGCGGAAGGCTTCGTGCTGTGCCTGTGGCACGGGACGCTTCAGGCGGAGGGCGGGGTGCCTTTCTTCGCGGAATCGGTGCTCGACACGGCGAACGAGTTGCGGCGCATCGCCGACGACCCGACGGAGAGCACGTCGGCTCGGTCGAGAGCGGTGGACCAGTCGGTGCGCGCGCTGAACCTCGACGCAGCGATCCGCGAGTCCTACGACCGGCGCATGCCGGTGCGTGTCATCGTTTGCGACGGGGACCGTCGGTCGCGCGACGAACTGGCGGAGAAGGCGTCGGCGGTGAGCCGGCGCATGCTGGACAGCGAAGACTGGTACGTCCATCAGCACGACCGGGTCACGGGGCGGTGCAAGATCGTCCGGGGCGTGAAGCCCGACCTCGACGACGGGCACGAGAGCACGGGGCACGACGATGACGAAACGGACGACGAGGTGATCCAGCAGCGGGCGATCAAAACACGGCGTGGCCAGGGTCCCTTCCGGGACGGCTTGCTCTCGGCGTACCGTCGGCGTTGCGCGGTGACCGGATCGGCGGTCGATGCGGTCCTGGAAGCGGCGCACATCACGCCCCACGCTGAAAAGACGGACTACAAGACGCGCAACGGCGTCCTGCTGCGCGCCGACGTCCACACGTTGTTCGACCAGCACCTGCTGACGATCGACACGCGCTACCGGGTGAAGCTCTCGAAGTTGCTCCGGCACTCCGAGTACAAAGAGTTCGACGGCAAGGACCTGAAAGTCCTCCCGGACCGTTCCGAGGACCAGCCGTCCGTCCACGCGCTCGAGCAGCGCATGCGAGCGTTCGACGAAGCAGAGGCGAAACGCTGACACCATGAAAAAGCCCGGCACGCGGCCGGGCTTCGTGGCGGGTCAGCGTCCCAGCATCAGAACGCCTTTTTCACCTGCAGCATCGCGGACTCGCTCGTGTAGTGCTTTCCGACCTGCACGTTCGCGTTCGCGGTCAACGACAGACCCTTGGCGCGGTAGAGCGTGGCGCCCAGGGACAGGCTGGCGATGTCACGCACCGGGCTCGCGCTCACGGCGGTGAACGTGGTTTCGCCGGTGGTGTCACCGTTGAACGTCGCGGTCGTGTTCGGCACGTTGCCGCTGAACTCGTGCACATAGCCCAGGCGGACATACGGCACGACCGTCCCAGCCTTGGTCTCGAACGCCTTGGCGACCTTCACACCCAGCGTCGAGCGCACGGACGTGTAGGACGCACCGTTCACAGCGAGACCCAGACCCGAGCCACCGTCGCTCTCCGTGTAGCCGTTCAGGTTCACGTGCTGCACGGTCAGACCGAACAGCGGGGTCACCTCGACGCCGTTCTTCCAGAGCAGCGGCAGACCGGCTTCGACGCGGGCACCGTACGACGTGCCCGAGAAGTGACCGCTGGCACCGCCGACACCCACCCCGGCGAGGTTGATCGACCGGCTGGCGTCGTATTGGTTGACGCTCACGTTTTCCGACACGTCCACGTAAGCGCGGCCCGGGTTGAAGCTCTGCGAGAGCGTGAAGCCGAACGAGTTCACGCTCAGGTCCTGACCGCTCGCGTCGCCCGTGGCGTTGCTCTGACCGTGGGCGTACGTGAACGCAGCACCCACACGCCAGTCGCGACCCAGTGCCTTGTCCGCACCGATGGCGAGACCACCGTAGGTGAAGTTCGAACCGCTCACCTCACCATAGGTCCCGCCGGCGGTCGTTCCGCGCTGCTCCGCACCACCGAACGCACGACCGTAGGTCTGCACACCGTTGCCTTGGGCGGCGCCGGCGTCCTTCGCGGCGCGCAGGGCTTCCGCGCGATCGGCGACTACCCCGTAGGCACCGTCGGCGATCGCCAGGGCGGCGTTGCCGGCTTGCGCGTGGGGGATGGCGGCGAGTTGCGTGCCGGCTTGCGTGACCTGGCGCGCGGTCCCGTTCTGCTCGATCGCCAGCACGGTGTTTTCCGCGTTCATCAGCCCGGCGCTGTTCCACCCCGTGTAGCGAACGATACCGTTCGAGGCGGCGACGGAGGTCTGCGTGAGACCCGCGACGCTGTGCACGACCGGGGTGGTGGGGCTCGTCGGCGAGGTCGTGCCGGTTCCCGTGCCCGTGTCGGTCCCGGTCCCGGTTCCCGTCGTGGTCGTGTCACCCGTCCCGGTGTCGGTCCCAGTTCCCGTGCCGGTGCCGGTGCTACCCGTGTCCGTCCCAGTCCCGGTGCCGGTCCCCGTGCTCGTCGAACCGAGCACAACGACCAGGCTGTTACCGACCTGCTCCGTCGTCACAGCGCCGGTGTACCCGGTGACGGAGGTGGTGATGCCCGGCAGGTTGTAGCTCGCGGTGCCGGTGGTGTTGACGATGACGTAGCGTTGACCATCGGCGAAACCGAAGGTCGTGTACGGCGTGAGGTTGAGGCTGGTCGAGCCCGCGAACGTGCTGTTCCCCGAGACGTTCCACTGCCCGTAGCTCGTCTCGCTCACCGCTTGGGACACCAGGCTTGCACCGTCGGCGACGTTGAAGTTGCCGTCGATCGCCACCGGCGCGTACGACACCAGCGTTGCACCGCTGGACACGTTCAGGTTCGGCGCGTTGACCGTGTCGTTCAGCACGGTGTAGCCCGACGCGAGGGTCACGTCCGTGGTGCTGTCGATCTCCGACTGGCTCGAACCGGTGCCGGTCAGCAGACCCAGTTCACCGGTCGTGCTGTTGCCGTCCGTGTAGGTGCTCGCACCGTCGATCGTCAGGCCGTTGGCGGAGAGGTTCTTGATCGCACCTTCCACGACGCCCTGGTTCTTGAACGACGTCACGTTGCCGGTGCTCTCGATCTGCACAGCAGTCCCGTTCGCGGTGTTGGCCACCATCGCGTCGAGGTCGAGCGCGGCGGTCCCGGCGATGTCGATCGTCGGAGCGTTGGCGCTTGCAGACGAGATGGTCGGACCCGCACCGCCGGTGCTGTACCCGCTCGCGGTGATGGTCGTGGTGCTCCCCTGGACGGTCGAGATCGCCGACCCCGAGCCCTGGTTGAGCACCTGCGCGTTCGACCCGGTGAGCGTCAGGTTCAGGTTCCCGGCGTTCTTCACCGCGGAACCTGCACCAGCGGCCAGGAGCCTTGCGCTGTCCTGCACCGTCACGTCGGCGGTCGCACCGCTGGCGACGCTCACGGCGTTGCCCGAGCCCGACGCCATGATCGACCCGTTGTCCTGGGCCGTCACCGTCGCGTCGGCGGTACCGTTCACGTCGAGACCGTCGGCGGTCAGGGAACCACCGAGGGTGCCGCTCACGCTGACGGCGGTGGCGCCGGTGTTGAGCGCGACGCCCGCCACCGAGCTACCGAACACGTTGCTGCCCGCTTCGAGCGTCAGGCTCGGCAGGTCACCGTTGTTGACGATGCCCGTCAAACCCGAGACCGTACTGCCGCTCTTCGTCGTGATGCCGTTCGTGATCGTCCCGTCGTTCTCGATTCCGACACCGTTCGTCGCACCGATCGTTCCACTGTTGGCGATCGAGGTCATCGTCCCGCTGTTCTGCACCGCGGCATTGGTGTTGCCCGTTCCGAGCGTTTCGACGACCGAGCCCGCGCCGACGGTCAGGTTACCCATCGTGGCACCGGCGTCGTTCTCGATCGCCGGCGCGGCGGAAGCGCTCGCCTGAGCGGCGTACGTGACGCCGGTGGCGACGAGCGTGCCACCGCTCGACACATCCCCCACCGTGCCCTTGTTCCAGAGAACGGCGCCTTCAGCACCCGAAATCCCCCAGAGGATCACGCTGCCGATGGTGCCCGTGGCGTCGTTGTTGATCGCGGCGGTCCCGACACCGGAGCCCTGGATCTTGCCCGTACCGCTTTCGTCGATCATCGTGATCGTGCCGTAGTTGTGAATCCCGTTGCCGACCTGGTTTCCACCCTGCCCGGCGAGGATACCGTTGACGTAGATCCCCTGAATGTTCGCGGTGGCGTTCGACGACGAACCGTTGACGATGGCATCACCGCCGGCGTTCAGGGTGCCGTTGATCCACATCGTCTGAATCACCCCGCTGTTCACCACGCCCGGGGTCGAGCCCGCGAGCACGATGCGACCGTTGGTGCCGACGGTGAACTGCGTGACGCTACCGCTCGCTTCGTTGACGAAGAAGCCGGTCATCCCCGAAGCGATGCTCGAAAGCGAGCCGTCTTCTTCGAAGTTGGAAATCGTGCCCGCGTTGTCCACGTACGCAAGACCGTTCATCAGACCGACCACCAGCCCGCCTTGGTCGGTGATCTGCTGGATCACGGCGTTCACCTCGTTCTCGATCGCGTATTGCGTGCTCATCCCGCTACCGATGGTGCCGCCCGCCAGGTTGGTGATCGTGTTGATCGTCCCGCCGGACTTGTTGTCGATACCGGCGTTGCCCGACATACCGTTGGGAGCGATCGCCCCGGAGTTCGTGATCGCGCCGATGTAACCACCGCTTTCGTTCTCGATCCCGTTCGTGGCACCGCTGATCGTGCCCGAGTTGTTCAGGTTACTGATGTCACCGTAGTTCGCGAGACCCGCGGTGCCCGTCGTCGAAACGGTCCCGCTGTTCGTCATCTGGTAAACGGAGACGGTCGCCGGCGGTCCGACCGTGACGCCGGCGTCACCGGAAATGTCCACGCTGGCCTGATTCGAGGTGATCGAGACCTGCGCGTAGGCGCCCTGTGCGGCGAACGCCATCGCTGTGGCGACGGCCAGGCTCACGGTCGAGCGGCGCAGGTTGAACGACGGAACGACTTGACTTTGCTTCATGGGGATCTCCTCCTGATTTGGTTGGCGAGAGGGTGTGGATCAGGTGCAAAGGCACCTGACAGGCACGAGGACGCCCCTCGTTGCGGAGGAGGGGCCTCGACCCACACTAGCGAACCGAAGGCGCTTGGCAAGCGGGTACGGGCGGTACGCAGAAAAAAAATCTGCAGGTGTCGCGCGGGCGCAGCAGGCTGGGGCGTGCGGGAAGCAGGGATTGGACGAGGTTGTGCTTCGTCCAAAGGTGAGGCTTTACGGGATCATCCTGGCGATGCTGGAACGCGCGGAAAACCAACGAAGGCGGAGGGCACACCCCGCATGCACCTCCGGTGAATCAGGCGGGCGGGGTGGCGTTCACCCCAAACCCGTTCGCGGTAGAGGGCGGAGCAGTGACCGCAGGGGACGGCGCGAAGCGGGAGACCGGGCGCTTGCGCCCCAGGCGTTGGGGTCATCGGCACCGAGCAGCACCGCATCGACGGAATGACGGTCACAAAAAAGCCCGGCTCTCGCCGGGCAACTGTCGGGCATGAGCATCCCGACAGAGGAGGAACCTTCGTACTATCACTTGGTCGAGGCGTACGCAATCCCCTGATCGATCACGTCGTAGCAGGTGATCACACCCGGCTGACGCGCGGCGAGCAACTGGACGTGGTCGTGGAACGCGTTCTTCTTGCGCACCGCGAACGCTTCGTCCGATTCCGTGGGACCCTGCTCCACAAAATCCAGCGACCCGATCGAGCGGACGATGTCCTCGCGCATGATCCCACCGCGGTTGAAGCTTGCCACGGCGAGGAACCGCCCTTTGAGGAACTCCAGCCGGTCGGCGTTCAGGATCGGATCGGTGGTCACCGCACCACGCTCATCCTTGGACTGACCCTCCGTCTTTGCGGTGAACTCCGGAACGTGGGCCTTCGTTTCGCCCATCGCGAGCGATTTCACACCGTCCTCACGCAGGATGCCGTGATACAGACGCGACACGGCTTTGGCAACGAGGCTCGTGTCCGCCTTAACGGCACCCCAGACGGTCAAAGGCATCTTGAGGACCAGATCCGTCGTGAACATGCGCAGGAGATGCAGGTTCATGTGCAGCCCGGTATGAGCCTTGTTGGCCTCATCCTCCAGTTCCTTGATGTCGGACTTGCTCAGCACCACGTCGGCCGGGTACGTCTTCTTAAAGATGGTCTGCTGGTGTTGGCGCTCCATGGCGGCGACGTCGCCCGTCGTGTTCATGCTGTGCAGGCTCTTCGCCACGAGCTTGGCGGACCAGGAGAACTTGATGTTGGCGTACTTACCGATCCGGTCACGCGCCCACTCAAGAGTCTCCTTGGTCGAAAGGAAAGAAAAGAACGAATTAAAGTTCCCGGCGAAAGCGAGCGCGCCGTGCACGCCGAGGTTGTCCTCGTATTGGCTGATGTTTTGGGTGAGGTAGTACGCCAGGGCACCCTTGCTCCGCGCTTTGGCCAAGATTTCCATTTCCGGGGTGGCCCCGTTTCCACCGGGGCCAGCGCCGACGAAATCGGCGGCTTCGTCCACGAGGATGAGCACCGGACGTTGCTTGATGTCCGAACGCCAGTTGCCCGGACGGGTGAGCATGGTGCGGAAGAACCGGCGCTTGGCAAGGTCGATGAAGAACGCGCCCGGCACACCGTGCTCAGCCTTCGACAGCGACATGGCGACCACCGCACCGCGCATGCACGCGGTGACGTCGGCGCCTGTTTCTTTGTTGAGCCACGTGCGCAACGCCGGATGACCGGTGGCGATGTCCATCCAGGACGCAACCGTTGCCGTGATGTCACCAACGGTTTTCCCGTCGATCAACAACAAGTCTTTCGTCACGACGTTGATCGCGTCGTCAAGCATCAGACCTTGGCCACGTTCGTTTCGCGAGCGAATCCACTCGGCTTCATCGAGATCGCCGCGGCGGATGGCATCCTGCTCGTCGGCGAGAGCCTTCCGATTGAGCGCCGTCTGTTGTGCATGCCGATTCGCGTAGTAGGACAGCCCCTGCAACCATCCAACAGCACCACCCCGATCGGGAACCGTCGGAACACCGGCTGGGCTTTTCGGCGTTCCGTCGGGGGCGTTCACGCCCAGCAGGAACGCTTGGTCCATGACGTACTGCTTGCAAAACCGCATGAGATTTTCATACGTCCACACGAACTGGCGCACGAACCCTACCGGAAGGTCCCAGCCTTCGGCTTCGTGCATCTCGACCAGGTGAGCACGGTCACGGAAATACACCGTGGCCCCGGTCTCCGGATCCACGTAAGCGATCTTTTGGGCTTTGGCGTCCATCCATTCGATCTCTCGATCGCGCAGCCCTTCGAGCAACACGGCGCCCGTCAGCACGAACTTGAAAGCGGAGTTATCGAAAAACGGATTCCCGTTCTTGCCGGTCTTGTTCATTTCGGCGAGCGACGAGGCGACGTCCGTGGCGGTCAGCCCTTCGATCGGAGCAATCTCATCGCAGCCTGCTTCGATGCCGATCTCGATCAGTTCGACACCGACCTTCTCGAGCCCCATCTTGCGCGCGGTCGCGATCACATCGGCGCCGAGTTCGCCTTTGCCGTCCATGGCGAAGATCCCGGCGCAGTTGCGCCACTTGCCGTCGGCACCGATCGAGCCGAACGCCATGATCTGCTGGACCACAGGCAGACCCATGCCGACCGTCTTACCCATCCCGGGGTTGCCGTAACCCGCCGTGTGCTTGGTCAGGTCGTCGATCGAAGCGCCCATCGGCATCCACGCGTCCGGCGAGTAAGGGTTACCCCATTCGCGCATCTTGCCCGTCGCGTAACCGAACGTGATGAACGGACCGTTCTTCGCCAGGTTTGACGTGGCGAGAATCTGATCGTTGCGGTTCTTCCGATACTCGTTGAAGTTCGGCTTTCCGACGTATTTGACCTCCATCATCATCCGCTGGCTCAGACCGCGTGAGACATGCAAACCCTCGAGGAACGGTCGGGCGAGAATGATGGCATTGCCGAGCATCAGCAACGGAGCGGCCCACGAGGGCGGGAGCAGCGCAGCAAGGACGACCTGCGCCACAGCGACGGCGACGGCAGGCTTCACCGTGGCGCGCATGATGTAGTTCCAGTTGCGCCCGTAAAGCGCGATGGTCCCGCGAGCGTACAGAGCCTGTACCCCAAGGAAAATACCGAGACCGACGAAAGAGCGCACGAGCGAAATGCCGAGACCAAAGATCGAATCGGGGAGGAGTGCAAGCAGCGCGATGGCGAGCATCGACGCGAGCGTCAGGATCGGGTGGAAGTAGAACACCAGGCTTTCGACCAGTGACGAGCCGCCGTGACCGACCTCGTCGTCGTCGCCCGCGCCGGTTTTGATGAAACTCTGAAGCGGGGTGTTGTTGTAGGTGATCGAATAGGAGGGTTCCGCATCACGCAGGTCGTACGGCACCTTGTCCCGCAAGTTTTCCGGCACACCCAGGTGATACGTGAAATATTCCTGGTCGCGCGTGTGGCGCTCGTCGCGGATCTTCACCAGGTCCTTGCGAAACGCACGTGCGAACGGAGTGTCCGTCAGCGTCGTGTCGATGGCAGTGTTGGTCTCGTTCGTCATGATGATTCGGGCCTCCTCGGATCAGAAGTGTTGAAACGCGCCAGCGGCGGTGAAAAGATGGAACGGCGTCATGTGTTGAACCATCGTCGGAGCGATCAGCGCACCGATCAGCACCACGACGATCCCGGCGAGCGCGGCTCGTTTTGACAGCAGCCCGCGAAGCTCAACCCGGGTTTGGTTGTCGTGGACGTTGGTGCGGGCGATCCGCCCTTCCTTCCCGGCGAGGTTGTCGGGATCACCTTTCCCGAAGTAATGAATGACGCGATCCGCGGGGATGTAGAAGAAGTCCCACCGGCAGTCCATGTCCATCGGGCGGAAGAACACCAGACGACCGATCCGGTCGAACAGACGGCTACGCGGGTGCAGGCGCTTGAAGTTCTCCACACGCCCAGCGAACGCTTCGTCCGACATTCCCTCGGGACGATCCGGCGGGATCTCTTTTCCGAGGACGAACATCGACCAGAGCACCAGGCACTCCCAGGTGATCGAGAACAGCGAGCGTTTGAGTTGGTTTTCCATGGTTCCTCCTGATCAGCGAACGAAAAGGGACATCACCGAGCCCAAGAAGCGCTTTACGGTGAACGCGTGAACTCGGACGATCGAGGCAGCGGTCTCGTCACGACCGGGGTAGAGCGAGCGGCAGGTGTCCAGGTACGCGTTGATGCGACGGGCCTCCACCACCGGATCCACGTTGGTGAACCGGGGCGTGGTCGTCTCCGCCTTGAACAGGTCTGCGGCGAGGACGCGGCGAGTCACGTCCACACCAAACACACCACCAACAAAACGGTCCCCGGAAGCGGTCACGACCCACGAGCGCAGTTCGTCGATCGACATGGCTTGCAGTTGCTCAAGCGTCGGGTGGGCGAGCAGCCCGAGGTAGCCGGGCGCAACCAGGTAGAGGTTCACGCACGCCTGGCGGCTCACCAGCGCGGGATTCGCCTTCACCTCCGCCGCCACCTGCTCCTCCGGGGTCAGCACGTGCGCGACCACCGCATCGGGTGCAGCAGCACCCAGCAGCGACAGGTCCCCGCGTCCCAGGCGCAGCCCCACGTAAGCGACCATCGCCAGACCGACGACGAGCGCACCCGCCTTGAACGCGAATCGCTTGGAGGACGACGGCGACGAAGAGTCGGAAGCGCGCGGCGTCGAAGCGGGTGACGACGTGGGCGCATCGGCCGCGTCGTTCATGGCGGCGTTCAGCAGCGCGTCGAGCGGATCGTTGTCGTGGTTGTTCGTCGTCATCATTCGTCTCCCGACAAAATGTGCCCGGCGGCTTTCTGGGTGCGCGAGGCTTCACCCTTGACCTTCGACGAGAACGTCTGAACATGAGCACCCACGTTCATGCACAGGTTCGAGCCCGTGTCCGACACGCCCAGGCGCGCTTCGACCATCGGCGTTTCGCTCGAACAGTCGTAAGCACCCGCAACCCACCACGCGGCGGCATACACCGGGAGCGCCGCACCGAAGATCACGGCGAACGGCAGCATCACCAGGGCAAGGAGGAGGTGGATGGCGCCGGGGCCGGACTGCGCTTTGGCGCGCGGCTTAGAGGGCACATCGTTTTCACGATCACGCGCAGCAGCGGCTTGCGACGCCGCGGCTCGCAGGCGCAACACCACGTAGGCCAAGGTCGGCATCGCGGTGAACGCAAACAGCACCAGCACGACGATGAAGGACGTGAGGGGTTCGAAAGTGGGAAAGGCAGCGGTTTGCAGGTTCATCCAGACAGCGGCGTCCGGCGGAACGTAAGCGTTGGGGTTCATCGGGGTCTCCTCCATCTGTGTCGTTATCAGCCCATACAAACAGACCCACCGAGCAAGTCAAGCGCGTTTGGAGTGATTTGCACCTGATGTTGCAAAAAAGAAGCCCCGCACTGGGCGGGGCGTTCGTCAGGCTAGACCGGGATCACTCACCGAGCTTCTGGCGCAGTCGGTCCAGGGCCTGGTTCGTCTCCCGCATCGTCGTCACGTGCTCGCGGGCGACCGGGTGAGCCGGCTTGCGGACCTCCGGCACCGGCTTCGCCGCGACTGGTTTCGGCGTGACCTCCTCAGGCTTCGCGGGAGCAGGCGCGGGAAGCACGGGCGTAGACGCCACCACCGGTGCGGCCGGCGCAGTGGTCGGCGGTGCGACGACCGGCGGGACCGTGGTCACCGGAGTAGGCACGGCAGCGGGAGCAGCAACGGGTGCAGCCACCGGCACAGCCGGAGCCCGGCTCTGGTGACCGAACCAGAAGGCGACCCCAAGGACCAGCACCGCAGCACCCGCACCAAGGGCGATGAAGTGCTTCTGCGCGAACTCCAACGGACCACCGCTGGGCGTTCCGGCGTGACGAGGTGCAACGTCATCCGTCGCATGTGTGACGCGCGTCGAGCGATCCAGCGGCTCCGGCGCCACCTGCTCCTCCATCGGATCATGGTCCTCGACCAGGCTCTCGACCGCGGGCAGGGAAGGCATTTCCTCCTGCGCCACCTCATGAGCACGATCGTCGTCCGACAGGATCTCGCCAGTGCTCAGGTCCACACGCACCACCTTGCGCTCCTCCTCGCGGACGACGTCGACCTGCGGCGCGGCCGGTGCCGACGGCACGGGTACCGGCACCGCATCATCGGAACGCGGGACGCGACGGGTCGGCTTCAGGATCACCACCTCCTCCGGTTCGTCGGGCTGGTCGTTGGGCGCAGCGTCGCCGGTCACCGGCGCAGCAACGGGGGCGAGGGCGACAGCAGCGGCAGGTGCAGTCGCAGGCAGGGGAGATCCCGTCAACATCAGCCGGTCGATCATGGGCTTGTACGTCGTGCGCCACTGCTGGAGCGGAACGACGTCGCCCGCCTGGATCGCCCGTTCGTAGACGCCACCGAACTCACCGAGGGCTTTCGTTTCAGCCTCGAGCACCTTGATTCGCTCAGCGAGAGCTTCAGCGGCGTCCCGCGTCTTGACGAACAGGTCGGGGGGCAGCATGGCTTTACGAACGTCCGCCGATTGCGACGAACGCAGGACGCGCGAGGCTTGGCTGCGCGCCTTACCCCACGCCTCGTGCGCAGCATCCATCGCCTTGAAAGAGGTGTTGAAGATATCGAGCTTGTCGTCCTTGAAGGCCTTTCCGGAGCGCATCGCCGCAAACAACCCCAACTCTTTTGACGCGTCCTGGATCGACTTCGCCAACGTGTGCTGGACCGATGCGGTGGGCTCTCGAAAGGCAGTAGCGACCAGCACCTTGAGCGCATCGCCCAGCGTGAAGTTGATCCCGTCGAGGAGCGGCACCACACCCTCTTTGTCCTCCAGTAGGCTAAACACGACGTTGGACGCTTCGACCAGGGTGGCATGGGTGTCCAGCAGTCTTTGAAAGACCGACGGCCGACCGCTCGAAGCGATGGCGGGTGCGGCGACCGGCGGCACCGGCGCAGGCGTCGGTACGTCGATCTCAACGGCAGGCGACGGCTCGGGCGGCTCGGGCACGTCATCCCCAAAGCCCATGTCGCTCATCACGTCCTTGTAGGTATCCATTGTCTCCTCCTCTCGTATCGTTGGAATGGGCAGCGGGGCGATGGATCCGCCCCGCTGGCGTTGCTTACTTCGTGGACGGCTGGTAGATCGGACCCGATGCGGCGGTCGCGGGCGCGGCTTTCTGCGCGGCCGGCGACGGATCGGGGATCGGGGTCACGTCCAGGTGCGGGTTCTTCGTGACAATGTGCGTCGCGAAGGTGACCTTGGTGCCTTGCAGGCCGGCGTTCAGGATCTCGCTGTAAGCGCTCTCGTCCACCCGCTTCACGTAGACGTCGATCCGCGGCACTTTCTTCGACGCAGCGGTCAGGGCGGCGACCTTCTTCAGCACCGCGTCGACGTCCGCACCGTGGCCCGGGGGCATCGGCACGACGGTCTTGTCCCACGCCTCGATCTTGTGGTTCTCGTGCTGTGGATCGTTCACCAACTTCGTCACGACCATGGCCTGCTGATTCGCGCGGACCGATGCGAGCGTTCCGTTGATCTCCGCTTGCTGGCGACGCACCTCGTCCAGTTGTACCTTCACGCTCGCGGCGTAGGAGATGGCACCGCCGGCTGCGCAACCGGTGATGAACCCGAGACCAGCACTGAAAAAATTCTTCCCGGCGATCGCGCCCGCACCGGCACCGACGACGCCACCCGCGAGGCAACCACCCAAGGCAGATGCGTTCGAGCGATCTTTCACCCCCACCGCGTTCCCAATGGCTTGCGAGCCCCCGGCGATCGACGCACAGCCGGACATGCCCAGAACGCTGACGGCAACAGCCAGCACGGTTGCGCTGGTCCCAGCGCTCTTGAAACGGATCTTCATGGTGGGTCCTCCAGGGTTGTCGGGCACGGCGCCCATCCCTCTGTACTAGTGGTTGTACTGGCGCTGTCAATCGTTGACAGGGTGTTTTGCACCCGAACGCGCGATATGTTGTGCGGTGGCGCGGGCGTGGGTCGAAAAGACCGTGTGCCTGCGGGAAACCCCCGCCGGAGGCGAGGGCACGGAACCCCACCCGCAGGCGCCACCGGCGACGTGGGCGGGCACCGGGACGAGGCATGGGCAGGCGAGCACCCGCAGGCAGCAGCGCGAAGCGGGGTGCCCGAGCGGCGTCAGCCGCCCAGGCTTTTGACGTTTGGGGTCACGCGGCTTTTTGCATCGCACCGGCGCAGCGCGGGGCATCGATCACACGCACGGCGTCCGGGTTGATCTCCGCCCAGCGGTCGTGCGACCCCTGACCGTTTTGGTAGCGCCCGTTCACCAGGGCGCGGGCGATGTCGCTGTTGGCGACGAACCGGGGCTGCATGTCGGCGAACACGAAGGCGTGGACCCCGTGCGCAGCGTTTTCGGTGTGAAACGACCGGCGATCGCTGTGCGATACGACGAAGTTCGTGTCGTGGTTGCGCTTCTTCACCTCAACCGTCATGCCGCAGCACGTGCAGATCCGGTCCGGGCGACGGATCCGCTTGTCCTTCGACCGGATCTCAAAGAACCCTGGCGTCTCGCAGGCACCTTCTTCGAACGTGTGACCGGCGGTGTCGCGCAGCAGGCGGGTCACGACGCGTTCGGCTTTCTCGCCGGCTTTCGCGCGCAGGGCGAACTGTCCGTCTTCTTTCATCGTCCCCCAACCGTCGGACGGCGACGCACCGACGTAGCGGATGTCGATCCAGAACGCCTCGATCGGGTGGCTTCCGTCCTCGACATGGGGAAGAACCACCGCGTCGATCAGGTCACCGCGTTCGATGACGCGCTGAAAATACAAACCGGCGGTGATCGTTTCGGGACCGAACTTCATCGTGCGATGGGGTTCAATGGTGAGCACCAGGTGGTCCGTGATGATTTTCAGGAGACCGGTGTCGGTGAAGGCGGCGTCGAGGACTTTCAAACGACGCACGACGGAGGCGGTGCGGAGGTATTTGGCGATCGGGGCGGGGACATCGCGCAACGAACGCTGGCGAATCATTTTCGGCGTGTAGCGCGGCCCGATGGGCTGACGCGTTCCGAACAGAAACCCGGTGGCTTGGAACCCTGGGTCGTTCGAGGTCGGTTTGAAATCGAATCGGCGCAGCATGTGCGTCCCCCTGCAATGATTGTTTATCCATCCAATCAAGCAGATTGAAGATTTTAGTCAATAGCGAAACGCCCACTTTCAGGGTGAAAAGCACCCAAAACGAAAAATAAAAATGCCCCGCGGGAAGCGGGGCATTCAGGAGGCTGCGGGTCGATCAGCGCGGGATGGTGTGGCTCTGCCCGATCCCTTTGCGCTGAGCGTTTTTCAGTGCCAGTTGCTCTTGCGCGAAGGACTGCTCCTGGGCGCGCGAGGTCGTGGAAAGGTGCTCGATCGAGGCGGTCGTCCGTTGCAACGTCGGTGCGACCTCCGCGTTGAACTGCTTCACGTCAGCGCTCAACCTCGACGCGAGCGCCCCCAGGTTCGGCAGGTTCGCCGGCTTCTGGTTGGGCGACGTCTCAACGGACGGCTCCGCCTTCACCGGCTCTGCGGACGCCACCGTAGCGGTGACGCTGGGCGTCTGCTCCACCTTCGGCTGTTCCACCGGGGCTTGCACGGCCGGCTCGGGCTGGCGAGCGTCCACACGTTCCGCGAGAGCACCGAGGTTCGGCAGGTTCGGGCGCGCAGGGGCAGGTTCCTGCGGCGCCTGAGTGGCAGAAGCCACGGCAGGTGCTTCCACGTCCACCGTCGGCGACACCGGCTCCTGCGTGACCGCCGGGGCGTGAGCAGGCTGTTCCGGCTGGCGTGCGTCCACACGTTCCGCGAGAGCACCGAGGCTCGGCACCGGCGCTTGGACCGGCTTCTCAACCACCGGCGCAGCGTGCTGCACCGAACCGGCACCGCCCTGGCGCTGACCTTCCCCGTCGTCCTGCTGGACCTCGGGCGCGTTGGCGTGGGCACGGGAATCGAGCTTCGCCGCCAGACCGTCGCGCGACGGCAGGTGGGGGATTCCCACGACGTACCCATCGCGCTGGATCGTATCGATCGCGGACCGCTCGACGTAGGCGTGCAGCGCGTCCTTCACGAACCCGCGGGTGTCCTCGGTCACCGGGTGCCCCAGCGCCTGTTCCAGACGCCCGGTGGGCGCGGTGAACGCGTCGATGGCGTTGGGCTGCTGCTGCTTGCCCATCTCGAGCGCGTCCGGGTCCCACGACGCGTGACCGTTGACGGCTTCACCGTTAACCTTAAAGTCGAAGTACACGCCCTTCTGGTCGCTCGTGAACCCGGTGCGCATCGACGTCCCGGCAGCGTCCAGCGTTTCAGCCAGGACGTGCTGGTCGCTCTTGTGCTGCGTGAGCGCTTGCACGTGCCCGTCGTGCTGCGCGGGCATCCCACCGGGTTGACCCAGTCCGAGGCGCTGATCGCGCTCGGCACGCACGCGCTCGACCTCCGCGACGATGCGGTTGTCCGCAGCGGGCTCGACAGGGCTCTGCGCGGGAGCTTGCGCCTGCACGGGCTCCTGCACCGGTTCAGCGGGCGTGCGGCCCAGCAACGCATCGAGCTTGCGTTGCGCACGGGTCGATGCGCGGGCGACGCGCTCACCCTGTGCGTCTTGACGGGGCGTGGAGGGCGCGTCCAGCATGTTCGCGAAACCGTCGATCGTCTGCGTCTCGCTGGGGTTGCGCTGCTTCCAGGCTTCCGCCTCAACCTTAAACGCCGCAAAGCGGGCACGTTCGAGGTTGTCGTGCTGCTCCAGACGCTCTTCCTGGCGCTCGTCGTGGACGTCGCGTTGCCACTGATCGTGCTCGGCGAAGTCGTGCGCTTTCGCGTCCCAGCCGTTCCGGACCTGGTCGACCTTTTCACCGGTCGCCGGGTCGTTCTTTTCGCCCACGCTGTGCGAATCGGTCTTGCGCAGTTCGATCGTCTCGCCCACGGCGAGACCAGCACGGGCGATCGCCTTGGGCACGTCCACCCCGTTCACGATGTGCTGCTCACCGTGGCGCCCCTCGATGCGGGCGAACGGCGTGCGGCTGGACGGGTCGTCGTCGCGCATCAGGCGGGTCCCGATCTCCGCGAGGGTCCCCCGGTAGAACCGGTCACCGTCGGGTCCGGCTTTCTCACGGAAGTCCGGCTCGGGCTTGAACTCTTCGCGCTCGAACGGCTGCTCGACGAACTGCGGTGCGCGATCGTTCGAATGCTGCGCAGCCTGCTTTTGAGCGTCCTTCAGCGCCTGCTCCGCCTTCTCGGCGTCGATCCGGATGGTTTCCCGGATGGAGATGTCCACGTCGTTCGCCGGGCGCGGCAGCGGGTCGATCTGGCGAACCGCGACGCCCTTGTCGCTGCTGTGATCGAGAAACCCAAGGATGTGGTCCTCGGTCGTTTCGTAGATCGAGCGTTGAGGGGCAACGCGGTCGCCGTGCTCGACGGTATCGCGACCCTTCAGCCAGTTGAACGCCTCCTGCTTCGTGGGAGGCACGGCGATCAGGTCGCGGTCGGGGTTCGCGATCGGGTGGTTGTAGGCGTAGTCGTGCGCCTGCAGGTCGGCGAAACGGTCCTTTGCGACCTCGCCCAGCGCAGCGGCGTTCGGCGCGTTACTCAGCCGCGCGAGTTGTTCTTCGAACGAGGACTTCTCGGCGTCGCGCAGCAGCGTCAGACGCCAGTGGTCCGGACCGCTGGCGAGGTTCATCGTCCCCTGGAGAGACCGCTGGCGCTCGTCCCAGGCGCGTTGCAACCCGGCACGGACCTCGCCGGCGACACCGCGTTCGTTCATCCCGGAGTTCGCGTGCACGTCGCGAAGCTTCTCGACCACGAACGACGAATCGAAGAAGCCCGACAGGCGCTCACCGCTTTCCCCGACGGGGAACCCGTCCTGAACGTCCGGGGCGGCGTCGAGGGGCGACATGGCCACGTTCGTGGTCCGGTAGCGATCGCGCCAGTTGCGATACGCCTGATCCTGGTACTGCTCGGGAACGGTTTCCCAGCGACGGTTGGCCATGCTTGTCTCCTCCTCTGAACACCGGTTGAACCACGCGGTCGCGTGGCGCTTCAGGTCAAACTAGCGGTTCTGCGAACGAGCGCAAGAGCCCGGAGGCTCTGTACGCTAGATTTTTCGTAACCGCCCGTAACGGGGTGCGTTGCACCTGATGGCGGTGTGAAAAATCAGTAGGCGAAGTTGGCGGTCCGGTCCAGACCGTGGCTCTTCAACGCAATCACGCTGCGTTGGCGGGCTTTGCGCAGGTCCACGTTGCGCGAGCGCGTGCCGTGCTCGACGGCGTGACGGGCGAGCCCGTGCGCGCGGCGCAGAAGAGGGATGTGGTCCTCGACGTTCGCTTCGGTCATCGAACGGGAAAGGCTGCTCATGAGGGCGATGGTGCGCATGGTGTCTCACTCCTTTGGGTGCCCCTCGTGCGGGGGCGATGAACCACGGTAACTCGACCCCGGAGGAAATCAACCGCTCCGGTGAAATATATTTGCGTTCCCGCGGAACGCGATCGGGAGGTGCTGTTGCACCTGACGGAAAGGCGGTTCGCCGGTGCCCGGCGCTGCTCGCCGCAGGGCGTTCCGGGTCGCCACCCCTGCGCTGCACCGACCTCATGCCCGACCAAACCGGGACCTTGGCACCTTCGTCGGCCCGTTCAAGGCGCGTTGAACCGGGTGGTCGTTCGCTGCGCGCTCGCCTGCCCGCACCACTTCCCCGCTTGATTCCTTGACCGCTCCTCCGCTCGGCGCCGGGCAGGACCCGGGTCGGACATGAGGAAAACGGTGCAGCACACCACCAGGGCACTGGCTCCCCGGAACAAACGGCAAGGTCCAACGCGGGCCGCCACCAGGAGCCGGTGCATGTCAAGGCAAAGCATCACAAAGCAAGGAGAACAGCATGTTTGTCACGCGCGGCTACAAAGGGCATTACATCCACGTCAACGCGCCCGATCGGGGGCAAGAGATCATCGAAGTGCAGATCGTCCACGCCGACGGTGGTTTCGATCTCATCCGGCGCAAGACGTATGCGGGCGCTCAGCGCTTCATCACGAAGCACGTCGAGCAGGTGAAGCAGAAGGCGGTGTTCGCGGCCGGAGGCACCCTCTTCAACGGCAAGGCGGCGGGCGCGGAGGCACGGTCATGATCCGCATCGACCAGGCGACGGATTACCAGCGTTGCACGAACCCCTGGACGTTCGACCGGATCGAGGTCACCGGCTCACGCTTCACGGGCCCGGCGACGGGCACGCACCTACGGGCGGACTTCGACCGCCCCAGCGAACCGGGGGCGATCTCACTGCTCGGCACGTGCTGCTGCGAGTTCCCCGGCGGAGCGAACCTGACGGGGCTCTCGAGCGTTGCGGCGGAGATCCTGGGCTCGGGCGGGTTCTACGGCATGAGGAGTGGTCGACGGCTCAACCTGTGAGGGGCGGTGGGAGAGCGGATCGGGACCGGTCGCTGGCAGGGCTCAGGTGCTTTTGGCCCCGGCCCGGACCCCGCATCGATCGCACCCGGGAAACCAGACGGGGCGGGGCTTTGGCGAACCCGGCGGTGGGTGAGGATGGAAACATCAAACGTCAACACATGATGTTTTGTGTTGATTCTCGCATGACAGCGTCCTACACTTGCCGCGAGCGCCCGGTGGGCGTGGCACTTCACCGCGCTGGGCGAACCGTCCGGCGCATCAACAAGCATCGAAGAAGAAAGGAAGTGAAGCAATGAAAACGCATAAAAAGCAAATCACCGCGGGGTGGCTGGTCGTGATCGGCATGGCGAGCGCGGTACTGGCGGGGTGCAGCAGCGGACCGTCCAAGGGCGATCTCAAGGACGGTCTGGCGGAGTTCTTCAAAGCGAAGCCGCAGGACGTGTGCTGGAACGTCGAGAACAGCGCGGCGGTGCAGTGGCCCATCCGCATCGCGTTGCAGGGCATGGACAAAGGGCAGATTGCGATCCTGAACGGTGTGAAGGCGTCGGGCGTGGCTGACATCACGGAAGCTCCGAACGTGACCGCGTTCGGAACGATGGGCACCGTGCTGACGATCACGCTGACGGAGAAGGGCAAAGACGCCAAGGCATGGGACCCGCAGAAGGGCTTCTGCGTCGGCACGAAGCAGGTGAAGGACGTGACGGAGTTTACGGAACCGGGGAAAGACGGGGAGAACGTGACCGACGTGAAGTTCACCTGGCAACTGGACGACCTGCCGTCCTGGGTGGACCGCAGCAAGTTCCCGGCGATCGTGGGCATGACCGAGCCCGTGGCGGACGAAACGCTGATGCAGAAAACGAACAACGGCTGGCGCGTTCAGTGACGCCAACAGCCATAACAACATGACACCGGAAGCACGAGGGACCAACCCATGAAATCGCTCAACCTTCGGCGCGCGCCCCGCGCGCTCCCCACGCTCAGCGCCATCCTTCTGACCGCAGCACTGTCCGCATGCGGCGGAGGCGGTGGGGGCGGCGGATCCAGCAACAGCGGCTCCGGTTCGACAACGACGACCTCTGGTCAGTCGCTGCTCGACACGTACACCGTCCCGGACACGGTCGCGGCGGAGAAGACGGCGAACTACCCGACGGCGTTCGACGCGAGCAACACGTTCCTGCAATCGAACTGCCAGGTCGCGGGGAAGGCGAGCACGACGGTCTACGTCGGTCCGAACACGCTCGTCTACGCAACGACCGGCGTGTCGGACAAGGCGCAGGCGTTGGCGGCGGACTACGCGGAGCAGTCCATCGCCGCGGTCAAGGCGTACTTCGGCCTGGACACGTCCACGGTCGGGTTCGACGGCACGAAGGTGCAGGTCTGCGCGGACAACACGCTGGGCGCCAGCGTGGGCGACGACAGCACGGGGGTCAGCGGGCAGGGCGCGTTCCACGCGCTCGACGTGATGAGCGCCGATTCGGTCAACTTCGCCGCCCGGTATCCAGGTGCGACGAGCTTGAACGCACCGGTGGGCACCAGTTATTTCGATCTGTATCGACATGAAATGACCCACGTCTACGCGGAGACCGCGGTCGGGTACGTCGCCTCCGGCTCGCTCGAACGGTGGTTCAACGAAGGGCTGGCGACCACGGTCAGCCAGTTGCCCATGCCGTCGAAAGCAACGGTGCTGGGCTACGCGGCGCAGGACTTGATCGTCCCGGTCAGCACCGCGTCCACCGACATGTCGGTCTACCCCGCGTTCGAAGCGACGATCGAAATGATGACGTCATCGGCGGCGGGCGGGCTGAACAACGGCGTGGCATCGATCCCGACGTTCCTGGCGGCGTACAAGCAAGCCGCGATCAGCGCCTGCGCTATTCCCATCCCGAGCGGGTTGACCCCGACGGCAGCGGCGACGGAAGGCGTCCCGGCAGGCTTCGAGAACAGTTGTTACCAGCCGGCGGGCGGCACGTCCACGACGCTGGCCCCGGTCTTCGACACGACGTTCCGGCAGGTGTTTCATGAGGCGGACGGCGTGACCCCGTTGCTGCTGCACACGAGCGATGGCGGAAACTCGCTGGAAGCGACGTTGGCGACCCGGCTGGCAGCGTTCTTGCCCTGATGCTGGCCACGGTCCCGTAAAACGTCAACGAGGCAGGGCAGTACCCACCGCGGCGGCCCTCGGAGAACGCGGTGCGTGTGTTTAACGCGACCCTACGGGGTCGCTTTTTTTTGCGGCTGGGCTTCATGCGGGAAGCGACGGCAGGATCGCGCGGCCGGGAACGGTCGAACCAGGACGCGGCAACACCCGCCGGAGGCGAGGGCACTCAACCCCCCCCGGGGGCACCTGCGGCGAAGGACGGCGGGCGGTGGCGCTGCGCGTCCCGAAACGGCGCCGGAGGCTGGGTCGGGCTCCCGGGCGACCAGGGTGCGAGGCACCTGGCGGGTGCACGCAGATTCATGGAGCATCCCACCCAGTTCCCGCCCCCGGCACATGCTCACCAGCGGGCGGGCAGAACCGGTGGCATCCGGGTCGGTTCCCGCCCATCCGGCTGCAAACCCGACGGCGGGTAGCCGGAAACATCCGACCCAGTTCCCGCACCGGGTGCAGAGCGGGACGACCGCACCACGTCATTCCGGTCCACCGACGGTTCTGCACGCGGATTCATGGGGGCATCGCGCTCACAGCGTTCCAGGCCCGTGGTGACGGCCCCGGTTCGTCGCCGGCAGGCGGGTACGGGGTAGAGTGCCCAGCGGCGATAGCCGCCCAGGTTTTGGGGTTCCCCGAAGGGATTCGGTTGAACCGGGGACCGCTGAGAGCAAAGCGATCATTTCCACTTCCGGTGGGTTCGGGTGAACCGCCCCACAGGCGGGTTCACCCAAGAACCCCCAACGTGATTCCTCTAGAGTTTTACTAAAGAGCTATCAGCAGGGGTGCGCGCCCGAAGGGCGCACCCTGCTTAATAGCTTATATACTTAAGGGGCGCTGGAACGCCCGTCTGACAAGGCTTTCCGGGGTGTCCGCATCCCACTCGGTTCCCGCTTTCATCCCACCCAGTTCCCGGGTCCATCCCACTCGGTTCCCGCCCTGCGCGACGTGGTTTTATGACACCCGCATGAGCCTAGCCCCATCAATCAGCGTGCAGTACAAGATGGCCAACGGACCCGCACCGAGCGGCATGTAAAGTTTTTGCTACCAAAAACTTGACGGCCACCTGATCTCGAGTTTTACTGATCTCAGAGCGCAACACGCTGCGCGCAACGTTCACGATGGGCCTGCTGCGGCAGGCCAAGACCGACGCCCTTCGGACTAAACCCCGAAGGGCGTTTTTCGTTTACCGGAGACCATCATGGCCACCACCCACGTCCGACACAACCGCGAGACCGAACAGGTCAACATCAGGCTCGAGCCCTTCGTGCTCGCAAAGCTCGACGAGATGGCTGCGGCGCGCTCAACAACGCGAAGCGACGTTTTCCGGACGCTGTTGGCGGCATGGATGCGTGACCCGTCCTCGGTCACGGTGGGGTTCCCGGTGAACAACGGGAGCGAACAATGATCCGCCGCCCCTCACCGTTCCAGTATGTACCGAAGCCGGTCACCCAGACCGATGTGCCCGAACCGATGACCCCCGAGATCGTCGAGGTCGAGACGAACGAGACGTCGGCTGACATGCACCGCGCCGTCACGACCATCGACCCCCGCCAAGGCAAGCGCGTGACGAACGGTGGCGAAGAGACCGTCGCCTGGCCTTCGCCGTTCGTGCCCAACGCGTTCCTGCGCTTCTCCCTGTTCGGCGCACAGCGGGAGCGCATGACGGCCGACAAGATCTTCCCGCGCCGCTCGAAGTCGGTAGCGGACCGCTTCCTGGTCGCGGAAACGCCGCATTACCGTATCGAGTACGAAGGCGCAGAGGCGTTGAACTCCGATGATCTGATCGTGCTGCTGGTCTGCCTGGCGGTCGCACGCAATGCGGGAGACATGGGGGCGTACGTTCCAATCTCCCTCAGCGAGTGCAACCGCTACCTGTGGAAGTCGAAGAGCGGCAAGAACATCCACCTGTTCCGGCAGTCCCTCGAACGGCTCTACAAGGGGTTCATCAAGATCACGGTGGACGGCGTGGGGATCAAACGTCAGCGCTTTCTCGCGAACTACGACAACGACGACACCGATCCCAACAACCCGGTTTACTGGATTCGGATTGACAAGGACATGGCGCCGCTGTTTCAAGCCGACGCAACGGAAATCGACGTGGTGGGGATGGCGCACCAGCAGCAATACCTTGCGCGGTGGCTCTGGTCGTTCTACTCGACGCACGATGGCAAGAAGGACTACGCCGTCAGCGAACTGCAGCAACTGAGCGGGTCGTCCTACCTGCCGTTGTTCAAGTTCCGGGCGAAGCTCCGGGACGCCATGAAGGAGTTGATGGACACGAAAACGATCACGAACGAGAAAGGCGAGGAGCGCTCCATCCGGGCATTGTTCGCCAACGGCACCGCGATCACGAAGGACGACATGCTCCACGTCGTGAAGGCACGTCGGTCGATGATGATCGGTCCGGCAAAACCGGCGGACGCGGCGGCGATCGTTGTGCAGCCAGCAACCCGCCAGGCTGCTCCTGCGCGCGTATCGCCCCGGAGCGCACCGAGCGTCCCGTTCGTGGGCGACGAGGTGGACCCGTTCACGAAGCGAGCCCCGCAGGCACAACAAGGGGACCGCGATACGCGGTCCCCGGCGGAGAAAGCCGCAGCCCGTCAACGGGCGTTCGTCGCCCTCTGATCAACGGCCCTTCGGGGCCGTTTTTCATGCGTCACGCATCGCGCAACTTTTTGCGTGTTTCCCGCAACATTTTTCCGACGAACGGCGTTCGAATCGTCTTGTCCTGGACAGGTGCTGTCGTGCACACTGTTCCCGCCAATAACAACGACCGAACGGGTATGGACTTTCCTAGCTTTCTCCCCCGGATCCAGCCGGGTACAGACGACATCACCCCACGCCACCTGGGACGCTACGAACGGTTGGATTACGAGTTAGGTGATGCGCAAGACCTGATCACCCTGCTCACGTGGCGGTTCGTTGAAAAACCGCAAACCGAGGGCGACCCACCACCGGATCGCACGGGGTATCCCGACCTCGTTCTGAGCGACGATATGGTCGAGCATTGGCGCTGGTGGATGAGGCACAACTCGCACGACGAGCGCCCGATCGTGACGCGGCGCGAGATCATCGACCCTCGCGCGACGCAGATCCGCACGCTCGTCGTCAACTGGCCGTTCTCGTCCGGGAAGCACCACCCGATCGGCATCTTGAAGAAGATCAAGTGGGGCACGCTGATCGCGCAGATTTTTTCCGGCGTCTTGCAGGGCTACGGCGGTGGCAGTCCGGCCGATGCGTTCAAACAGATCACCGACCTCTTTGGCGCGTTCGACGTTGCACTGACGAACTTATCGCACCGCGAGGCGGCGGTCCTGACCATCGCGGACGGGTTCAAGTCCCCGGAATGGACGCAGCGCTGGCTGACGCGGTGCAACCAACTGCTGGCAACGTGGAGCGGCCCCAACGAAGACCTCCGGATGGAGCGACAGGAGTTTTTCGACACGCTGCAAGCCCTTATCGCTCGAGGCATCGAGGTCGAAACGGGCCAGCCGTCGCTGCTCACAGCGTCGGACGTAATCGGCATCCTGGACATCGCGAAGATTCGGATTCGCCCGATGATCCTGTTGATGAACTGGTGACGTTGCACCTTCGGCGACGACGCTAGAACGCAAATATTTTCGTCGATCCCGTTTGACTCCGCGCATGGACCTGGTAGTACATAGGTATGCCCCGGCCGCTAGAGCCGGGCACCAAGGAGACCACCATGAGCCTGTTCAAACTTTTCTCGATGTCCACGCTGGCGCTCGCCGCCGGCACCGCCCCCCTGACCGGCACGGCGAACGGGAGCACCCCGTTCACCGTCCCGACCTCCATCGCCTCGGTCCAGCAGGACGCTGAGGCGATGTGCGAGCGGGTTCCGAACGCAGCGGTCAACGTCGGGCTCCCGGCGCTCGCGGACAACCTCTCGACCGGCTGCGCAAGCGCGGTGCGGGAGGTGAACTCGAAGCTTGCAGCGGGGCTGGGCGATGGCGGCAGCGCGCTGGTGCTCCCGCAGAATGGTCAGCCCATTCTCGTCCGCGTCGCGCAGATGGCGCAGGGCATCGGCGCCCGTCTCCGTCAGTAAGGCGATGGGGTGCAAGGCACCCTGGGGCCCGGCGACACCCCCCGGAGGGGCGCACCGGGCGAGGACAGGGAGCCGCAAGGCTCCCATCCGCTTTTGAGGGGTTGCACGGTCCCGGGACACCTCCTCCGGAGGCTCAGGCGCCCCCGCTTCGCGCCGTCCCGAGGCGAGGCTTGTGTTCCGTCGCACGGGCGGTATGGTGGACCTCCAACGCCACTCAGGAGACCACCATGACCATCACCGATTCCACGATCGCGCAGGGCGATAGCGTGTCCAACGACCCGGACGAACTGCTCACCGTGATCGAAGCCGCTCAAACCTTGGGGGTCTCCGCGTCGCACCTCAACACGCTGCTCGTCGAGGGATGGATTCCCAGCGCATGGCGAACAGACGAGGGGATGCGTGCGCGTCTGGTCCGACGCGGGGATCTGGAGACCTATCGCGCGACGTTGCACCAGCGCATGACGGTCGAGGAGGTTCGACGTGCATTGGGGCTCCACACGCACGCCGGCGTGATGAAGCTCGTCAGAAGCGGTCACCTCAAGACGTTGCCCCTGACGGAGCACCGGCGGAGCAAAATCGCGTTTGCCCGCCCGGACGTCGAAAAGCTCGCCGACCAGCGCGCGCAGGAGGAGGCGGAGCACCGGCGCAAATACGACGAGAACCGTCCGGCGCTGATCGCCGTGCTCGAGCGCTGGCCACAGCAGCCGTACGACGGCGTGGCGCGCTCCCAGGCGGGTGGACGGGTCTACCAGGCGAAGAACGCGAAGGAGACGAACGGAAGCCCCATCGGGCTCCCGGCGCACTGGCGGGTCTTCTGACCTCGACGTGCAGCGCTTCGGCGCGGTCGCCGACCAACGCCCTCCACGGAGGGCGTTTTTTTTAGAGGTTTGTGGGTGCAAAACACCCTGATCGTGTTGACTCCCGGCGCCAGCCTGGTATTCGGAAGGGACAGCAACCCAACCCTCAGGAGGACACCACCATGGCACGCATCACGACCGTCTACAAAGGCACCTTGCAATCGCTTGGGCAGGGCATGAGGAACCAGCGGGGCTACACCGTCCGGGCGATCACCAAAATCGGGGATCGTGAGATCAAGGACCTGCGGTATTCGGCCTACCTCGCGGACTTCATCGACGACAGCGTGGGCGACGAGGTCGAGCTTGGCGTCTGTCGGTACCTCGGCGGTCCGGAGGTCATCGGCGTCCGGTTCCCGGACGGCACGGTGCGACGCGACACCGGTTCGATGCCGTTCCTGCTGGGCTTTTACGCGGTGTTCGGTTTCCTGTTCTTCTTGTGCGCCATGGGTTTTCCGCGCTCGGGGCTTTTCGTGACGATGCTCCCGACGCTTTTCCTGGCGTGGAAGGCGCGCAAACCGTTCAAGGGGCTGCGTCTGGCGCGCACGTTCAAACCGACGGTTCAACAGGAGTGACGGGGTCGCCGCATGTCGATGATCGCGCTCAACGTTCCCTACAGTGAGAAGGACCAGGCGAAACGGCTCGGGGCGCAGTGGGACCCCGTCGCCCGCGAATGGAAGATCGACAGCGGCAAGCTCATCGACTGGAAACGACGCGTGGTCCGTGAACCCTTCCAGCGCTGGCTCTACGGCAACCCGGTGGGCTTCGTGGACCGATTCGAGCGGGACTGGTTGCGCGGCATCGAAGCGGCGAAGGAAAAGGCTCGAATCGACGGCGAACGCCAGGCGTGGGCATCGCGCGCACCACGTGCGACGACCCCGGAAGGGGTGCTCCGGTTGATGGGCTTCACCACGTTTCGACCGTATCGCACAGGCGTCTACGACGAAAACTGGCGATTCGAACACTGGGAGTGGTGCTTCAACGACGAGAAGCACCTCTGCTACTGCGACGACCGGGACGACGGCCCGATCTGGCGCTCCGCTCGTCAGAACTGCCCCTTCGTGTCCCAGGCGGAGCAGGACCTCGTCCTCGACGCGGTGGTGAGGCATGGGTGGACCGGCTACGGCGCGTAGACCGTTCTTCAGGCATCGCTCGACTACGACCTGTTTTCGCAAACGCTCACCGCTCTGGTGGGCGTTCCCCATGCAGGTTTGTTGCCAACCCTCCCGTTCCTCTGCGCTGCTGGGGTGGTCCGCCTTGTGTGAACGACGACGTGTAGCTCCCCGTGTCCCTGATGGGTGCAAGGCACCCGCTGGCGCGCGGTGTCCTCTCCCGATCCCTGCGGGCGTGCGGCATCCGGCACCGACCTGGCACCCGGGCCACGGCTCGCTGATTCCACGTCATGGCGGCTCCACCGAGCAGCGCAACAGGAGAAACAGCATGGCGTACTACCTTCGAATGGGCAACGACTACCTCACCGACGCGGTGAAGCACACGACCAAGGCGGACGCGATCGCAGCGTTCCGCAAAACGAACGAGGAACTTGACCGCTTCGGCAACTCCCCGCTGGAAGCGTCGATCCACATCGCAACGTCGAAGGACGATCTCGCTGAATACCCCGATTTCGTCCTCGCCATGGGTCCGCGCGGCGGCGTCAAGGTCGAACGCGCGTGAGCGCGGCGCCCACCCTCGGGTGGGCGTGACCCTCACCCTGCGGGAAACCCAAACCCGGACAGGCGGGCACGCACCCGCAGACACCTTCGGTGGCTCGGGCGGGCACCTGGGTGATCAGGTGCGTTTCACCCTGCCGCGCGAGCAGGCTGCGCGAAGCGGCGTGCCAGGGGAGCGCAAGCGACCCCAATGGGGTTGTCACCCCATCCCGGCAACACCCACGTCAACGCCATCGAGCACCCCGGGAAGGCGTACAGGCACCCGCGGCGTCACCGCGGCGTGGTGGGTTCACCCGTGATGCCGTGCGTCCCCATCCTCGTCACGTTCCACCTGCTGGGTGGTCCGCCTTGTTCTTCGACGTGTAGCTCAACCCGTCCCTGATGGGGTCAAGGAATCGCGCGCTCGTTGTCTCACCCGTTCCCCTCTCTCCCTCTGGTCGATCGGCGCGTGCGGCTTGCACCAACGTCCATGACCCCGGTCCAGGTCTCGCTCATCCCACGCCGAGGCGGCTCCACAGAGCAGGTGCAACGAAACCGACGAGGAGGGCAAGACCATGACGCACAGCATCGAACCCACCACGTACGGCGCACAACCGCGCAGTTCCTCGCGCCCCGAGGCTCACCGCAAAGCAGGTGAGAACACCTCGAACACATCAACCCTGAAGGAGAGCAAGACCATGAGCGAATCGACGATCGACGCACTGACCTTGGCGCAGTTCACCGGCACCGAGAACTATTACAACCTGGGCATTTTGCTGCGCGACGCGCTGGCGACGGACGGCGTTCATTACCTGATGCAAAACGGGCTGGCTTGGCTGGTCACGGATGCCCTGGCGGTCATCGTGCTGCGTGCAGAACACGACGGGTTTTTCATGGTCGAGTTCACCCCGCGTGATGACGGATCGGGCGAACTGGTGATCGGCGCCGGCAACGGCCCGGTCATTCACCGCCAGGTCTACACCTCGCATTCCTACCCCCTCAGCAAGCCCCTTCGCATGTTCGCGGAATACGGCGAAGTCGTGAAACCGCGTTGGATCCTGCTCCTCGCGAGCGAGCACTGATCGAACCACCGCCCCGGACGCTACGGTTTCCGGGGCTCCTCTTCCCCAACATCGGAGCATGAGCATGGACCGCACCCCCTACATCGCAACGCGCAACACCCCGTCGAACAAGACCTATTCTCAACCGGTCTACCGTGACCACCCGGCTGCAGCGGTTCCCCTGACGGGCGAGTTCACGCTCACGTCGGACGAAGCCCTGTACATCCTCGGCGTCGCGGCGCAGGCGCGCGCGAACCATTTCGATTGGGTGAAGTTGATGGACGCACGAACGATCTGGATCGGTTACGACCAGAACCCGGCCGGCGGCTTCACCGAGCGCCGCACGAAGACGGTACCGCAGGACGCGGGAATCATGGTGTCGGCGGACAACTTCCACATTCAGGGTCGCCAGTTCAACGACGGCCCGCTGCTCAAAACGATGCACATCCGGCTGGACGACCTGGTCCGCGACTTCGCGCTGGTGCCCCGTCCGACCGACGAACGCAAGGCAGCGTGATGCACACCCGGTACGGTCCCGCACCGTGCTGAGCCGATCGACGCCCACCTCACGGTGGGCGTTTGACTTCTGGGGCGCTCCTGGCATTCGTACGCCGGGAGATCGGGGGAATCATCCGATCCGTACAAAGGGAGGAGACCAACCCAGATGCCCGCCATCGAGACCGAGCGGTTCACCGCTCGGTTTTCTGTCGCCTCCCGCGATTCGCGCTCGACGCCGACATCGTGCGTGAATCCCGCCCGTGTCGATCAACGGCAGGTCCAACGGCAACACCCGAAGGCATCCCCTTCACCGCGGCGCTCTTCGCCACGGTCGTGCTGATCGAAGCTCGTTGGTTCACGGTCCGCTTCCGCCCGGGGGTCTGCTGCTCCGTTTCGCCTTAACCGACGGATAGGACCGGCCCACCCACTGTCCAGGGCAAGGGGTTCGCTTCGCGCTTCCTCTCCCGTTCCCGTCCTCCTACGTCGTCCGCGCGTGCGGCATCCGGTGAGCCCCCTGGCCCTCGTGGGCGTTCTGTCCTGTTTATCCGCCAGGCGATAACGGATGCAGCAACGACAACCACCGAACGGAGTAAGAGCCATGACCGCGAACCAACCGATCAGCACGCAAACCTGCAAGACCGCGCGGTTCCTCGCACCCCAGGCTCCTACGTCTGCAACGTTTTGAGACCCGACGACCAACACCGATTGAGGACACGACCATGAGCACGACCCTTTACCTCTCCTGCGCTGAAACTGCCAAGCTCGTTCGCGCAGCGTTGAAAGAAGCCTTCCCGGGCGTGAAGTTCTCGGTGCGCAGCAGCACCTACAGCATGGGCGCGAGCATCCGGGTGGGTTGGGTGGACGGTCCGAACACGAAACAGGTGGACGCGGTCGTGGGCGGTTTTTCCGGATCGTATTTTGATGGGAGCATCGACTACAAAGGGTCGGTCTACCACATGACGACCACACCCGAAGGGTTCCAGCAGGTCAGCATGGGCGCGGACAGCGTGCACACCAGTCGGGAGCATTCGGACGAAGCGGTCACGCGTGCGTGCGAGGCGGTGTACCGCCGCTACCTCGGCAACTTCGAAGCCGACGGCGTGGCGTGTCCCACCGTCGAGCAATACCGGAAGGGCGCTTTGTGGAACGTTCGCCTGTCGGGCTTGCACGGCTGGAACCACCGCAACCTGCAGGACGAGGTCAACGAAGCCCTTTGGAAGCACTCGTTTGTGATGCGCGTTCAGAAGTCCACGACGGCCGCGCGGTTCTTTGTGACGCATGACGACGGCTATTCGATGTCGTGCGGCAGCGGGCACAGCGTCGCCCCCAGCGATGACTAACCCCTTGAGCCTCCGCATGTTCAGCGAACAGCAGGCGGAGGCGTCGTTCGGGTCGGACGACGCTTTCGGGATCCTCCTCGAGGACCAGCAGGGCAACCGCTTCACGCACGACGAAGCGCGCGCGATGGAGCAGGCGGGCACCCGCCCGGACCTTTGCAGCGTGTTCCCCGACGGATCGTCGGCGCTGCTCTGCACGAACTACGCGCGGCACGTGGCGGCAGCGCTCCCCGGTCGCGCGGCGGTGGTCGGCTTCTTCGAAGAGGACAACCCCGGCTCACGGCTGGCGCAGATCGCCGGAGGTCACGATTTTTGTGTTGTGGACGGTCGCTGGATCGTGGATCCGTGGGTGCGTCTGGTCGAGGGCGAATCCGAGCGGATCTGTTTCGACCTCGACTGCACGGACGATGTGGCGACCATCGATGACCTGTACGGCGACCGCTCCCGCTGGATCGCGGCGGACCCGCTCACCCCATGAAAAACGCCCGGGTTTCCCCGGGCGTTCCCACTTTCCGCGACGCGGTGCGGCGTGCTGCCGCCAGGCGCCTCCGCACCGCGTCGCGAAGAAGACCTTCACTTCTTCAGGCACCCGCCCGGCTTCCCGCAGTGCTCCGCGAGAAAGGTCGCGAAGCTCCGGGCTTGATACGCCCCGACGGACCCCGGCGCACGCTTTTCTGCGTCCGCGGCCATGGCTTGGGTCTGGCTGACCCACGCGTCACGCTTCGCGTTCAGGTCCTTTTCGGGGATTCCGGTGTACTGCGACGCCAGCGGCGTTTGCGAGGGCGCGGCGACCGGCGGCACCGGGGCGGGCGGTGGTGCAACGAACGTGCTCGGGGCGACCACGACCGACGGGCGGGACGGGGGCATCCCTTGCACCACCAGCGCGGCAACCGCCAGACCAACGGCGGACCAGACCGCACGCTTCACGCGCACGATCGCCGGCACCCGCGGCGACAGGTAAAACGCTTTGAAGCGCAACACGGCACCGCGCCAACCCCTGGCGGGTGCGACGAACGTCCCACCGGCGTTGCGCGCCGTGTCCAGCGACGAAAAATCCTGCATACGATCCTCCCCGGCCCGGCCGAGCCGTTCATTGATGATGTTACGGCAAGATTAGATCACCCAGGCAGCGCGTCAACCCCCGATGGGGTGCAATGCACCCAGCATCCCCCAGCGCAACGCAAAAATACTCGCCGTAACGTTTGACATGCAAATGCCATCCGCTAGTCTCAAACCAGGACCCACCTCCAAACGGTGGGCAGACACACATGAGACGGGGGAGACATGGAAGGCACGAACAACATCGTCGCAACGAGCGACCAGCAGGACGAGATCATCACGGCGGCGGAGGCAGCGCGCCGGATGAAGCTCACCTCGGGCGCAGCGGTGGCTCATCACGTCCGCCGCGGGCACCTCCCCTCGGTGCCGAATCCGCGTCGCCGACCCAAGGGGTTCCTGCTGCGGGCGAGCGACGTAGAGACGTTCATCGAAGCGAGCGCGGCGGCGGACCCGTCGGCGCTCATGCGATGCGGTGACGTGGCGAAACGGCTGGGGATCAGCCGGGCACTGGTGCTTCGACTGGTGGCAGCGGGGCGCTTGCGCACCGCGCCGCGTCTGCCGGGTCGTGGGCGGTGTGGGCGTCCGGGTCCGCGTTTTCAGGACGAGCAGGTGGCCCAGTTCATCGCGAGCGAGACCACGTCCCCGAACACGATGACGGCGGAAGAAGTGCGTCGGGCGCTCGACCTGGAGGGCGACGACCAGGTTCTGCACCTGGCGCGCACCCGCGGCTGGCAACACCTGGTCCTGCACGACGAGAACGGGCACGCCCAGGTTTACGTACAGAAGGACGACGTCGAGGCGTTCCGGAAAGCGGGGAGCAACCCGCTTCGTCACCGGTATTCGCTCGACCAGACGGCGGCGATCGTCGGCTACTCCGGGTCGGCGGAGATCTACCGGATGGTCCGGGACCACGTGCTGGACGGAGTCCGCGACGGCGGACGCTGGTGGGTGGCGGCAGCGGACGTGCACGCGCATCGGGACACCGTGGCGCTGCGCCGGGCGCGACGTCCGGGAGGTGGCGCATGAACGACGACCGAATCGACAGCATCGGGAACCCGTTCGTCCTGCCGGACCTCGCGTCGATCGACGCAGCGACCCAGCGCCTGAACGGTGCGTGCGAGGCGTGGGGGCACGACACCGCGGGCATGGCCACGCGCAGCCGGGCGAAGCGTTTGCTCAAGCGCACGCGCATGACGCGCTACATCGTGCTGACGCAGGATCCCTTGCGCAGCCGGTTGCGCGACTACGTGACGTTTTCGGAGGCGGTGAGTATGGTGGGCACGACTGCGCTCGTGGACGCGGTGGCGAACGGCACCGTCCCGATCGTCATCGCAGAAGGCGCGGATTTTACGTTCCGGCGCGGCGACCTGAAGGGCTTGCGTCAGACGTTCGGACCGGACGACTGGGCGATGCTGGCACGCGCTCAGGAGCAGGCGCGTGAGCAGGCGAGGCTGCAGGCGGAACAGGAAGCCGCGAATGGCAAACAAGCGGCAACCACGGCTCAGGCGCCTCGCCAAGCAACCACCGTGGCGAAGTCGGGAAATCTGTCGAAAACGGCGAAGCCCGAGAAGACCGCAAGGAAGAAGGCAAAGGCGAGCACGAAGGCGGCAGCACGCCGATGACGTGCGAGGTGCCGGCGGGAACGAAAGGGTCGGGCTCACCGACCCTTTTGCCTCGAGCGCTCACGCGCAAGCGGACGGCGCGAAGCGGGTCGGCATGGGCGGCGATCGCCGCTTCATGGTGGGGTTGGCTCCCGACGCGTGAAACCCCGCCGGAGGCGAAGGCACCCGCTGACGCCCACGACGCGCAACGCACGGCGATCCCATCCGACCAGGTGCAACGCCACCTGGATGCAGGTCCGTTGTAACCCTGCGTTACAAATGTGCGTACCCCCTTGACCTGGGCGGCGGGTGTCGTAACGTGGTCCGAGCAGTTCCACAACCACCACGCGGGCGTTCTGCCCCAGGAGACCCACAGCATGGACATCACGACGACCAAAAGGTTGACCCCGCAAGAGGCTCAGGAAGCGCTGTTCCACGCGACCACGGGCGACGAGGTCGACGAAGCGGTTCGCCAGGGCGGCGACGTCAACCGCATCGACGTCGAACGGGGGCACTCCCCGTTTCACCAAGCCTGCTTGTGGGGCTATCACGGCAGCGACACCCTCAACGCCATGATCCGGAACGGCGCGGACCTTGAGGCACCTGTGCCCAAGGTGGCATTGACCCCGGAGCAGGAGGCTGCGGGCGAGTACGAGTATGGCGATGAGGGCGGGGAATGGCTCACGGTGAAAGGCCAGCAAGGTCTTCGACCGCTGGACCTGGCGATCGCCCATGAGCAGAACGAGAACGTCGGCGTCCTGCTCAGCGCGGGCGCATCCGTCGAACGCACGTCGGACGAGAAACCCGTTCTCAATCGCGCTGTGGAGCGTAACGGGTTCTTCAGCACGTTTGGTGATGAATGCATCATGGAAAAACTGCTGGACCACGGCGCGAACCCCAACGCCCCGGATCCGACCAGCGGTGGACAAACGGCTCTTCATGCGGCGGTGACGTCATACCCCGCAGCGCAGATGATGGAAATGTTGATCGAAGAGAACGCGAACCTTGAGGCGAAGGACGATCAGGGACGTTCGCCGCTGGTACTTGCGATCCTGAAGGATCGCAAAGATGTGGCGCAGTGGTTGATCCAAAGTGGAGCACGTCCCACCGAAGCGTTGCAGCACCCATCGCTCGACCAGCACGATTGGTCCACCGGTCATGGAAGCGGCTGGTTCCTACGAGCGCGGACGGAGGGGAACACGTGGGACACGTACATTGATCGCAACATCGATACGCTGCAAGCGGTCCACGGGCTCGCGGGTGGCGGTGATGCTCACATCAAGAACCTCATCAAGGACGCGTACGACCGCGGACCTGATGCTTACGTGAGCGATGCGCAGATAAAGTTGCACCGCGCAGAGACGGCGGACGAGGTCGAAGAAGGCATTCGAATGGGCGGCGACGTCAACCTTGTCGATCGCATCAACGGAATGTCCCCGTTCCAAACCGCGTGCCGCAACAACGACATCGATTACCCCGTCGTGGAAGCCATGATCAAACACGGGGCGAACCTCGAGGCGCCCGTGCCCATTGGGCTTCCATATCATCCCGAAAACGAATCGTTCCACGAGTACGAGCGGGAGGACGTTGAAGGGCTACGCCCGCTCGACCTGGCGTTGGACCGCGGCCGCACCGACACGGTGAAGACGCTGCTCAACGCCGGCGCGTCGATCGAGCGGGGGCTCGACGAGGTTCCGCTTATCTGTCGCGCTCACGGCGACAATGTCAACATGTTGCTCGAGGCAGGCGCGGACGCAGCGGCGATCAACTGGCACAAGACCGGCGAGGACCTTCGGATCGGCGATACGCCTCTTCACATTGCCGCACGCAACGGCAACACGGCGAACGTGAAAATGCTGATCGACTACGGTGCACCGGTGAACGGGAAAAACACGCTGGGCGAGACCCCGCTGGTCGGCGCCATCCGACACGACTCGGCCGATGCGGTCAAAGTGCTGCTCAAACGTGGCGCGGATCCGGCGCTGGCATTGAACCACCCGACGATTTCGCAAACTCAGGTGGCCAACTGGGTGAGCACCGATGAAGACGACGATCGTGTGTTGGGCCCCGCAACCAAAGCCCTGGAAATCGCGCACGCGGCCGACGGCCGGACCAACCTCCACGCCGAACGGATGATCAAGCAGGCGCACGACCTGGTCGACGGCGCAAGGGCTGAGCGCAAGCAGGAGCAGGTCGTGGCGAAGCAGGAGGCCAAGGCGGAGCGCAAGCGGATCAGGATGGGCGGGTTGTGATCGGCAGGGCTGGGGAAACCCAGCCCTTTCTTCGTCGTCGGCAGTTGCAACACACCCCGATGGTGAAAAGTTGTAACCCTCCGTTACTTTTCGCGTTTCCCCCTTGTGGAATCCGTTCAGTTTCGTAACGTGGGTTGAGCAGTTCCCACAACACGAGCGCGTTTGACGCGCAGGAGACCCAGCATGGCAAACCGACCGAACTTGTACGCGACGAAGACCCGCGAGGAGATCGAACACAAGATCAAACTCGGAGCAAACGTCAATCTCAAAGAAGAGTACAGCGGCTGCGTCGGAACACCTTTCCATCACCACTGCCTGGTTGGCAATGCCGAGGCGGTGCAAACCATGGTGGAGAACGGCGCGGACCTCGAAATGCCGGTCCCGTACTACGAGTCCTACGGGCGGAAGGGTGAGTACGTCGGGTGGCGTCCACTGGAACTCGCCATGGAACCGCGATACGCGGATTCGAAAGACGTTCGCCAACAAAACGTGGACGCATGCGTGAAGATCCTGCTCGACGCTGGAGCGTCGTTGGAACGCGGTCGCGGCGAAAAACCGTTGATCGAACGTGCGATCGAGCGAGGGAACACCCAAGTGGTCGACAAACTGGTGGACGTCTACGGCACGGACGGGGTGGGAGCGATGCACGGTCAGAACGGTGAAAGCATTCTCAGCGTGGCATCCTGGGCAGACAACGCAAGGTTGAGCGGTCCATCGATGACGAAACACCTCTTGAGCAAAGGCATCGATCCGAACTGCACGGACAAGTTCGGTCAACCGGCGCTGATGGACGTCGCAAGCGGACGCATTCCGCAGTTGCTCGAAGCGGGAGCCGACGCGAACGTGGTCTCCCCGGTCTCTGGAGAAACGCCATTGCACAGGGTCTGCGTGCGGCACGGTGACACCCTGTCGCCGAACGCCGTGACGTCCGCCAAGGCGCTGCTCGACTACGGTGCGGAGGTGGACGCGTTGGACAACCAAGGCAATCCCCCGCTGGCGAACGTTGCGCTGCAGGACCTTGCTCCGCTCGCCGATCTCCTGCTGAAGCGGGGTGCCGAACCGCGCCTGGCATTGGCAGCGCCCATGCTCCAGGGAGTCCGTCAAAACCCGACCATCGCGAAGGTGCAAACCGCGGCGGTGGAGCAGGAAAGCCAGGCACTCCGGCAAGCCGCTGACGAGGTGGAGCAGGCGCCGCCCGTCCAAGCTCGTCCAGCAGTGCGCAACCGTCCTCGTTTGTGATCGGCAGGGCTGGGGAAACCCAGCCCTTTCTTCGTCATCGGCAGGTGCAACACACCCTGGTCGTGAAACGTTGTAACCCTCCGTTACTTTTCTCGTTTCCCCCTTGTGGAATCCGTTCAGTTTCGTAACGTGGGTTGAGCAGTAGTTCCCCACCACAACAGCGCCCACGGCGCAGGAGACCACCAGCATGACTGACATCATCGTACCGGACCGCCGCAAACCGTCGTGGGATCAAAATGCCCCGAAACCGGAGGACGTTCTGGAATGGGTGCAACGCGATCAGCACGAACGGGTGAAGGACGCATTCGAACGCTTCGCCATGCCGACCTCCAACCTGCTGCACGAGGCGCAATCCGGCTCGATGGGGGCCCTGCTCGTGGGCTCTGGGGCGGACGTGAACCAGACCTATCGGGAGGAAACGCCGCACGATCTGCGTGGAGCGGATCCGGTGACCGGAGTGCGACGGGAAGACCGGCTCGACACGCCTCTGCAGGCAGCGGTCAGGCAGGGTAAGAAAGAGGTTTTCGACCGACTGATGGCGCACGGCGCGGATATCGACATCGGCGATGGTCAACGTCCGCTGATGCTGGCGCTCGGGCGTATTAACCAGGGGGCGAAGTACACGGACATGGCGAACGACCTGCTGGACGCTAACGCGCGTGTCCAGACCGAGGGGCAAGAAATGCCGGCACTTTACCTGGCCGTGTCGGCAAGGTGCGACGCCCTCATGGTCAAACGGATCCTGGACGCGGGTGCTGATCCCCAAGAACATCACAGCGGCGGGGCCGCACCGTTGTACAACGTGGTGGACGCGCAGCCCGGTGTCGTCGATGTCCTGATGGACTATGGCGCGAAACCAAACGAACCGGTCAGCGAAACGAATCCCGACACCCCGCTCCATGCCGCGGTTTGGCGGGGGCAACCGGAAACGGCCGAGCGCCTGCTCAAACGGGGAGCGGACGTGGAGACGTTGACGGGAAGTCCCGACTGGCAGCGTTTCGGGCACGGCTACGTGCACTCCGACAACCCGCGTGTCCGGGAAGCGGCCGGCAAGGTGTTGCGCTTCCGCGTTGAGCAGGAAACCCAGGCGCTCCGGGAGGCGGCGGACGAGGTGGAGCAAGCACAACCTGTCCAGGCTCGCCCCGCGGTGCGCAACCGTCCGCGTTTGTAACCGTTTGGGCTGGGCGGTCCCCAGCCCTTTGTCCGTTCACACCAGGTGCTGATGCACCTGAATCCACATGGAGGAGACCATGGTCCAGCATCCGAAGACCCGCGAGGAGCTTGAACGGCTCCCCCTCGCGCACCAGGCGATCACCCAGCGCCAAGACCTTGATAAGGAGGCTTTGCGGGGCGTTCACGACCTGGACGAGAACGGCAACACGGTGTTGCACCGTGTGGTAGCGCAGATGACCGGCGAGAACAGTTACGACGCGCGCACGGTGTACGACCTCGTGCACGGGCAGGGGGTGGCGACGGACACGCGCAACGACGACGGGCAGACCGCGCTGGACATCGCGCGGGACCGATACGAGGCTCTGAAACCCGAGCAGAACCCGGGAGCGGCGCGGGCGGTCCGGCACGGCATGGTCGTCAACCTGTTGAACGCATGCGAAGCGGAACCGGGACTCCCCGTTCCCACCGGAGCCTCCGCGCAGGCGTTGGACAAAAACCCGATGCTCCTGCGCGACCAAGTCTACCTCGACGACATCGACGGTTTGCGCCAGTCCTGGAAGCACGCGGACCTGGCGAACACGTACCAGCACGATCCGGCGGTGGGGGCGACGCGGTATGCGTTCTTCGAGGCGAACAGCGAGACCATGATGCACGTCCTGGCGAAGGAACTCGGGGCGGACCCAAGCGTCCACGCGAAGAGCGAACCCTCCCGATACCACGACCTCCACGTCGAGGAGATGCGGAACACGCCGTTGCAGTCGGCGATCAAGAGCGGCGATACGTACCGGGCGATGTGCTTGATCGAGGTTGGCGCCAACCCGGACGGGCGGGGCATGTGGGAGGACAAGCGTCCCTTTGAACTTGCGCTCGAGCGACGCGACGTCGCATTGGCGACGCGCTTGCTGGAAGCGGGCGCCTCCGCGCAGACGACGATGGGGCACGGCTCGACCCCGCTCATGTACGCGGTCGAGCGGGGGCATTCGGTGGCGTTCGTCAAGACCTTGATGGACCACGGGGCGGACCCGAACGCGCTCTCCAAGACCTCGAGCAGGAGCGAATGGTCCCCGCTGCACAAAGTGACCGACCAGCACGATCCGGCGGTCCTGGACCGATTGCTCGACTACGGGGCGCGTCCCGACACGCAGGCGGTCTGCGATGACGCGAAGGTCATGCCGATCCCGCCGTCCCTCGGTACGATTCGACCCACCGCGCAGTTCATGGCGGCTTACACGGGCAACGTGAACTGCGCGCGTCGCATGGCGCAACGCGGTGGCGACCCGGCAGGGCTTGACACCTTGAACGACCAGGGCAACACCGCGCTGTCGCTTCGCCTGAACGACAAGGACACGGCGATCGTGGAAAAGCTCCTGACGAACGGTGCTCAGCCGGCGGCGACGATGGCGACCCCGATGTGGCGGGCGATGGAGAAACAGCACGGGGGGCACGACACCCTGGCGATGCAGATGGTCCGCACGCGTGACGCGGAGACCCTGCGGCAAGCGGTGGACGAAGCGCGGCAGGCGATGGCCGCGGAGCAGGGGCAGGCGCACGCCGAACCGCTCCGTCCGAGGATGCGGGCTCGGCTTTAGCGCTCCGCGCCACCGGCGTCAGCGCGTGCCCTCGCCCCCGGCGGGGGTTTTTCATGGTCCCGGGAAACCTCAACCCCGGCGCCGTCCCCGTCCAAACCGCTCAGGTGGCTTCTGGCACCACCGGGTCGAAGCGCTGACCGCGCCCGTAGCGGAACGGTTCGAGAGCGGTGTCCATCCAGTCGGCCAGCCGGTCCACAGCGTCCAGGACACCCATCAACTGCTCACCGGTGACCGACACGCTGGGCGCCATCAACCAAGCGGTCTCCCGGTCACCACCGTTTTCCGCAAGGCTTTGCCGTTCGTGATCGTCGAGGAAATACGGCTTGGCCATCTTTGCGAGGTCGGCTTCCGAATGGCTCGGTCGCATCAGCGACAGGTGCTCCTGATGCTGGACCCGGTTCCGCAGCAGCACGATCTGCTCGAGCAGGTCGAGGTCCACACCGCTGTCGGCGAGCTTCACGCGCAAGCGCGCGTCGAACAGGGCGGTGTAGCCGGCGACGAACCCGCGGTCTTTGAAGATTTTCTTGATCGGCGGGTCGCGCGGCAGACCGATCAAACGGTCCCAGGTGGCGAAGAAGACTTTCAACGTGTCGGACAGCATCGACACGCACGCGTAGCCGAGGACGTGCAGCGACTGATCGTCGATCCCCCATTCCTCAAGGAAGGGAGGCTCCCCGTCCTCGCTGTAAGGCGGCTCGAAAGGAGGCACCTCGTCCCGGATCATCCGCATCCGTTCGACGAAGGGTACGGACGAGCGCTCGTAAAGTTGGCGGATGAATCGCACCCGCTCGTGCAAAAACCAACCGACGTCCATATCCCGCTCTCCTCATGTTGTTCCGTCGGAAGGACGTTAGCACGGGCGCGGGCTGATCACGTCGTATGTAACTCGGTTTTCCGACGGCCGGCGCGCGCCTGATGCAGAACCGCCAGGCGGTGGTCGGCGCCCGTGTGGGGACGGGGCAGGCTGTTGCAGTGGATGACCTCTACGTCCTCCCAAAACCAGGCGACGGCATCCACGAAATCGCGCAGCCATTGTCGCGGCACGACGATGCGGTCGAACGTGGGCGGACCGGTGTACACGTAAGGCTCGGTTTGCCCCGGCAACATGATCGGCAGCGGTGGCCAGTCCGGCCACAACTCCGGGTGACGCTTGTAGAGCCGGGCGGCGGAATCCCCGTCCCCATGGCGGCACGCGTTCGCCAGGAGTTGGAGCCGCTGCAGGTCGGCGTAACTGTCGAACGCGTTCAGCGGAACGCCCCGCACCTCGTTCAGCAAGACGTTCATGGCGTTCAGGTTGCCGCCCTGCGCGCGCTCGATCCGTTCTTTGGAGTGGGCGAGGGCGTACACACAACCGGCCAGCCATCGCCGGATCTGGCGCTCGAACAGCGAATGGATCGCCAGGCAGAACGCTTCGGTCGTGGAGCGCAGTAGCTCTTTCGCGTCCTGGTGGGCGAAGGGCGCCCCACCTTCGGTCTCGTTGGCCCAGCGCTCGATGTCGGCGTCGAGCGCAGCAAGGGCGGGTTCCACCACGTCCCGAAGGAAGGCGCGCACGCGCTGGGCGTTGCCCGTGGATTCGATGTCGGCGAGGCAGAACGTCCAGCGGACGTCATCAAGGGTCGGCATAAGCAGGTCAATCGGTGATGGCGTTCTGAAAATATACCGGACGAGGCGAGCGCACTGAGATCTTGACACGCGCGCCCGGTACGAGAAGATCACCCCATCGGGCGGCGTCTTCACGACCGCAGCGATCGAGATCCCATCCGGGAAGCAGCACGTCACCCCGTCCGGGGTAAGCACCGTCGTCATCCGACGGCGGGCACGTTCAACTTCTTTTTGATGGGAGATTCCACATGAGCAAGGACAAACGCTCGCACGAGACCCTGCAACTCTTTTACACGTTGCGCGAGAAGCCCAGCGACGACACCATTTACTGGACCGAGCACTGGATCGACCGGGGCGCGGACCTCAGCGCTCGGGACTACCGCGGCCGGACGCCGTTGCACATCGCGGCGGAGCATGGCCACTGCAGCGCGACGGACATGCTGGTCGTGGCAGGCGCGGACCCGAACCTGCGGGATCGCGACGGGCGGTCCCCGATCGACATCGCTGCGAGCACGGACGAGGGCAGGGATACGCTGCTCTACATGCTCCGGGGGGCGAGCGCGGACGCGCTGAATCATCCCGACGCGAACGGCATGACCCCGCTGCACTGGGCGGCGTACCAGGGGCAGGAGGACCACACCCTGCAGTTCATGATCAACCAGGGCGCCGACCCGGCGATCCGGGACCAGAACAACCATCTTCCGACCGACCGGCTCACGTACCGGGAGAGCTACGCATCGCTGCTCCACGGAACGTCGGAGGCGTCGCAGAAGGTCCAGACCGCGATCAACGATCGGGACAACGAGCGGCGCGTGAGGTACGAGCAATCCGTGCTGCGGGCCGAGGCGGACCGGGCGCTCGGTATCGAGATCCCGGGTGCCGAACCGACGAAGGCACCGGCACCGCGCGTGCGGCAGCGCTTGTGATCCCCCGCGCTTCGCGACGCAGGCGTCAGCGACCGCCCCCGCTCCCCAGCGGGGGTTTTGCTTTTGGGCTCGGTTGACGCGGGCGATGGATCTCGTAACCTGGGTTGCGTTGCACCCAACATCCCACGAGGAGGCGCTATGCGGGAACCCTTTTTTGACCGCGAGATTTTCGACACCCTGTTCTACAACCACCCGGAACGGCGAGATCCTGCAGACTTCCGCGCGGACCTTCTCGCCGTCACCCAGCAACACGGCGCGGACGCCGTGAAAAATGCGCGAAACTGGGACCATGAAGGTCTGCTCCATGTCGCCGTGGGGATGGAGGACCCCGACAGTACCCGCGCGCTGCTCGAGGCTGGGCACGACCCGAATCGATGCGGACACCGGGGCTCAGTGGTTGACGTGGCAGCGCTCTTGAACCACGAGGAAAACCTGAAACTCCTCCTCGAACACGGTGCTGACGCGCGACCACGGGGGTTGGACGAGCACGGGCGCACGCCCCTTCACCACGCGGCGGCGCAGGGGTCCGAGACGAACATCGGCACCTTGCTGGACTATGGGGCACCCGTGGACGCGCTGGACAAGGATGGGAACACCGCGTTGGCGATCGCCGTTCGCGATGGTCAACTACCGAGCGCACAACTCCTGATCAAACGGAACGCGGATCTGGAACTGACCAGGCAGGGGCCGGCATGGCAGCACGCAGAAGACCGCCTGGCAACACCGATGCCTGTAACCGAACACCGTGGCGAGTTCGAGGCGACGGAGAGGGTCCGGAACTGCGTGAACCTCGTCCACAAAACCATCGTGGAGCGTGAGCAGCAGGCACTGCGCGCGGCGATCGACACCGAGCAGGCTCAGGCACCTGCCCACACGCCGGCACCGGTCGCGCGCGTGCGGCATCGGTTGTGATCCCCCGCGCTTCGCAACGCAGGCGTCAGCGACCGCCCCTGCTCCCAGCGGGGGTGTTTTGCACCGCGGCGTTGTATGCTGATGCCCCCACGCACACGCGCATCGCACCATGGCTCAGCAGCAACTCAAGATCGCCGGCAAGGACGTCTACATTGTCGAAAAGCACCACCACGTCCTGCAAGGCTGGGCGGAGGTTCGGCGCAACAATCCGGCAATCGTACCGGCGCTGATCACGCTCGACCACCACACCGATCTGGAAGCGCCTTTCGACGACCATCGATATTGGACGGTCCACCCGCACGGCGGCGACCGAAACACCGCGGCGACAGACGCGCTGTTACCCGGGATGATCAAAGCGATCGACTGGAAGGTCGAGGCCACCGTCATGGCGGCCATTGACGATCTCAAGCACGACGAGCACATCCGAACCGCGGTCCAGGCGAAGATCCTGTCGCGCGCGTTCGTCGTGAACCTTCAGACCGACAACATCGCGGACGCCGAGGTCTACGGCACCTACGGGGGATGCGACGCCATCGACTGCAAAAAACCTATCCACAACGATCGTTGCGTGCGGGCACGCTACGATGGGGTGCTCGAATCCACCTACCTCGACCACGAACTGGCGACGCTGACCCGCATGGCGCAGGCGGACGGGGTGCTGGGTCCCGAAGCGGAGCCCTACATCCTCGACATCGACCTGGACTACTTCCACACGGAGAAAGCGATCGAGCCGGACGACCCGACGACCTTCTACCGGCTCGTGCAAAACGCGCTGGCGATCACGATCGCGACCGAACCGGAGTGCGTCCGGGAACTGCGGCTTGGGCGATCAAAAATCACCGCGGATTCGCTCCTCGATCGGATGCAGCAGCACATCGTGACCGCCATGACCTGAGCGCCGCGATCGTGTTTAGCCCGGATTGATCTCGAGTTGATCCTCGAGCATTTCCTGGATGGGTGAATCCTCCCCGTCGAAGAACAGAGCGATGAAGGTGGAGGCACGATCCCACGCGGGCGTCATTTGGCAGAAGGCTTGGAGTTCGGTGCGTAGAACCTCGCGCACCTGCGCCGTCGTCGCCCTTGGCACGAGGAGCCCGTCGGCACGCATGGCGATGATCGAGCGTCCCAGGTTGGTGCGAATCTTCTCGAACGCCATGCGCCCCTTGTCACGCCCGAAAAGCGTTTTGTTGTTCCGTCCGATGTGCTTCGCACCGTCGTCGAACGCCATCTGAAGGTGCTGAAACGCCTTGAACGTGTTGGGCGCGCGGCTGTGAAACGCCTGCGCCATGTCTCGGTATTGCCCCGTGAACATGCGTGCTCCTCGGAAATCGTTTTTGTCGTGTGGTCCCGAGGCAAGCGCTTGCCCAAAACGCATACTGTCCGCCCCGTTTGCTAAAAAAATATAGCAGATCGAATCCTGCATGCGACGACTTTCAAGAGGGCATCACCGCACCACCGGCAGGTCTCCCCAGTCCGTCGTGTAGCTCGGCGTCTTCGCGTTTTGGCTCATGTGCCACGCCTGGTGACCTTCGATGCTCCCCACGCGAACGGTGTTCCGTCCGAATCGGTCGTTCACGGCGTCCAGCGCAGCCATCAGCCGGTCCCGTTTGCTGGACGTCGGGGCGAACAGGTCCTCCTGCACGACCCCTTCCGCCTGCAACTCGACCAGCATGACGCCGGCTTTCAGGTTTTGCTTGCGCATCCGCCCGGCGGCGGTGGCGGCGAAGTCCCGGAGCGCGACCGCCAGGTCATCGAACGCCATCACGGGCGCACCGAACGACCGGGAGCAGACGATCTGCTTTTGGGGCTGGCTCTCGCATTCGAGCGGGTAGCACACGACGCCGTTCAACTCGCGAACCGTGCGTTCGAGCACCACGGACACGGTCGACCGGATGAACGTCGGGTCCGCGCGCTTCAGAGCAAGCGCGGTGTTGATCCCGTCGGCGGTGAGGCGGTCGCGCAGGCGGCGCCCGACGCCCCACACCTCGCCAACCGCAATCTGCGCGAGCAGGGCGTCCACCTCCGGCTCGGGCAGGGCGGTCAGGTCGCACACCCCACCCCAGTTGCGCCCGCCGACGTTCTTCTTCGCGATGTGATTCGAGAGCTTCGCGAGCGTCTTCGTCGGTCCGATTCCGACGCAGGTCGGAATCCCGATCCACGCGAGGATGCGGTCGCGGATGGTATGACCGTAGACGGTGAGGTTCGGCACGGCCGGCGCGAGGTTCGAGAAGTCCAGAAAGGTCTCGTCGATGCTGTAAATCTCTTGTTGAGGTGCAAAAGAACCTGCGATCGCCATCATGCGGCTGCTCATGTCGGCGTAGAGCGCATAGTTCGACGAGAGGGCGATCAGCCCGTGGCTCTCCGCCAGGTGGCGGATCTGGAACCACGGTTGACCCATTTTGACGTTCAGGTCTTTCGCCTCCTGGGAGCGAGCGACCGCGCACCCGTCGTTGTTCGACAGGACGATCACGGGCTTGCCGATGAGGTCGGGACGGAACACGCGCTCGCATGACACATACATATTGTTCCCGTCCACGAGCGCGAAGACCTGCGCGCTCACGACGACCCCGGCATGCGGGTGGGCAGCACCTGTCGAAGGTTCCAGGTGACCACGCCCCACACCGTCATTTCCTGACCATCCCCGAAGGTGATGGGCGGGTAGGCGGGGTTGGCGGCGACCAGTTTCACGACACCGGCGCGCTTGTAGAGGCGCTTGCACGTGAAGTCCCCATCGACGCAGGCGACGACGATGTACCCGTGCTTCGGTTCGAGCGATCGATCGACCACGAGCTTGTCCCCGTCGAAAATCCCGGCACCGGTCATGCTGTCACCGGCCACGGTGAACAGGAACGTGCTCAGCGGGCGGGGCACGAGCAGTTCGTTCAGTTCGATCGGACGTTGCGTGTGATCCTGAGCAGGGCTCGGGAACCCGGCGGGCAGGCGGTCCAACGCCTCCGCGAGCAGCAAAGCGGCCGGATCGTCCGTGAGCGGGACGGGGACGGAAGGGACGACGACGGTGTTCATGGGGCAGAGCAAGAATACTGTATGGATATACAGTCTAGCAGTCCACCACGCGCACAGCCAAGGACCGTGCGGAAGCAATCAGTAATGGGGCTCCATCGGAGAACCTTTCCGTAGCTCACGCCCGATGCGGCGCTAACCCCGTGCGCGGGGTGGTCGCTTGGCGTCCGCCTCGTCCAGGATCGCGTTCTCCGGGAACCGTTCGAGGTAATCCCTCAACCCATGGTTGCCCTTGCGGACGTCGTGGGCCTCCGCGATGGCGGCGAGGTCTGCCTCGTCGATCGGATCTTTCTTGTCGTCAGGCCACGACGCGAATCCGTACACGATGACCAGCGACGCTGGGTACAACCCGTTGCGGCCGTTGGCGCGGTCCTCCTCGTACCAACCCTTCGGGCGAAGGGCGTACATCTGAACCGCATCGGATACGCGATGACGCCAGTATTCCTCGTGGTCCTCGCACATCACCTTGTGCGACGGTTCGGTCACCCCGCGCTTGAGCTTCTTGTAAGTTTCGATGTGGCGCGCGGCCGTCAGCCAGTTTGCTCGATCCGGTTCGGCATGCGGATTTCGACCATCGTTGGTCAGCGCCGCGTGCGCGCGCTGCATCGACAGGATCGCCTGGTCGAGGTGATTCTTGCTCTCCCGATCCTTCTGCGGCGTCTTGATGGCGGTCCACGCGATGAAGCCGGACACCCCGATCGCGATCGCGGACACCATGGGCGAGGCGATAGCGGCGATGAGTTTGATGGTCCCGTATGGATCGGCCGCGACAGCGGCGACGGTGGTTGGATCAGCCATGGAGCGCCACCGTTTGCCAGGCCGGCGTCGTAGTGTTCCCGTTGCTCACTGGTACCCCTCGCATTCGTTGATGGTGTTATCGGGACGGACGAGCCGGTCCCGTTGCGAGGAGCATTCTTACACGATGCAATGAACAGCGGAAACCGAGGCACGACCGCAACCGGCGGGACGTTCCTCCCGCGAGGAAACGGGCGTCAGCAGCAGTGTCCTGGGCGCTTGCGCCCCAGTGGGTTTGGGGTTTGCGCGGTTCACGGGGTGATCCCATTCCCATGCAAACCCCTCCTGCGGAGGCTTCGGGCGACCCGCTTCGCGCCATCACCCCCGGCTCCCGGTCAGACGTTGACGGTCTCCGGCGCCACCGCCTCGACCGCCATCGCATCGCGCTCCACCGTTCCGGCATTCCCCATCGGCACGATGCGCAGCAGGGCGGCGGTGTAGGTGTGGTACGGGCGCGTGCTCTTCTTCGCACGACCGTAGCGAAAGATCGCCCGCCACGTGCTCTCGCTTTCCAGCACGCGCTGCACGCGGTCGATGTCCGCCGGGTCGCGCGGCTGAACCACGAAACCTCCCACGAACAGGAAGCGCCCGTCCGGCGAGATCTCACGCGGGGTGATGCGAATCGGCTTCATCGCTTCGCACGGCCAGCAGGTCACGAGCAGCACCGGCAGGTCCGGGTCGAGCGTCAGCATCCCGGCACGGCGACCAAAGGCATACCAGTCCTCGATTCCCTTCGTTCCGCGCGCGTCCAGCCGGTCACGGCGGGCGCTCAACCACTTCAGCGCGTCCGCACCGAGACGGTTCTCCGGCACGAGACGCCACGCCGCGTCGTACGGGGCGATCATCCGGTCGGTGCTCGCGTCGAGCTTCGACCGGTTGTGCAGACGGTTGAGCTTCAGGAACCGAGGCGTCATGGCGAGCGGCAGGCGCACACCCTGACCCGTGAGCGGATCGACCGCGTGCACCCGCTCCCCGACCACCTGACCGCCTTCGACCAGGAAGGCTCCGTCCGCGCTCGTGTTCACGCCGGAGTGGACGATCGCGATGTCGTTCAAGGTCGGACCGTCCACCGCACCGCGCAACAGACCGTCCAGATCGCGGTCCTCCCCAAAATACCAGCCCGTGTCATCGAGCGGACCGTTGTCGTCGCGGAAGAACACCTCCCACGGCGTGCCTTCTTCCGGGAGGTTGGTGCGATGGAGCAGCGGGGCATGGGTTTCCGGACCCGTCACAACGATGGACGTGTAGGTGGCGGCTTTCGTCCCGAACACGAGGCGCATGCCGAAATCCACGACAGCACGCACCCGAGGGCGGAGGTGAGCGCGCAGCGCGTCGGCGCAACGGTTGCTCATCCACGTGGTGGGCACGACAAGCACAGAGCGATCGCTCTGGCGGGTGGCTTGCTCCATGAACCCAAAATACAGGTCGAAGTTGCCGGCCCCGCAGGCGATCGGGAACGCTTCGCGCAGGCGGTCACGGTAGTCCGGCTCGAGCGCAGTCGTGCGGACGTAGGGGGGGTTCCCGATCGAAATCGAAAAGCGTTCGCGCGACCAGCCGGCGAAGAGGGCATCGCCCACCCGCAGGTTCGGACGCAGGTCCGACACCACCCCGTGCTCGGCAAAGTACGACGTCCACAGGTTGGCGAGGTCGTCGATCGCTTTCTCGCACACATCTTGAGCGAACAAATGCTTTTCAGCCCACGTCGCGGTCTGCTCGTACGACCAGCCGCGCTCATGCACCCAATGCTGAACGATCGCCCACAGGAACACGCCCCTCCCCACCGATGGTTCCAAAACACGGTCCGTCGGCTCGAGGCGGGCCATGCGCACCATCGAGCGGGCGAGCGCGCTCGGCGTGTAGACAACGCCCCCGGTGCGGCGGGCCTCGTCGGACAGACCGCTGTCGTCGTGCAGACGGTGCGCTTGCTCGAACACCGTGGGCAACGGCTTGGACAGCGTTCCCGCGTAGCCCGCGACCAGTTCGTCCTGGGCGATCGACGGGTTTCCGGCGGTGCGGCGCTTCACGACCTCCCACGCACCGTCCGACTCCAGACGCTCGAAGCGCTCGCGCACGAGCTTCTTCTCGAAGCGGTCGGTGGCACGCACGAAGTAGTGCGAGCCCGTCGGGACGCGACCGAACATGTCCTTGACCGCGCCGGCGGCGGACCCCACACGCTGGACGGCGAAGTCCGCGCTCAACCGCTCGGCGTCGGAGAGCAGGACGAAATCCGGGTGCGTGCGCACCACCGGCACCGGTTCGCTGGCGTGGACCGCGCTGCGCTCCCACAGCATGAACGTGCAGGGCACGTCGTACGGCTCGCCCTCGTGAACGAACGCGCTCTCCGGCAGGATCTCCTGGTGAACGAGACGGAATCCACGGTCGAGGCGACGTTGGACCGACGCCTTTTCGAACGAGCGGGGCACCACGAACGCGATGAAGGAGGTTCCCGGGAACGACGCGGCACGGTTGAAGAACCGCACGGCGAGCGACGCGTTCTTTCCGAACGGCGGGTTCCCGACGAACGCCATCGGCGCGGCCGGCTCCTCTGGCGTCCAGTCGAAGAAGTCCGCTTGCTCAACCCCATCGCAACGCGGGTCGAGGTCCAGACCGATCGACCCGGCGGGGAACTGCTCGAAGAACGCACCGGCGCCGGCGGACGGCTCGACGAAACGCAGACCCTTCGCCTTGCGTCCGAGACGGGTCAACAGCGTTTGGTAGAGGGAGTGAGCGACCGCCGGGGAGGTGTAGAACTGGTCGAGGCTGCGTGCGGTGGTGGTCATGGCGTCCGTCGTAGAAGTTGCGCGGACCCCCATTTAAATGGCACACCCCTCCCGCTCGCGGACGTGGATTTTTCGGAGAGGCGAAATCCAGGCCAACCCGCTGGCAGGCGGAAACGGCACCCGGGGCAGCAGGCCGGCTTACAATCGGACGAATCACAATCGGACCGGGGCGAGCAGGATGGTGACGAAGGCAGGCAAGACGGTGGACGGGGCAGCAGGAGCAAAAGCACCTAAGAAGCCGCACGGGAATGCGAAACTGGCGTGGCACGTCCCGCGCACGCAGGCGTGGGCGAGGTGGTGCCGCTTCGAAGCCGAAGACGCGCTCAACGGGACGAGCCGGCTGGTGCTCCCGGAGGGCAAGACCTTGGAAGCGCTCCGGGCCTATCTGGTGAAACGGGTGAAGAACCCGCTGATCAACGACACGGGCGACGCGGACGAGACGTTGGCACGGGACCTGCCCGGCGGGAAGGCATCGAAGGGCGAACGGCTGCAGGTGTCGCGCGACGCCATGAACGGGCTGCTGGACGGCCAGGCGGGCACGGCGTGGCACAAGTACGAACGCGGGACGGTCGGCAAGCTCGACCCGGCGACCGTGTTCAAAATGGACGGGTGGATCCCGGGGGCGCGAGCGTTCTACGACGTTGGCCCGCATGGCGTCCCCATCTGGGCGCTGATGGGCGGTGTGCTCACGGTGGACGACTGCTGGCTCCCGATCTTGCATTACCGCGAAGGTCCGACCGATGCGCACCGGCGCACGGCGGACCTCCTGGAACTCGACGTCCTACCGGTGGGCGAACACCCGGATCCGGACGGGCGTCCGGCGGTTCCCCGGGCGCTTGCGGACAAACCTGCCCATCAGCGGTCGGCGGCGGACTGGCGTGTGATCGACGAAGCGATGAGCGCGAGCCTTCGGATCGGTGCGCGGATCATGTCGGAATACACCCCGCAGCAATGGCGGCACGCCATCCAGGCAGGCTACAGCGTCGATTTCCCGAAGATCGCACCCGCGGAGAAGGAGAAGCCCAAGGAATCCGCGCAAACCGCACCGGCACCGACGGGCAAAGCCGGTCCAAAACCAAAACCGGCGATCAAGGGACCGGACGCTCCGGGTGCGAGCCGGGCGGCGTACGCAGCGCAGGTGCAGGCCCAGACGGAGGAACCCACCCGCGAAGCCCGGGACCGCACGGAGCAGGAACGGGGGACGCCGCCCGAGGACGACGGTTTCATGATCGGCGACGTTCTGGTCCTGGCGGTGGCGGCGCTGATCCATGCCGGCGCAAAAAGCACGGGGGACTACGCCTGGAACCATCCCGAAACCGGTTGGCTTGAAGACGACGTCTTCGTGTCGTTGCGGGACCGCCGCCGGCTGTTCGAGGCGTTTGGCGAACTTGGCTTCTTCCGCGACGACATGAACGCTTGGCTCGACACCCTATGGGCGGGCTACCTCGACCGCAACGGCTACGACACCGAGCCGACGGAAGAGGAGATCGACGCCAAACGGGCGGCGTACGCCCGGCTGGTCGAAGAAGAAAACGCGGCGAGCGCGAACACGCGTCCGTCCGACGACCTTCGGGTGCAGGCGCTGGCGAAACGCAAGAAGCCATCGACCGTCCGGGTCGATTGACAGCAAGGCGGGGCGCGGCGTTTCCGCACGCCCCCGCAACCCTCCACCACCAACCTCATCAACCCCACCCGGGGCGCTCCGCTTCCCCGGCGATCGCCCGCGCACGCCACCGGCGTCGAACGGCGGGCTCCTCGATCGTTCAGGTGCAAATCACTTCCGCGGACGTGACGGGCGGCAGCGGGTCGTCCCGCGGCGTTAGCCGCCCGGGTCTTTAGGGGACGTCACGGGTCCCCGTTTCCCTCCATCCCGCGTCCAGCAAGGCACCCAGCAGCGTCTTCCCGGGACGTTGTCCCGGATTTCGCGCGTCCGAAAAATCCGAATCCGCGGCTTGGGGCCTCGCGACGTGATCATCCATTCCATCGCAACACACCACGGAACGGAGATCACCATGACGACGCTTCACCAACCCACCGCTGAGCACTCGATCGACCCCACCGGCTCGCTCGTCAATGTGCTTCCCATCGCCCACCGCGCCGGCGCGCTGCTGAACACCACGGCTCCGATCCTCGTTCCGTTTCACGCGTTCAGCGCGTGCTGCGACCGGGCGGACGCTCGTTCCAGCCGCGGCATTGGCAAGAAGAGCGACGGGCTCTGGCGCGACCTCGCGCGTCACCAGGTGACCGTCTGACCGTCCCCTGTCCCGGATTTCGGGTCCTCGAAAAATCCAGATCCGCGGCACCCCGGCAACCTGCCCGAAACTGCATCCATCGCAACCAACCACCTAAGGACACCACCATGAACGCACCGACCGTACAACTGCTCGACACCCTGACCGACGACCTCGAAACCCGTTTCAACAGCCTGCTCGACGCGACCGTCGCAGGGGACGTCACGACGGTCCGCACGCTGGTGACCCGTGAGCGCAACGATTTGCTCGCTCTGCAACTGAACAACGGGTGCGACGCGCTCATCGTGGCAGCACAATGCGGCAACCCGGAGATCGTGCAGCACCTGATCGACTGCGGTGCCGACCTCAGCGCGCGCTTCGAGGCTCCGAACGGCGAGACCCTGACCGCCTTGGACATCGCCCGCTACAAGAAGAACGGTGACGCGGTGACGGTCCTGCTCGCGGCGTGCGACGCGCAGGACGTGCGCAACGGCGAGTCCCGCACCATCGTCGCGGTCAAGTCTCCCGACGGCACGCTGGACGTGCGGGTGCGCAACCGCCACACCGGCGAAGCGCTGACCGACCGCCTGTCGCTGGCTGCGGCAGCAGAAGGTCGCCAGGCAGCGCTGCGCGTGTGATCCCCGTCCACCTCGACACGACCATACCCATCATCCCCAAAGGAGCAAAACCATGAACTTTCGCTCGGACGCGACCGGCACCCTCGTTTTGAACCGCATCACCCCCGTTGTCCACGCGCTTTTCGACGCGTTCGACGTCACCGCGTTGGGCGATGGCGAAGCGATGATCGCGTGGTCCGACGACGACGGCGCTGGGAACTACGCAACGACGGCGATCTCCGACGGCACGTGGGGCGACGCTCACCAGGGTCTGATCCGGCTGGCGAGCGACCTCGGGGTCCATGTCGATCAGGCGGACGATGACGAACCGGTGCTTCCCCCGGTGTTCGCCGCGCTGATGGACCACTTTGGCGTGCCGGTCGCATCGCGCGAGACGGTGAACGACCTCGTCGACCGGCACGGCTTCGACTGCATCGACGAGTGGTTCGACACGCCGGCGGACTTCGCCGACCTCCTCATGCTGGCATCCCTCTTCGACGACGGGCACGGCTTGGCGTCGATCGCACTGGACTGCGCGAGCGTGGGAAGCCGTCCGGCGATCCAATCGTATTACGGCACCGCGACCTTCCAAGGCGTCCAGTTCTCCCATTGGGTGAACACTTCGAAGGAACTGCTCTGGGCGGAACGCCTGCGCAAGGCGATCGCGGCGCAGAACCTCGACCGTGCGAGCAAGGTCGTGACGGAGAAGGTCACGCGTTTGCTCGATGGCATCAAAGACGAGACCGTGCGCGCCACCGTCGCACAAAACCTGATCGCGGCGCTGCAAGCAACGCAAACGCAACCGCCAGTCCCCCGTTGATGGTTTATCGCTGATCCGTTCGTTTTCATTTATCCCAGCATCCTCCCAAATCCATAAGGACTACATACCATGATCAAGACCCGTGAGCAGTTGATGAAGGAACTTCACGTCGCGAAGGAAAAGCAGGACGCCGGGCTCTCGCAGCGCGTGCTTAAGGAGTTGCACAAGCTCCACGTGGTGGACCCGCTGGAACCTTGCATCGGCACCACGAACGTGAAAATGATCATCGACACGCACAACAACCATGTTCTCGCGTGGGCGTGCGTCCCCAAGGCGAAGCGCAACGCAGCACTGGAAGCACTGCGTGAGGGCGGCAAAACGGTGACCGCCCACGTGGATGCGACGGACGGGCGTGAAACGGTGATGCACCTCGCGTGTCTGGCCCTCGCGGGGGGAAACACGGCGAACTACATCTTTGTCCTCCATACCGTGACCAGCACGAACGCGCGGGACAAGAAGCTCGTGGTCAACGGGATCCACAACCTGATCGTCCTCGAAAAACACGTGCAGCATTTGCATTCGCTCGGCACGGCGTTGACGGAGGTGAACGCCGAGAGCGGTCCTCGTGCGTCCCTGATCCAGATCGCGGTGATGGCAGCGATCAAGGCGAACGGTCCGCGCAGCGACAACGTGAACGACCTTGTATCGCTGTTGACCGAGTTCTACGGTGACGCGGCAAAAGCCGCGCTGTCGGAAGCGATGATGGAAAAACTCATGCACGCAGCGGCTTAACCCGGAGACCCCTCATGCAGATCCTCAAGATGACCGACGGCAAGCTCACCCTCGCGCACGTCACCCCGGTGATTCGCGCGCTCTTCGCCCCGTTCGGCGTGCAGGACGACGGCACGTTGAACATGAAAGACCCCAACCCGATGCGGCTGGACCTGATCCCGTTCCTGCGCGGCCTGATGGACACCATGGGCGTCGATTACCCGGCGGAGGTGACCAGCACGGCGATGCTCAACGCAATCGCACGTCGCCTCGGGAAGCCCGATGCGGTGAGCGACGACGACCAGGAGGAAGGGGAGGACGGGGACGACGAGAACTACCTGATCGAGGACGCGTTCGATCTGGCGGTGGCGCTCGACGACGGGCACGGCCTGATCGAAGCCACGACCTTCGCGACGGAGCACGGCTACGGCTATCACGACGGTCCGGACACCACGACGAACTTTGTGACGCGCCACGTGAATCAGTTCGACCGCACGATCAACGGCTACGAGCACGCGGCGGCGGTCCACGACGCTCTGCAACGGAAGGACTACCGCGGAGCGGCGGACACGATCGAGGTGAAGATCGACGAACTGCTCATGCAGATCCGCGACCCCAAAGCGCGCAAGAAGGTGGCAGCACAGATCAAGATGCCGCAGGGCGGGTAATCCATCCCCACCAGGAAGGTTGTTGTCCCGGAAAACAGGTCCTCGCGAAATCCGAATCCGCAGCAAGAACCCTATCCGAACGAAACTGGCTTCACTGTTCAACCACCCACGGAGAAATCTCGTGAACGTTACCTGCACGACCGCAGAACTCCCGTCCCTCCTGCCCATGCTGGCCGGTCTGAAGTCCGCGTTCCACCTCACCGTGAGCGACGCACCCGTCGAAACCGAATCGGTCGCACCGTCGAAGACGCCCGAGCCGACGGTTACCATGGCGGCACCGGTGCCGGTCGTGAAGCAGGACGTGGTGGGGGAACCCACGGCGGTCCAACAACCGGCACCGAAGGTCAAGGGCGAGCCGCGCTGGTATTCGACGGACGAGGTGAGCGCGCTCTTCGGTCACACCTACACCTCGCGCACCATCGATCTGATGAAGCGTGCCGGAATCGACGCGCTCCTCGCGAACCGTTACGGGAAGTGGGGCGACACGCGCAACTACTACGACGCCGACAAGGTCGACGCCCTCAAGAAGCTCTTCAACGACACGTTGAACGCGAAGGACGCGGCGTCCCTCATGGGCGACAAGAGCCAGAAGCCGATCTACTACCACACCAAGCATCGCCACATCACCCCGACGAAGGTGGCAGGGAAGATGCGCTACCGCCTTGATGACCTTCAACAACTGATGCGCTTGCGCAAGATCGCGTAAGGCATCACCGATCAACGGAACCCCGAACTACAACTTCACCAGGTGCAACGCACCCTGCGAAAACCATCAAGGAGAGCATCATGGGCAACACCCAATCGAACACCTACAACCCGCTGGCCCCGATCGCCGCACCGTTCATGGTTCTGGTCCCGGACGCGACCGGCAAGCGCACCTTCGACCCGGCGTTGCAGCCGGCGCTCGAGCAGATGTTTTGGAACGGCATCCGGGGGGACGTTCCGGCGATGAAAGCCATGCTGGACATGGCGACGACCGCCGGGTGCGCGAGCACCTTTCGCTTCACCGCTTACCAAGATACGGGCGTCACCTCGTGGCTCAGCCCGCTCCACTTGATGGTCATGGTTCAAGGGGTGTCGTGGAACGACGAGATCGCGACCCTGCTGATCGACGCCGGACACTCGATCGACGCGGGATCGGACAACGGGACGACCGCGCTGATGGCGGCGGCGATCAATGGGAACGCGCAGGCGGTGTCGGCGATTCTCGCACTGGGGGCGAACGAGAACCTGTATGACCGTCACGGTCGCACGGCCCTGTTCAGCGCAGCGGCGTGGGGAGAGACCGACTGCGTGCAACGTCTGGTGGTCGGTAGCGTGAACCCGAACCTCAGCGACCATGACGGCCAAGCACCGTGCGACACGGCCGAAGCGTGCGGCTACCCCGAACTCGCAGCGATGCTGCGTCCGCTCACCATCCAGCGCATCAAGGCAAAGGGCACGGACCCCTACCCGACGCTGGACGATTCGGGCTATTCGTTGCTGCACTGCTTCGCCGAAATGGGCCAAACCGCGGCGGTGGAGGCGATTGCTTCCGTGAAGGGCTACAAGCCCCCGCGCACGGCAGGCGGCTTGACCCCGGCGCACCTTGCGCTGCTGCACGGCCACGGTGAAACCGCGGTGGCAGCACTGGGCGCCGGGGGCGACTACTCCAAGCTCGAACCGCTGGTGAAGAACCTGCGCAAGAAGGGTTTCAACGTGCCGTCGGTGACGACGCTGATCGTCCTCGAACTCCACGGCCAGCCGTATCGCTCCGTGTGATCGACCAATGACCACCCGTCGTCGGCGATGGACGGCGGGTGTTTTCTCATCCACCCACCAGGGCGATCCTTGTCCAGAAACGTAGGAGAAAACGCATGATCCTTCATTGCACCACGGCAGAACTTCCGACCCTCCTCCCAGCGCTGGCAGGGATCAACCTCACGCTCAAGATCCACGTGACCGACGCCCCGGGTGGGACCTCTGCGCCCGCCATGACGCCCCATGAAGCGGTGCGCATGTATGACGGAAAGACCGTGGGAGCGATGTTCGGTTACATCAACGTCACCACCGCTGGGCGCCTGATGAAAAACGCTCGCATTCCGGCGGTCACGATTCGCACCGGCGCCCGCGGCGGGCGGCGGGCTTACTACGACGCGGACCGTGTGGACGCGCTGCGTCGTCAGATCGACGAGACCGTGACCGCGATCGACGCGGCGATCATGATGGGCGACACGAATCGTGGTGCTCTCGATCTGCACACGCGGCGGCGTGACATCACCCCAGTGCTGGTAGCAGGACGCCGCCGCTACCGCAAAGAGGACGTCGTGGCGTTGATGAAGCTCCGTGGACTCTCGTAAAACCATCGATCAACCACCCACGAGGACGATCGGATCCCCCGGCGACGGCGCGAAGCGGGATCTCCCGGGCGCGAAAGCGCCCCACCTGGGTGTTCATCGCCCGAAGCAAAACATAGCGACGAGGATCGAACCATCGTCAGGTGCAACGCCACCCAACCACCCAATAACCGAAGTATTTTTCGCCGTTCCTCTTGAGTTTTTTTGGCCACGCAGTAGCTTGGATCAACACCCCACCCCGTTCGCACCGGAGCATCGACATGAGCAACATTCCCCTGGCTTGGCTGCCCGCATCGCAACAGGAAACGGACTACGCCCTCATCGGGGCTGTGCAAACCGGGAGCACCGGGGTGGTCGAAAGACTGCTGGCCGCGGGCGCGGACCCCAAGGCTCAACGCCCGTCCGGATGGGCGAACGGGCACGTGCTCACGCCGTTGAACATCGCAGCGGCACCCACCGACCGTTATCACACGCAGGCGCGCGCGGCGATCCTGGGGATGCTGCTCGACCACGCCTCGAACGCGTTCACGCAGGAGGAGAAGGACGGCGCGTTGGGCATCGCGATCGGCTCGGGCGCGGACGCTGTGCGGGTCCTGCTGAACCACGGCGCCAACCCGAACGCGAAAAGGGAGGACGGCACCACGTCGCTCCACCAGGCGATCGTGGCGCACAGCGACCCTGAGATCGTCACCCTGTTGCTCGATGCCGGCGCCGACATCGACGAACGGGACGAAAGCCAGAACGCTCCGCTGCGGATGGCGATCGAACTGGGCCGTGCCCGCGTGGTCCGGCTCCTGCTCGACCGTGGGGCGGACGTCCACGTGACGCACTCCCCGGACAACCACGTCTCGCGTCTGGCGACCGAGGGCGGCGACATCTGGTCGATGCTCGTGCTCGAGCCGCGCACGGGTCCCTTCCGGCAGCGTTTCGAGGAGGCGGTGATGGCAGGCCATTCCGCGACGCTCAAGGAACTCCTGACCCAGCGCGCACCGGGCGACGACCTCTCCGACGGAATCCCCGATCTGCTCGACCGGGCTTACATGTGGACCTCCGGCAACCGCGGCGGCGATAAGGTGAAGTCTCCATCGCAATGGTGGGCGGAGGCACGGCGTTGCGTGCGAGCCCTGGTCAAAGCCGGCGCGCTGGACCGGACCATCAGCCACCACTACGGTAACGGGTCGAACCTCACGATTCCCGCATGGTTCAACACCGTCCGCCCCGAGATCCAGTCCGGGGTTGCGGAGTTCGAACGCACCGCGAGCACGCTCAGCGCGCTCTTCATCAAGGAAGAGGAGCGAGCGTTGCGCGCGGCGATCAGCACGATCCCCGTCACCGCTGCACGGGCCACGCGCGCGCGTCTGTAACCCCCACGAGAGCGTCACCATGGCGAACCACCACCACACCCTTCACCAGCACAGCGTCGATTTCCTCGACGACCTCGTCGAGGACGCTGGCTCGGACACGGCGCGGATCGTCCGGCGCCGGATGGGCTACCCCGACGACGTGACGTTCTTCGAAGAGGCGCCCGCCGGCGTGCTCGCTCACGACGCGATGATGCCGCTTTACCTGGCTTGCACCCCGCACGAGCGGGAGCAGCGCATCGAGCACGGCTGGTCGAGCTACGTCTCGCTGCGCAACGCCTACCTGACCGCGGCGGTCGTCTTCGGCCGGGCGGACCTGCTGGCGATGCTGCTGCTCGATGCGGTGGGCTTGGGCGACCGCTGGCAGCACTACATCGACGCCGGGGAGGTGCACCGGCAATCGCCCGTGTCCGTCCTGCACGTTGTGCTGGACCGAGCGTCCCCCGAACTGCTCAACGAGTCGCTGACCGTGGACCTCCCGGGCACCTATTCGCTCCCGGTCTGGGTGGCGCTGCTGCTGGCAACCCGTCCGAGCGCAGACCGTTACCGGGACGTGTTGCGGCGCTTCCAGGACGCCGGCGCGACGGGCTTCGCCAGGCACCTGCGCGACAAGCACCCGGTCCTCATGAACCGACGGGCCCTGAACGCGGCGATCGACGACGCCGAGCGGGCGGCGTTCATCGCGATGACGCAAGGCACCATCGATCGTCTGAGCGCGACGCGCGAAACGCTTCGCCAACCCTCCAACCTGCTCGCGTTGCTCAAAAGCTTGACCGATCCCCTCGGTCCGATGAGCAACGCGGACGCCGACGGCGAACCTGAACCGCCGGCGGAGGATCCCCCGACCACCGACGGTCCGGTGGATGCGACCGACCTCTACATGAGTGAGGTGGAGGAGCGCGAGGCGGCGAATCACGCCGTGACGCAGGCGAGCGGACCTCAGTGGATGGAACCGGGGAAAAGCGCGTGGGGTTGGAACACGGATCTCACGGACGAGCAGCAAGCCGCGGAGCGCGCTCGGTTGGGGCTCCCGCCCCCGATCGTGTTCGATCCCGCGACGTTTGATCGGAACCAGCGCCTTGAGCGGCAACTGGTGAGCGCGATCACCGTCGGCAACATCGACGACGTTCAACGGATCCTGGACGCAGGGGCGGACCCGGACACTCCGAATCACTGCCCCGGCATGGCGTTGGCTCGCTCGATCGGGGTCAACGAACAAATCACCGCGTTGCTTCTGGCACGTGGGGCAAGTCCAACGCGGCGCTTTTACGGCGTCACGCCGCTGACGATGCTGTGCCAGAAAGCGGATCAGCGTAGCCAAGGCATCGCAGATGCTGAGCAGTTGGAGGATGCGCTGAACGTCCTCGTGCAGACCATGGGACTTCTCGTGCGGGCTGGCGCGACCGCGTCGCAACAGAACGACTTGAAGAACCAGGCGACGGTTTCTGTCATCGGCAACGTGCCCGACGCGTGGCAATGGATCGTCAAAATGCCGATCCTGCACGAGGCATACCTCGCAGCGTTGGAGGAGCGCAAGGACATCGAGGAGGAAGCGGCGCAGGGGCTCGAATCAATCCGCCAAGCGGTGGCGGATTACCCCGCGCAATGGGCACGGGCAGGGCAGGACGCCCAGGTGATGCTGGACAAGGCGAAACGCACGGTGTCAGGTGGTGTTGCACCTGGCCACGGAAGAAAATCTGGTCAGAAGCGTTGACCTCTCGGGTGGACGCGTTACCTTGGTTTGGAGGGCGATCACCGATCGCCCACCACCAAAGGAGGAGACCATGCTCACGTTGTCCACGTACACCACCCCACGATTCCCGACCCTCGTCGCCAAGCGGAGCGCGCTGTCGGACGCAGCGAAAGCCGTGCTCGACAACGCCGAACACAGCGACGTTCAGGTGCTGCTCGAGGAGATCATCGAGAAGATGGACCCGTTCGGCGAGGCACCGATGCCGACCGACTGGGTGCTGTCGAAAGCGGAGGACGCGAAGTGGCGGATCACCGCGTTCCACGAAGTGCTGCTCTACATGAGCCTCGCGCTGGCGTCCTGGCGCGTCGAGGTCGAATCGATCACCATCGACGCGAGCGACCCGGACGAGCGGCGGGCGTGGCTCGACGAGGCCGCGCTCCCCGCGAACTACATCGAAGCGCGCTCGCTCGCAGAAACGCTCTACGCATCGTACAAGCAGGTCTGCGTGCACGTGTCGAACATCACCGGGGTGCCCGTGGACGCTTGATCAGGGGGACCATCGCAGGGACGGTAAGGGGCGCGCGGGCGCCCCTTTCGCATGGGCGGCACGGTTGCACCCACGGGTCCACCGGGCATCGACCCCTTTGCGCGACGGAGCAGCGCTGGGTCGAACGGGGCGCGGGCGCCGGTCGCACCGGCTGGCGTGCCGTCCCTGGACTATGGGCACAACCCCGTTCATTGAACTTTGCTACGCTGTGCGATCGCCGGGGCGGACCGATGAACGTCCGACGCAACCGGCAACGATCGTAACAACACAAGACCAACGAGGCGCAAACATGCCGGAAGCATTTGACCACAGACCCCTCGACCCCTTGAGGCGAGCGGAGCACGCCCTGAGGAGGCGACTGGAAGAACTCGACGATGGCGGTCTACGACTGCCCGTCACACCGGGACCGTTTTTTGTGCTGCTTGCGCAACCGATCGGCATCCCGGACTTTGACGTCACCTACGGCACCCAAGAGTGCGACGCGGCGGCTCGAAAGCTCCTGCGGGCACGTCCGGGCGGCTACGACATCAGCGATCGAAAGCTCCGATTCATGCCGCCTCACACGTTCGGCTCGGTCGAACCCAACCCTACCACCAGGCCGGATCGCTTCGCTTACGTCCACGTCACCGAGGACGGTTTGGTCGAACTGGCATCGGGGGAAGTGGCGGACATGGGCAGCCGGGAGATCGTAGGCTTGGGTGGCATAGAGGACGAGATTCGAAAGCACGACGCCCAGGCGATACAGGAAGCGTTCGAAGAACTCGGGGTAGAAGGACGTGTAATGGTGACCGTTGCGCTGCTCCGCACGGGAGGCGCCAAGGTCCGGTGGATCGAACCGGTTCCGTCCGAGGGAGTGCTGGGTGATTCTCACGTCACCATCCAACCGCGGTGCTTCGCCACACCGTCCGACCTCTCCGACGCGAACCTGATCGGTCTGGTGCAAAAGCTCTGGACGACCATCACCCGACAGGCACTGCCCGTGGCAAAAAATGGCGCTTGACGCACCGCGCACCCTGCGCTCCCTGGACGCGGTCGTGCTCCGCCGGGCAATGCTGACCGAACAGCACATCGCACCGCTCGCGGCGTACGTCGCGGACCTGCGCGTGCGGCACCCGGACTGGGAGTTCCAGGACTTCGACCCGCTCGACGGCGGGGTCGAGGCGGACATGCTGTTCCTGCTCGAAAAGCCCGGTCCGATGACGTCAACGACGGGCAAGAAGCAGGGCTCCGGCTTCATCAGCCGGAACAACGACGACCCGACCGCGGAGAACCTGTTCAACTTCATGAGCACGGCCGGGATCGAGCGCAAGCGCACCGTGCTCTGGAACGTCATCCCGGGCTGGAACGCGACCATCAAATACAACGCGGCGGAGATCCGCCGCGGCGTGGAAGAGCTTCGGAACCTGCTCCCGCTGCTCCCCAACCTCCGTACGGTGGTGCTGGTCGGGAAGCCGGCTCAGCGGGCGAACCGGTTGTTGCAGACCGTTCGTCCCGACTTGCGAATCCACACGTCGGCGCACCCCAGCGCGCAGTGCTACCGGTTCAACCCGGACCAGTGGCGCGCGATACCCGGGCAGTGGCAGACCGCAGGGCAGGCCGGCGGCGCTCCGGTCTAACGGCAGGGAGCAAGGGTCGGCAGGATCCCTTCGGGACACCCCACCGGAAAAAACGGGCACGCACCCCAAACGGTGCCGGAGGCAGGGGGGCTCATCGTCAGGTGCGTTTCACCCTGGGCGGCAGCGGACGGCGCGCAGCGGGAGAGCGGGCGCTTGCGCCCCGAGGGGTTGGGGTCGTCGTCGCCGGTTTGATCTCGCGAGGAGGAGGGGCCTCAGCGGCCCGTTTGACAAACGTTCTGCGTCGATTAGTGTGGTCATGCAGGCGGGCGTTCCGCCGAAACCATCGCAGGAGGGCACATGCAAGACACCAACCGTGTATCCGTCATCGACAATACGTTCGCGAAACGGGATGCGCTGAATGCGCTGAATCGGGCAATCGAGACCGTGTTGACGGCGGCGGCAGCGCTCGGCACCGACGAGCGGCGAGCCATCTACGAAGCGCAGGTCGCGGAAGCGAAGGCTCACCTTCGAGCGGCGAAGGACGCGCTCGAAAAGCTCGACACGCTGCGCCACCTGGTCCCTGAAGCGAGCGCGCTGGAAGATTCGAGCCGTTGGCGAGCGTTCGAGCACATCCAGGCGGTCCTCGACGAGACCATCGACGATCTCTGATCGAGGGTGGAGCAGGTGAAAAACAATGGGAGCCCCGCGGCTCCATTTTTCGGTCCCGAGCCACCGTCGTTCCGTCCCCTTGGGTCACCGACGACCACCATGGACGGTCACCTGTCCACCCATAGACGTGCACCTAACCCCCGAAAAGCGCGGTTTTGCAGAGGGAGGTTTTCGTGATTCATGCGAGGGCTGAAAGCCTTATCTGGCGAGAGTTTGCGCGGTCTTTCGGTCCAAAAAATAGATGAAAAAAGCCCCCCTAAAGCAAGGCTATTGTTTTACAATAGGACGTACTGAAACGCAAGAGGCGGAGGTTCAAAATGGCGGAAGCGCTGAAAACGGTGACGGCACAACTGCCCGTCAACCTCGTCGATCGCATGGACGACATGGCGACCCGGCTGGACCGATCAAAGCAGTGGATCGTGCGTAAGGCCGTGGTGGCTTACCTTGCGCGTGCGGAACGCGAGCGGGCAATGATCCAAGAGGGTCTGGACGACGTCGACGCAGGACGGCTGGTGTCGATGGAGGCGATGGAACGATGGGCCGACAGCCTGGGCACGGACAACGAACTCCCGCTCCCGAAGATTGGTGAGTGATGGCCATCCCGGTCGTTTTCACGAGCAAAGCAGCGTCGGACATGCTGACGATTTTCGAGTTCGAGAAGAAGCTCAACGGGGCACCGAAGGCGCGGGAGATCATCAAGGCCCTGAACGCCGAGGCGAAATCGCTGGGCGTCACCCTGCGGCACAGGATCGGCGAAGAACTCGACGGGTGGGAAGGCCCCCCGGCGCGTGAAGTCCACAAGGACATTTGCCTGCACGGCGACTACGAGATCCATTACGAACTGATTCCGGCTTACGAGCCAATCCCCACCGGCGTCGCAATCTTGCGGGTGTGGGACACCCGGCAGGACCGATGAACGAAAGGGCCGCAAGGCCCTTTTCTGATGGGACATGTACGAGCGGTTTACCGAGGTGACGACCGAGTCACCGTCAAACGAAAGGGCTAAAGCATGGACGAGGCGAACAAAAACAGAACGGATGAAGCGGCTACCCATGAGGTGCTCGACGACGTGCGCCAGTTGAGCGAAGGCGAACGTCATTCGTACGTCGAGATCGCACTAGCACGTGCCAGGGGCATCGCGGCACCGTTGTCCGATGGTGAAACGCTTTATAAGGTGTTTGAGCCGATGCTGCGTTTTGTTGTCACCCCTCCCTCCTCACGTCCCCCGTTTGCGGGCGGTTGCCACAACACCTCGGCCGTGCTTTACATGTTGCTGCGTGAAGCCGGATTGTCCGAGGACAACCTTGCGTTGTGCGTGGGGGAAGTCATCGGCGACGAGGCATGGCGTCGCTATTGGCTCGGAAGAAGCGGCAGGATGCCCCGGTTCGACCATTCTTGGGTCGAAGTGAGCGGCAAGGTGCTCGATGTGGCCGTTTGTGTGCCGGGACCAACGGGTGGGTTTGCTGGTGGCCCGGTCTTTGGCGGAGTGGACCTCGGAAGCGATGCCGTGCCCAAGATCAAGTTTGGTATCGCGTCCAACGACGCGCTGGACGATGACGCTCGCATGGTCAATGGTATGAATCTGCGCCAGTATCAGGACCACCAAGATCGGATGCGCCATACGTCCATGGCAGAACTGGTGCAAAGCGTGTACGGCCTGGACGGTAAATCGCTGATTGCCAAATATGGCGACGTCAGGCGCGATTGGCGCAATCCGGCGTTGAATCCGTAAAATCGACGGACCCATGCGCCGTGCCCTTGGGTCTGTCGCTCACGAGGCGATCACAGCGCTTCGCGCGGCGGCTATTCCCCTCACAGGACACGCATGAACATTCCACAGTCGAAGCAGCCATGACCGAATCAAACGATCAGCCAATCCAAAACAGTCACGGTCTTGATGAGGCCATGAAAACCATCCTAGGGGTGGAGCGCGCACTCGCCGAGCGTGGGTTGACCTGCCACTCCGGGAGTGCGCTAGGTTCTTTGTTCGCCAAGGTGCGCCGCCTCGCCGACGACACCAAGCGGCCTTTGTCCGACGAGAAGAGGCGAAGGACGTTCCTCAAGGCCAACGAGGCGCTTCGCATTGCGCGCGCGGTCAACGAAGCACTGGACGATGACGGCGCGAAAGAAGCCATCCATCGCGTCAGGACGAGCGATATGAATCTTGACACCAGGCAAAACGTCAACGGCAAGGACGCTCTTTGGGAGCTAGATCTACACCGCCGGTTCAAACTTGGACAGACGCCCGTGCGCATCGAAGAGCCGGACCTGGTGATCTCGCTGGGCGAAACGTTCGGCGACTATTCGCTCGCCTGCAAAAAGATCTACTCTGAAAACAACGTTGCCCATCACTTTGACCTCGGTTGTGACCAAATCTCAAGGCACGGAAGACCGGGGATTGTCGCGTTCAACCTCGACGATATCGTGCCCGAGGGTGAAGCGTGGGAGTTCCCGACAGAGCGGGAACTCAGGCAAAAGCTCAACGCGATGAATCAGGATTTCATCCTGTCAAACGAAATCCACTTTCGATCTGCGATCGCACGCGGAGCATGCGACGGGGTGCTGGTCTCCACCTCCGTCATCTCGAACGTCCTCGACATGACTCCGGCCGTCAACGTAACGCACTCAACGGCGTCATGGTTTCACGGAGCACGGCCGGAAGCTCAGACACGCTTCAAAACCTTCCTTAAGTGCCTTGATGGCGTTCTCAGGTCAGGCGCTGATGCAGAATGAATCAACCGTGACCGATCCGCTTTCATCGACAGGGGCGAATCGGCGCCGTGTGAGCAAGGCGAGGCGATAATCGCCCACCGGTCGCGGTTTTCCGCGTGTTGGGCACCCCGCGAGCCCGATGACCGCTTAAAATAGGTAAAAGTCCCAACGGCTCAAGGACATGACAAAAAACGAAGCGTTTTCCCGGGTGCTCATCGACGCTCTCCTGGCGGATCAGGGGTGGAAGACCACCGACCCGACGCAGGTCCGCTACGAAGTGGTGATGCCAGACGGCACGCGTGCCGATTACGTCCTGTGCGACCGGCACGGGCGGTCTTTGGCCGTCGTCGAGGCGAAACGCTTCACGACCAATCCAGCAGATGCGGCGGAGCAAGCAAAGCGCTATGCCGAGCATTTGAACGTCCAGTACATCTTCTTGACCAACGGGTCGGAGGTGCTGTTCTGGGAGTGGCGGACTCAAGCCTTCCCGCATCCGGTCAAAACGTTCTTCAAACAAGACGACCTCGAACGTCGGTTTGCGAGCCTGACCGTCCGTAAGGACGTGCTCTCGGTCCCCATTGACCTGAAAATCGTCGAACGGGACTATCAGACGAAGGGCATCGACAAGCTTTGCGAAGAGATGCAGCAAGGTCGGCGGAAGTTGCTGGTGGAAATGGCCACAGGCACGGGAAAGACGCGCACAGCCGCAGCCTTGATCAAGCGTCTTTTTGAGGCTAATGCCGTTACTCGTGTGCTCTTCCTCGTGGACAGAATCCCCTTGGCGAAGCAGACGGAAGACGCGTTCACAGAGCATCTGCCTGACTACCCGGCTTACGTCCTTCGGGCTGGCCGCAGGTTCCGGGACGAAAAGCGAATCACCGTGACCACGTTGCAAAGCATGGTCAATATCTATTCGGAATACTCGTCCGGTTACTTCGACCTGATCATATCGGACGAGTGCCACCGTTCGATCTACGGTCAATGGTCCGGGGTGCTCAAATACTTCGACGGCATCCAGATCGGCCTGACGGCCACGCCGTGCGTGGCAAACCTAGACGACGCCCAGGCAGACGAGGAGGACAAGCAGTTCGTGCGTGACACGCTGCGGTTCTTTGAGGTCGATAAGCCGACGTTCTCGTACAAGCTCAAAGACGCCATCCAGGACGGCTGGCTGGTACCGTACCAGGTCTACGCGGCGCAGACCGTCAAGACCGCTGCCGAGGGCGGATTCGAGGTTCACCGAAAAGATCTCGATTTTTCCGCGATGGATGAGGAGACCGCGGCCGATTTTGAGCAACTCTTCGCCGTTCGAGATCCCATCGTCATCGATCCCGCCGCGCTGGAGCGAAAGTTCACGATCCCGGAACGCAACCGAGCGATCGTCCGAGAGTTCCGTGAGGTGCTGCAAAACGGCTTCACCGACCACAAGGGCGTGCTTCGGATGCCACTTATCGGCAAAACGATCGTGTTTGCGGTGAACAAAAAACACGCCGAGACGCTGGCAAATCTCTTCGACGCTCAGTTCGCCGACAAGAAACCGTCGCCGGACGTGCGTTACGCCGACTATGTGGTGTCCGGAGCAGGGCCGGATGACACGGCCGACGCCATGGCGAAGATCAAGCGATTTAAAAAGGAGCAGTTCCCGCAGATCCTCGTTTCGGTCAACATGCTTGACACAGGTTTTGATTGCCCGGACGTTGTGAACCTGGTCTTCGCACGGTTCACACGATCGGCGATCCTCTACCAACAGATGCGGGGGCGTGGCACTCGAAAGGCGAAAAACAAGCCGGTCTTTACCATCTTCGATTTTGTGGGAGTCGTTGCCTACCACGGCGACGAGGATCCAGTAGGCGAGGGCGGCATCGTCGTGTCGAAAACGCCGCAAACAACGAAGCATGAACCGACGCGCCTCCTGTCACTAGACGTGGACGATGACATCGATCCAACCACCCGCGAGTGGATCACCATGGATGAGGATGGGAACATGCAGTTCCCCGAGGTGTCAGCGCAGCGGGCAGAAGAACTGGGAGCGCGATTCGAAGCATGGCGACTGCAACAGACGCTGACTGCAGAGCAAGATCGTTGGCTGCGGATTCTGGGTGCTCAGATCCGCGCGAACGCGGACGATCTAACAGAGTTGTTGCCCGAACATTTCACTTTTTTCCATACGTTCAATCAGATGGGTGGTTTGAAAGAGGCGCAGCGTGTATTTGGCGGCGATGAACCCATTAAGACTCTCCTGGATAGTTTGAACGCGGCGCTCTTCAGCGAGCCCTTGCCGAACAACGACGGCGGTGACGCACCGCAGCCTACGGCACACTGATCAACTACGTTTCACGCTTTAAGGTAGGACATGCCTCTCACACCCAACATGCGTCGGTCTATCGACCAAATCCGTGATTACTTATACGGCGGTGGTTACCCGGATCCAGTGTCGAACGCGGAACAACTGTCGTTCCTCTTTTTCTTTTACCTCGTCGAAGGCATCGACAGCGACAATCAGATGAAGGCTCGGGTCCTCAAGCGCCCCTATGAGAGCCTTTTTTCTGGCGAGTGGACCGTCAAGAATCCGCTGAACGCCGAGGAGGGCAACAAGACGATTCCGCGTGATAGGTTTAAATGGTCGGTCTGGGCAAAAGCGATGTCAGGCGAGGCATTGGTTCGCTTCCTTCGCGACGAGGTTTTCGCGTTCTTCGCCGAGATGGGCGAGCGCAGCGCGACCAACTTCATGGAGGGCGCTCGTCTTTCGATTGTTGATCCGACTGTCCTCACGCAGGTCGTCAACCTTGTGGACAATCTGCACTTGGACGATTCGGACGCGGATACGAAGGGCGACCTTTTCGAACACGTATTGCGTCAGATCCGGCAAGCGGGTGAACTCGGCCAGTTCCGCACGCCACGCCACGTCATTCGGATGATCACTGCGATCGTCGATCCAAAAATCGGTGAGACAATCTACGACCCGGCAGCAGGTACGGCAGGCTTCTTGGTCGCCGCATATAACCACATCCGTCTGGCCAACTCCTCGGAAAACACCATCCAGGAGGTCGAGCTTGACGGCAAGGTACAGCGTCGCGGTGTCGGCGACCGACTGTCAGCCGCGCAAAGCTCGGCGCTGCAAACCGGCACCTTTTTCGGCAACGATGTTGATCCGAAAATGGTTCGCCTAGCGACGATGAACCTGACACTTCGAGGTCTACCGAACGGCCGGGTTCTTCTGCGCAATGTGCTCACCTCGTCGCTCGACGCCGAACGACGGGAGGCGCTCGGCTTGCCGGCGGAGGGCTATCACGTAATCTTGGCAAATCCTCCCTTCTCGGGGCGGGTGGACAAGGACCGCGTAGTAGAAGATGTGAAAGTTGGCAACAGCACCGCGACGGAACTGCTCTTTTTGAAGTACATGATCGACAGTCTGCGCGAAAGCGGTCGATGCGGTGTCATTGTGCCGGAAGGCGTGCTGTCCGGTTCAACGCTCGCACACCGTGAGCTTCGGCGTCAACTCGTCGAGAACAATCGCGTTGAGGCAGTGATCTCCCTGCCAGGCGGCGTGTTCCAGCCATACTCTGTGGTGAAGACGTCGGTGCTGGTGTTCAGCAAGGGTGGCACGACCGATAACGTGCTGTTCTACCATCTCGACAACGACGGCTATAAGTTGGATGCCAACCATGACCAGCCTATCACCCAGGATGACTTACCAGACGCGATCGAGACGTTCCATGACCGTTCCGCCCGACTGACGACATGGCGAGCACGCGAGGAAGGAAGTGAATGGGACGCAAAATATTGGTTCGCTGACGCGGCGAAAATCAAGGGTGCAGGTTTCAATCTGTCTGCCAGCCGTTACCGACCGGCAAGCCAACTGGCTGCGGAGCACCGTGACCCGCTCGAATTGCTCGATGAACTGTCAGCGATCGAAAGTGAGATTGTGGAAGAAGTCGCCGCATTGCGCGCTGCGCTTGGAGAGATGTCCCTGTGAGCGAACCTGTGAAGTTGCGGGATCTCGTCACCGTTCCGACGGGCACGATCAATCCAAAGAAAGAGCCAGCGCGCCCATTCATGTACGTGGATGTTGCGTCGGTTGATAACGTTGTAAAGGTCATCCGAGAACCGAAAGAGTTGATCGGCGCCGACGCGCCTTCGCGTGCTCGGATGGCCATTCGCGTCGGCGACGTTCTTGTGTCAACCGTTCGTCCAAATCTCAACGCGGTAGCAATGGTTCCTGAATCGTTGCATGACCAGATCGCGAGCACGGGTTTCTGCGTTCTGCGTGCGAGAGAAGAGGTTTCTGCCAGATACCTCTTCTACTTCACACGTTCCCAGCGTTTCATCAAAGGTCTTCAGGCTTTGGTGGCGGGAGCGCTTTATCCGGCGGTCACCGATAAGCAGGTGCTCGACCAGGAACTGCCGCCACATTCTCCGGACGAACAGAACCGATATGTCGAGCTTCTGTCACGTGCAGAACACATCGTGCGGCTGCGCGCAGATGCCCAACAGAAGGTCGCGGACTTGATGCCCGCGACGTTTGCAAAGATCTTCGGCGACCCGGCGACCAATCCTATGAACTGGCCGATGACCACCATCGGCCAACTCCTCGCGGACGCGGACTACGGCAGCAGCGCCAAAGCACACACCGATCCAATCGGTTTGCCGATGATTCGGATGGGTAACGTCACGTACGAAGGTGACCTCGACCTAAACGACCTCAAGTATGTCGAGTTGGAACCGGACGACATCGAGCGCTTTCGCTTGATCGAGGGCGACATTCTTTTCAATCGGACGAACAGCAAAGAGCTTGTAGGAAAGACCGGACTCTGGGACGGAGCAATGGATGCCATCGTCGCTTCCTACTTCATCCGAGTTCGAGTCGATCGTGCAAAAGCCTACCCATCCTATCTCTGGGCGTTCCTGAACTCTCCGCACATGAAACGGATGATGTTCGCCACGGCCCGCGGTGCGGTCGGACAATCCAACATCAATAGCAAAGAGTTGAAGGCTTTCCCGATCCCACATCCGCCAGAAGGATTGCAGAAGAAATTCGACGAGCACTGCAAGGCATTGCTGGATTTAGCCGCGCAGCAGCGCACGTCTTTTGAAAAGGCTGAGGCAACGTTTCAAGCGCTACTCGCACGAGCATTCCCGGGATAGGAACTCGATTACCTGGCCTATGAAAGCGCCTTTTTACGCTGGACTTGCCGGCTTGTCCCTGCCCGACGGCACCGATGAGATCGAACTCGGGCAGGGGCTTATATTGCGGCGGACGTACGCCCACCTCATGAGTTCGTACACGATGGCGTTCAAGCCACCTGTCGAGCCAAGCAGGCATCATCCTGCACCCTGGAAAGCCACGACCCGTCACGACGCGTTCGATGTTCGTGTCGAACTGGTCGTTCCCCCTGAATACAAGCCACCTGGTGATCTGACACCATACGAGATCGCACGAGTGCTGACCTGCGTCCTTCGGTTGGTGATCAAACCCGAAGCACGCTTCCTCGTGCAATCGACGCATTCCCTGTCCCAAATAGCCGCGCTCGATGATCAGAGCATAAGAATCTCGCCCGTAGAAACGAGCCAGCAATACATCGAACTCGCACTGGTGAACCCGTTGGCGGATGACGTCCGCTGGGAATGGGTTCGGAAATACTGGCCCCATGCCGTGGCGTTGATGGCCACGCACGCGGACTTCCGCTTGGCGATGGAGGCGTTCGAAATGTCCACCTTCGTCCCGCACCACGCCCTTACGCTCGTGTCGCTGTGGGGTGCGCTCGAAGCGCTGTTCTCGCCTTCGACGTCCGAACTGCGGTTCCGGGTGTCGGTACTGATTGCCTCGTACCTCCACCCACCCGGTGAAGCCCGCCTGGCTCGGCAGCGCGAGGTGTTCGACTTGTACGACAAGCGGTCGGCCGCTGCGCACGGGAAGCCAAGGCACAACACGACGCACCTCGTGCAGACGTTCAACATCGTCCAATGCGTGCTGGTAAAGATGATCGAGTTGAACGAGGTCCCGAGCAAGACCGCGCTCAACAACATGCTGCTGGGCGCACCGTAAGCCGGTCAGCGCTTCGCGCGGCGGCTTTCCCACCCTGACGCACAGGACTGCCGCCCCTTCGCACGTCATGACACGTGCACAGGCGGCACCAGCGGCGGGCGCGTGTCGAACACGCTGGCCACTGGCCTGATGGACAGCGTGACAAAACCGGAAGGCTCGACGCACCGCGGGCGATCCCAACACTGTCTCTAAAACACAGCTCCGCGCCCACGAGACGGGCTCCTCTCTCGGATGCCGGCTGCGGG
>NZ_QBUY01000033.1 GCF_003121405.1 Paraburkholderia sp. C35 | reverse complement strand
GCTGGGGGCCCGCAGGCAAGGACCGTAGTGGATGGTGTTCAGCGGCTTTCTTTTGCCTACTTTTCTTTGCCGCGGCAAAGAAAAGTAGGTGCTGCCCCGCACAGGGGCAACGCTAGCAAACCAGACGCAAATCGCGGACGCCAGCGAAAGCGAAAGCAAAAAAGCAAAAAGCAAAAAAACCAAAACCACTAACATGCACACCCCATATCTTTATCTGAATTTACTATTTAAATTCTGCATAACGCAGTGATAGCCTGATTTCGACCTGTAGACGCCGAGCGCGTCTGCTTCCACACCTCAACGTCCGTCAAAGCGGAAGAAACCGGAAGAATCCGGAAAACACCGGAAAAACGGCAAAGAAAGGAGCCAACGTGAGCGTCGAATTCATCGGCATGATCCAGCAGCGCAAGGTATCGGAAACGCATCTTCCCCAAGGCCCCGCGATCGACACCGAATACGTGCGCACCTTCGCTCAGGCCCACGAAAACGCGGGCTTCGACCGCATTCTCGTACCGCATAGCTCGACCAGCCCCGACGCGACGATCACCATTGCATACGCCGCGAGCGTGACCTCGCGTGTGCATTTCATGCTCGCACATCGGCCAGGCTTCGTCGCACCGACGCTCGCCGCGCGCCAGCTGGCGACGCTCGATCATTTTTCCGGCGGGCGTCTCGCCGTGCACTTCATCTCCGGCGGCAGCGATGAAGACCAGCGCCGCGACGGCGATTTTCTCGCGCACGACGAACGCTATGCACGCACCGACGAATATCTGCAGATCCTGCGGCGCGTGTGGACGGAACACGAACCCTTCGATCACGAAGGCCGTTTTTATCGCTTCGAAAAGGCCTTCTCCGATGTCAAGCCGAAGCAGACGCCGCATGTGCCGATCTATTTCGGTGGTGCGTCCGAAGCTGCGCTGAGCGTCGCAGGCAAGCACGCCGATGTCTATGCGCTGTGGGGCGAATCGAAGCAACAGGTCGCGGAATTGATTGCGCGCGTGCGTGCCGAAGCAGCAAAGCATGGCCGCACGGTGCGCTTCTCCGTGTCGTTCCGCCCTATTCTCGCTGCAACAGAAAAAGCGGCGTGGGAGCGTGCGGAGCACATCCTCGAAGAGACGCGGCGCTTGCGTGTCGAGCAGGGCTTTTCACGCGGCGGCCCGCAACAGAGCGAAGGCGCGAAGCGTCTGCTCGCCGCATCCGGCGACGGCGTACGCGCCGATGACAGACTCTGGACCGCCGTTGCAAAGGAGATCGGTGGACGCTCGAATTCGACGGCACTGGTCGGCACACCCACGCAGGTCGCGCAGACGCTCTCCGAGTACTACGACCTCGGCGTGATTACCTTCCTGATCCGTGGCTTCGATCCGCTCGAAGATGCCGTCGACTATGGCCGCGAACTGATCCCCGCCACGCGTGAACTGACTGCCCGTGCGCGCCGCGCAGCATAACAACCAGGCGCAAACATGAGCACCATACTCCACGATACGCCCACCCTCGCGCTGCGCGAGACACCCGTGCGCAAGTTCTGGTTCGACGACGACGCCGCGCCGCAGCGCACCGTGGCGCAGGAGCGTCGGCATCGTCAGGAACGTCTCGCAGGCGCTTTCCGTCTGTTCGCCCGCTATGGATTCGCGCAAGGTCTCGCCGGACATATCACCGCGCGCGATCCCGAATGGACGGACCACTTTTGGGTCAATCCGCTCGGCAAGCATTTCGGCCGCATTCGCGTATCCGATCTGTTGCTCGTCAACCAGCATGGCGAGATCGTCGTTGGCGATGGCCCCGTAAATCAGGCGGCATTTGCAATTCACGCAGCGATTCATGAAGCGCGGCCCGATGTCGTCGCTGCCGCGCATACGCAATCGTTGTACGGCAAGGCATGGTCCGCACTGGGGCGCAAACTCGATCCGTTGACGCAGGACGCCTGCTCGTTCTACGAAGACCACGCGCTCTTCGACGATTTCCGCGGCGTCGTGCTCGACACCGACGAAGGCGCGCGCATCGCCGACGCACTCGGCCAGAACAAGGCCGTGATCCTCAAGAATCACGGCATTCTCACGGCAGGTCCGACTGTTGAAGCGGCGGCGTGGTGGTACATCGCGCTCGACAACGCGTGCCACGCGCAACTGCTCGCACAGGCCGCCGGTACGCCACAGCCAATTCCGCACGACATGGCCGCGCTGACGCATCAGCAGGTCGGCCGTCCCGGCGGCGCGCAGCACGCATTCGAGAGCCTGTATGAAGGACTCGTCGAAGAGCAACCAGGGCTGCTCGACTGATGGCCAATCACAAGCTGCGTCACTTCGTCGGCGAGATCGCGGCACTCGTCGACACGAAGCCTGCAGAATCCGAGTTGCTGGAGCGTGGCGCGCAAGCGTTGCGCGAACTGGTCCGCGTCGACGACTGGCTGCCTGATGTCTTCGCGAAGCCATCCGCAGAGCGTTATCAGCAATACCTGTTGTATGCGGACGTGCAGCAGCGCTTTTCGGTTGTCAGCTTTGTCTGGGGACCGGGACAGCAGACGCCCATCCACGATCACACGGTGTGGGGCTTGATAGGCGTGTTGCGCGGAGCGGAACTCGCTGCGCCGTTCGAGCGCGACAGCAGTGGCGCGCTGCGTCAGTCGGGCGAAGAAATACGCCTTGAAACAGGCACTGTCGAAGCTGTTTCGCCGCGCATCGGCGATATTCACCGCGTGCGCAATGCGTACGACGACCGCGTCTCCGTCAGCATTCACGTGTATGGTGCCAATATCGGCGCCGTGCAACGCTCGACCTACGCACCCGACGGTCTCGGCAAGCCCTTCATCTCCGGCTATTCGAACGAAACCATCCCGAACCTGTGGGACCTCAGCAAGGAAAGAAGTTCGTCATGAAGTCATATCCCGTACGCAGCTATGAAGACGTGCGCGAAGCGCTGCTCGCACGGCGCGAAATCGCCCTGCTCGATGTGCGTGAAGAAGATCCGCATGCGCAGTGCCATCCCCTGTTCGCGGCCAACCTCTCGTTGTCGCGCATCGAACTGGATGCGTGGACGCGTCTGCCGCGCCGCGACGTACCCATCGTGCTGTTCGACGCCGGCGAAGGTTTCGCCGAGCGCGCTGCCGACAAGCTGACCGCACTCGGTTATACGAACGTCGCGCTGCTCGCAGATGGACTCGACGGCTGGATACGCGCGGGCGGCGAAGTGTTCCGCGACGTCAACGTGCCGAGCAAGGCGTTCGGCGAATTTGTCGAAGCGCAGCGGCACACGCCGTCGCTGTCGGCGGAAGCTGTCGATGCGCTGCTGAAGAATGGCGACGATATCGTCGTGCTCGACGCGCGCCGTTTCGACGAATATCAAACGATGAATATCCCCGGCAGCACCAGCGTGCCAGGCGCAGAACTGGTGCTGCGCGCGCGTGCGCTTGCGCCAAAGCCGACCACGCGCGTCATCGTCAATTGCGCGGGACGCACGCGCAGCATCATCGGCACGCAGTCGCTCGTCAATGCGGGGCTACCCAATCCTGTCGCGGCGCTGCGCAACGGCACGATCGGCTGGACGCTCGCGGGCCAGCAACTCGAACATGGCAGCGAGCGGCGCTTCGACTCGCAAGCGGGATTCGATGCCGCGCAACTTGAAGCATCGCGTCGCGCTGCACTGGCGCTGGCACAGCGCGCAGGCGTCAACCGCACGACACTGGATGAAGCCGCACGTTGGGCCGCCGATCCCGCACGCACCACGTATCGCTTCGATGTACGCACACCCGCCGAATACGAACGCGCGCACGCGCCCGGTTTTCAGGGCGCGCCAGGCGGCCAGCTCGTGCAGGAGACGGATATGTTCGCGCCCGTGCGTGGCGCGCGCGTCGTCTTGTTCGACGATGACGGCGTGCGCGCGAACATGACCGCTTCGTGGCTCGCACAGATGAACATCGACACGTGGGTGGTGGACGGCGCATCGGCGGACGATCTGACGGCAAGCGGGCCATGGCAAGCCTTGAAGCCGCCGCCCGCATCGACGCCCACGCTGACGCCGCACGAACTCGACGCACTGCTCTCGGACCCCGCGAGCGGAACAGTCGTGCTCGACGTCACGACAAGCGCGAATCATGTGAAAGCGCACATACCGGGCGCACGGTGGATCGTGCGCGCGCATCTGTCGAATACCTTCGACGACCTGCGTGCATTGCCAGATGCAAAGCGCTATGTGGTCACGTGCGGCACGAGTGCACTAGCCCCCTATGTCGCGCCGGAAATTGCGGCACTCACGGGCAAGCCGGTACACGTGCTCAACGGCGGAACATCGGCATGGGCACGCGCGGGACTGCCAGTAGAAAGCGGCGAAACGCATCTCGCCTCGCCGCGCATCGACCGTTATCGTCGTCCTTATGAAGGCACCGACAATGCGCGCGAAGCGATGAACGCCTACCTGGAATGGGAATACGGGCTCGTCGCGCAACTGGAGCGCGACGGTACGCATGGCTTCTTCGTGATCTGACGGGTGCTAACCGCACCGTGTTGAAGGTCAGGCCGCGCGCGACAGACGCGCGGCTTCGAAGCTGCGTGCAATGCTTTCCGCCAGCACCGTCAACGCCGATTGCATCTTGCCAAGCACGCGAGAGCGCACCATCCACACGGCGATTTCAGGCCTGAAATCGCTCACTTGAATCACGTCGAGACGCGCAGCATGCGTACTCGCCTGCAGCAGCGGCAAAGGCACGAGTCCCAGCCCGACACCATCGGCGACGAGACCGAGTTGAAGCTCGGTGCCAAGCGTTTCCAGATTCAGCTTCAACGCATGACCCTGTGCGGCAAGCGCATGCTGCAAGCCCGCGCGAAAGCCACACCCATCGGGATTCAGTACCCAGCCGTGCGCCTGACACTCGGCCAGCGCAACCACACGCTTCGTCATGCTGCCCTTGCGCGCGACAACGGCGAGCTTCAGTGCGCCGAGCGATTCGCCAACCAAAGCCTCCGGCAGCGAGCGATTTGCAGGCAGCAGCACGACAGCAGCATCCAGTTCGCCCTCTTCCACCTTTTGCAATAGCAGACTGCTCCAACCCGTCGACACGCGCGCCTGCAGTCCCGGATGCGCTTCACGCAATGCGTGCAACGCTTTGAGCATGGCGACATCGGCAACCGTCTGTGCGACACCTACGCGCAGCACGCCCGCTAACGGCGCATCGTCAGTGACGAGAGCTTTGAGTACTTCGATTTCACGGACGACTGCGCGGCATTGCTCGTACACCGCGCGACCCATCGGCGTGGTTCTCAGCGGCTTCGTATTGCGATCGAGCAATGCTACGCCGAGTGCTTCTTCGAAGTTCTGGATGCGGCGCGTCACGGCGGGTTGTGTGAGCGCCAGCGAATTTGCCGCCTGACTCAGCGACTGCCCGCGCACAACAGCGACAAATGCCTCGATCTCATCGAGTTTCATTGAGTACTTTCCACTTGATGAAGCATGAACGAATGACACAACGCATTGAGCTTAGCGTGATTGATATAGAGCCTTCAAGTCTGCACACGCATTTCGGTCTCGCATATTAGCTAAGCAGAACAATGCGTTTGCCTTATAAAAAGCGCCTGCGTATCGTGTGTTTTTCATGTTCACTCGCCTCCATACCGAACCATCATGCAACGTCTGCTCGCTCGCCTGCTTCTGATCGCACTATCCGCAGCACCCTTTACCGCTCATGCCGACACGACCTTGAAAGTCGGCGATCAGCAACTACAGACGCGCGGCATTCTCGAAGCCTCCGGGCAACTGAAAGATGTGCCGTACAAGATCGAATGGTTCAACTTCCCGGCTGCACAACCGCTCGGAGAAGCGTTGAACGCGGGTGCGATCGATGTCGGCGGACTCGGCGATGCACCGTTGATCTTCGCCTATGCAGCAGGCGCGAAAGTGCGTGCCGTCGCTGCGACACGTTCGCAGCCGGTCGATCTGGCCATCATCGTCCCCGAACAATCGACGATCAAAAGCGCCGCCGATCTCAAAGGCAAACGCATCGCGACCACGCGTGGCTCGATTGGCCATTACCTCGTCATCGCCACACTCGAACGCGCGGGCATCAAACTCTCCGATGTATCGCTACGTTTCATGCAACCCGCCGATGCAAAGGCCGCGCTCGCTTCAGGCAATGTCGATGCGTGGTCCACGTGGGATCCCTATGTCGCGCTCGCTGAACAGCGCGATCACGATCGCAGTATCGCCAACGGCGTGAATCTTTCATCGGGGCTGAGCTTCCAGGCCGCCACCGAAGATTCCATCAAGACGAGGCACGCGGAAATAGCCGACTTTCTGAAGCGCGTTGCCGCGGGTCAACGCTGGGCACTGTCGCATCCCGATGAAGTTGCGGCGATGCAATCGCGCGTCACCGGCTTGCCGCCTGAAGTACTGAAGACGATGTATCAGCGTGCCCAACTGCATCCCGTTGCCATCGCCGACCATCTGGTTGCCGAGCAGCAAAAGACCGCCGATCTCTATCACCGTGCCGACGTGATCAAGACGCGACTCGAAGTTGCGCCGAGCTTCGACCGGCAATTTCCGCTGGATGCACAGTGATTTCACCCAACAACCTTCATCCGTTCGATAACGTCCGCCTGTCATGACACGCCGCCATCCCGATACCACTCTCCTCGAAACAGAGCGCGACGCCGATGCCCTCGAAGCGCTCGCGGATCTCGACAGCTCACGCGCGGACGCATGGCTGGCTGTCCTGACGGATGAATTCGCCGCCAGTGCTGCCGCGCTCGACGCCGGTCCGCATTTTCCTCACGACAACCTCGCGAGACTGCGCCGCGCCGGCCTGCTCTCACTGACGGTTCCACGCGCGCTGGGCGGCCACGAGGCAACGCTCGCGCAAAGCCTGAAAGTGATCCGTGCGATTGCGCGCGGCGAGCCGTCCACGGCATTGATCGTCGTGATGCAGTGCCTTTACCATTTGCGTCTTCAGGCGAATCCGAACTGGCCCGCCGCGCTCAAGGAGCGCATTGCCCGCGACGCCGTGGAGCGCGGCGCGTTGATCAATTCCTTGCGCGTCGAACCCGAACTCGGTTCGCCATCGCGTGGCGGTTTGCCCGCCACCATCGGCACGCAGAAAGACGGGCACTGGTTACTGAATGGCCGCAAGCTCTATTCGACAGGCAGTCCAGGGCTGACCTGGTTCGCGGTGTGGGGCCGAACCGATGAAACGTCGCCGCGCGTCGGCACATGGCTCGTGCATCGCGACACACCGGGCATTCGTATCGGCGAGCCGTGGAATCATCTGGGCATGCGCGCGACGGGCAGTCATGAAGTGATCTTCGACGATGTGCGCGTGCCGCTGGATCAGGCCGTCGATCTCCAAACGCCTGGCCCTGCGAGTGGCATGGACCCTGTGACTAGCCAGTGGATGAATGTGCTGCTGCCGTCGATCTATGACGGCGTCGCGCGTGCCGCTCGCGACTGGTTCGTGCAATGGGCTGCGCAACGCGCGCCATCGGGTTTGAATGCGCCGCTGTCCAGCCTCGACAGTTTTCAGCAGACAGTCGGGCGCATCGACGCATTGCTGTTCAACAACCGCACGTTGCTCGATGCTGGCGCGGCGGGCCACGTTAGCGTTGCGGAAGCGCCGACCATCAAATATCTCGTCAGCAAGCACGCGATCGACGCGGTCGAACTGGCGCTCGAAGCGAGCAGCAATCCTGGCCTGAGCCGCAACAACTCACTCGAACGTCACTATCGCGACGTGCTGTGCGCGCGCATTCATACGCCGCAGAACGACACGGTGCTCGGCAATCTCGGGCGTGCGGCGTTTGCTGCGTTTCATTAGTGCAATGCGTAAAAGCAAGTCCTGCCGATGCATTCAGAACCGGTGGACTTGCATATCGCAGCGAATACCGCGCGCTGTCAGTCCTTGATGAAGTGCAGCAGATCCGCGTTGACCAGCGCCGCGTGCGTCGTGCACATGCCATGCGGCGCGCCTTCATAGATTTTCAGCTTGCCGTTCGGCACGAGCTTCGACGAAAGCTTGCCGGAATCGTCGATGGGGACGATCTGATCGGCGTCGCCTTGCAGCACCAGCGTCGGCACCGTCATCTTCTTCAGGTCTTCCGTGAAGTCCGTTTCGGAGAATGCCTTGATGCAGTCGTACGCGCTCTTGATCGAGCATTGCATGCCCGCGAACCAGAACGCGTCGATGGTGCCTTGCGACGGTTTCGCGCCTTCGCGATTGAAGCCATAGAACGGCACAGCCAGTTCCTTGAAGAACTGCGAGCGGTTTTCGATGACGCCCTTGCGAATGTCATCAAATACGGAAATCGGCAGGCCGCCCGGATTGGCGGGCGTCTTCAGCATCAGCGGCGGCACGGACGCGATCAGCACAGCCTTGCGCACACGTTGCGTGCCATGGCGGCCGATATAGCGCGCCACTTCGCCGCCGCCAGTCGAATGACCGACCAGCACAGCATCTTTCAGATCGAGATGTTCGATCAGCTCGGCGAGATCATCGGCATAACGGCTCATGTCGTTGCCGTCCCACGGCTGGCTCGAACGGCCATGTCCACGCCGGTCATGCGCAATCACACGATAACCCTTGTCCGCCAGATACATCATCTGCGCGTCCCACGCGTCGGCATTCAGCGGCCAGCCGTGCGAGAACACGACCGGTTGTCCCGAACCCCAGTCTTTATAGAAAAGCTGGGTACCATCTTTCAAACCAAACGTAGCCATTACTTGGACTCCTTGACTGATGCCAGTTCAGCCGTCACTCATCGCGTGCAATGCATCCTGTGAGCGACGCGGCGAAATACGCGCTGCGGGCTGTGCGGTCGTCATTGCACTTGGGCATCGCGTATGAGTCCAGTATCGCGGTGAATCGAACACTCGCCTTTTGCGTGGCCCCGACACTTTGGTATCTGCACGACCATTCGCGTTCGCATGCGTGCCTGCATTTCGCTATCAGGCCGTGCAGACGGAAAGGGATGCGTGCATTTGCGTAATACTGCTGCGAGTCGAAGCTCTACAGTCGGCGTACCTTCGACGCGTGACATGCCCTACGCGCGCCTTTCAATCCAGTCAGTGTCCTTGCAATCATGGAAAGCAACATCAACGGTCTTGCGTCGCAGAGTCGTGAGGTTCCGGATCACGCGTCGCACGATGAACCCGATCTGGAGTCGCAAGATCATCTGCGCTTTCAGCTTCCCTATGCGCATCTCACCACGACGTTCGGTAATGACTGGTTTGCGTTGAAGGCCGAATCGTTTGCGCGCTTTTTCGGCACGCCGACGTTTCTGCTGTCGCAGACGGTGATCGTCGCCGTGTGGATTGCGCTCAATGTGTGCGGCGTGACGCGCTTCGATGTTTATCCGTTCGTGTTGCTGAATCTCGCGTTCAGTCTTCAATCGGCGTATGCCGCGCCGTTGATTCTGCTCGCGCAGACGCGGCAGGCCGATCGAGACAAGGCGCTTGCCGATGCGGATGCGCGTCATCGTGAGGCACTTGCGCTGGCTGCTGAAAGGCGCGACAAGGCATTAGCGCATCAGGCGGAGCAGATGCAGGGGCTGCTCAAACAGAACACGGAATTGACGGAGTTGACGCGCGATCTGACCGAGCAGATCGCGCGGCTCACGCATGATGTGCACGACAAGATCACGCGGGAGAGGCATGTGAAGGGCAGTTGAATGATCAGAATGCCGGTCAAGCCAGCACATCCGAAAACACCCGCGTAGCAAACCTTCCAGAATCCGTCCCCGCACTCACCACCCCAACCGACTTCAAATCATCCGCATACAACGCAATTTCCTTTTTAAAAGCATCGCCGACCGGATGATGATGATCGGTATGGCTTTTAAGCATTGCCGTCAACTGTCCGACATTCGCACCCGGCGCATTCGGTGCAAAAATCGCCGCCGCCTCGGCAGGATTGTTCGCCGTCCACTCGGTAGCGTCGAGCAACGCTTGCGTCAACGCCTGCGCGGTCGCGCGATCCTTGCGAATCAGCGACCCGCGCACCCCCAGCACGCAGCACACGCGGTTCGCGTACTCGCCGCACAGATTGTTCGACACTTCCTGCAAATGATCCGACTCACGCAAGGTCCAGATGGTCGGATCGCCATCGGCGATCGCCTGCACTTCCCCCTTTTTGAGCGCCTCGCCAAGCAGCGTCGCGGGATACTGCCGCCAGTGAACGTCATTGTCGGGATCGACACCGAGCTTCTTCAGCGAGATCGCAAAGAAGTTTTTCGCCGGGCTCGCCATGTCGCTCACGCCCACTGTGCGCCCTTTCAGGCCCTGCAAATCGACGATGCCGGATGTCTTCGTCGCCAGCAGACGCATGCAGCCGCCGTGAATGCCCGCCGTCAGCTTCACGTCGAATCCTTGCTCCAGTGGCTTGATCCAGCGCAGCGCCATGCCGACGCCCGCATCCGATTTGCCCGTCGCGATCGCTTCGAGCAACTGGTCGGTGGAACCGGCGAAGTTGATCAGTTCGACATCGAGGCCATGCTTGCGAAAGAACCCTTGCTTGACGGCGACCGGCACGGGCGCCGTGCAGATCGCGCCCGCGTTCCATGAGCGCTTGAGCGGCTTCAGGGCTTCGTCGGCAGCCGCGGCACGCAGACCGGGCAACCCGGGCAGGAACGACGCGCCGCCAACTGCCGCAGCGCCTGCCGTCCATGCGGTCTTGCGCAGCCAGGCGCGGCGCGCGGGAGTGATGATCGGATGATCGGTCTTGTCGTCGCGTTTCATGTCGTTGTTATTCCAGTGCGTGATGAGCCAAATGCGGTGTCAAAAGCGAAATCGAAAGCAAGCGTGTTCATGTATCGAGGCCAAGTTGCGCGAGCACTTCACGTCGCAGCGCGACGAGCTTCGGGTCATCGCGATGACGTGGATACGGCGCATCGTTGCGCACCTCCGCGACGATGCGCGCCGGCCGTTCGCTCAGCACGATCACGCGATTAGCGACATACAGCGCCTCTTCGACATCGTGCGTAACGAGCAGCACGGAAAAGCGCGCAGCCTGCCATAAGCGCACCAGTTCGCCCTGCATGCGGATTCGTGTCAGCGAATCGAGCTTGCCGAACGGTTCGTCGAGCACAAGCAGTTCAGGATCATTGACGAGCGCACGCGCCAGCGCTGCACGCTGCGCCATGCCGCCCGACAGTTGATGCGGGAACGCGTCCGCGAACTGGCCGAGTCCAACCAGTTCCAGCGCGGCATCGATACGCGCCGCAGTCTCCGAACGTGCCGCATGACCTCGTCCCAGGCGCTGCGCTTCAGGTCCAAGCCCAACGTTGTCGCGCACGGTACGCCACGGAAACAAGGTCGGATCCTGAAACACCACCACGCGCGACGGATCCGGTCCGGCAATCGGCACGCCGTTCGCATGCAGCGCGCCACGCACAGGCGTATCGAGCCCCGCGACAAGCCGCAGCAAAGTCGACTTGCCACAACCACTCGGGCCGAGCAGCGCGACGAATTCGCCCGGCTCGACCGTGAGACTGATATCGTCGAGCACGGCAAGCGCTTCGCCGCGCAATGCAAAACGATGACTGACGTTGCGCACATCGATGCGCGCACCTTGCCGCGCATCCATGTGCGCGAGCCTTACCTGAGTAGCGGCTACCATTTGAGCAATCCCTTTTGCCAGGCCAACAGACGGTCGCGCAGCTTGAACAGCAGCGTGATCAGACCGGAACACACCAGCGCCATCACGAGCAGCGCGGCATACATGTTCGAATACGCAGCCCAGCCCTGCGCCCATTGCAGATACCAGCCGAGTCCCGCCTTCACGCCCATCATCTCCGCGACGATCAGCACGGAGAACGACGCGCCCAGCCCCATGAACAGGCCGACGAACACGGATGGCAGCGCGGCAGGAATGGCCACCCGCAGGATCAGAAACGAGGCTCGCGCGCCGAGCGTGCGTGCGACGTCGTAATACGCCGAATTCACACTCGCAACACCCGACCACGTGAGCACAGCGACCGGAAACGCGCTGGCAAGCGCGATCAGAAAGACGCTTGCGCTGAAGCTCGACGGAAAGAAGAAGAACGCGAGCGGCAGCCATGCCGTGGCAGGCAATGGGCCGATCAGCCGCAGCACGGCATGCAGCCAGTAACCCACCGCACGCGACCAGCCGATGCTCACGCCAATCGCGAAACCCGTCAGCGCACCGAGCACATAGCCATACGCCAGCAACACGAACGAATGCGCGACACTCGAGGCAAGTCTCGGCAGATCGTCGAAGAACACGGCGATCAGTGCCTGAGGCGGTGCGAAGAATGGGCGCGGCAGCCATTCCAGTTGCGCGGTGACGATTTCCCAAGCCGTGATGCCGAGCGCAAGCGCGAGCAACCACGGCGTCGAAGCAAGCCATCTATCCACGGCTGCCTGCTGCCCATCCGCGTGCGACGCGAGCGAACCATTCCCCCGCCACGCGCGCACACCGATTGCCGCAGACAACGCCGCGAGCGCGAACTTCAGTATCAGCAGTTCACGCGTGTAAGGCCAGTCGTCGAGTGCGTGCCACCATTGCGTCACGGCCGCGCCGCCTAGCCATGCGAGTGCCGCCAGCACGGCGACGACTTTCCGGCTCACGTCTTGCGGCACAGTGGCTGGATGCGCATGCAGGCCGGTGAGATCGATTGCCTGGGTGTTTGAGGACATGTCGATAAGCTCCCTGAAAATACGGCTCACGCAGCGCCGATGTTCGTATCCGAAATCGCGCGCACATCGATGCGCCGCGGCAGGATGGCATCGCGATACGCGGCATCGGCGACCTTCTGCAATGCAGCGATGTCGGCGTCAGACACGAAATGCTGCTTCAGCGATGCACGCTTCGTGATCTGCTTCGCGGCGTCGAGTGGCGAGCGCGTGAGCGTGGCGTAGATTTGCGCGTAAGCATCGGGATTGGCTACCGCCCAGTCGCCTGCACGTTGATAACGCTGCAGGACATCGGCGATCGCGGCCCGCTTGTGTGTGTCGGCGAGCGCCGCACCCGAAGCCGTGATGAAGCCCAGGCCACTGTTGATGCCCGTCCCGTCGCGCAGGATGCGTGCACCGCGTTGCACCGCGATGCCGTAATAAGGATCGAACGTGGCCCACACTTCGATCGAGCCGGACGCAAATGCGGCAAACGCATCTACGGGCAAGATGAAGCGCACCGACACATCGTCTTTCGACAACCCGGCTTCGGCGAGCGCACCATATAGCTGGAATTGCGAAATGCTGCCGCGCGCGGACGAGATGAACACCGTGCGCCCCTTCAGATCGGCCACCGTGCGGATCTTCGAATCCTGCGCGACGAGGATGCCAAGTTGCGCACCGGAGCCGACACGTGTCGCGACGATCTTCAAGGTCGGATCGCCGACAGCCGCCGCGAGCACGGGCAGATCGCCAGCGGGCGCGAGATCGACAGCGCCTGCGCGTTGCGCTTCGAACAGCGGCGCGGCGCCCTGGAAGTTGGCCCAGCGGAACGCGTAAGGCGCGCCGTCGAGTACTTTGGCCGCCTCAGCGAGCGCGCGCGTGCCGCCTGCCTGATCGCCGAGCACGATGGTGGTCTGCGCGGTTTCGGCAGCACGTGCGCTACGCACTGTCGATACAGACAACGCAGCAGCGGCAGGCGCCGCCGCGAGTGCGCGCAGCACACGTCGCCGCGCAGAAAAAGACGTTGGAACAGAAGCGCTCATAGATCCTCACAGTCGATATGCAGGCAAGCGTAGCGACGAAGGACCACGGTGAGAATTATTCTATTTCTATATGTTTATCTCTCGGCAATATTTATGGTTTGCATTTTTCGACTCATGCACGCGCTTATCTTCAGTCATGCGATACATAGCTGAAACATTCGCTTAGGAAGCGGCGTTTCCGTTGCTACGATGCCGGATCGGTCCATTGCTTCGCCCGATTCAACATAGAAAACGGATACACGTATGACGTATATGACACGACGGGGTTTCGCGCGGCTCGCATTTGCTTCGCTGGTTGCGTTGGCATCGGCGCTCACATCGGCGCAGAGCTTTGCGCAAAATTCAGGTGCACCTGTTTCATTGCGCATCGGTTATCAGAAATCGTCCACGCTGATTACGCTGCTCAAAGCGCGCGGCACATTGGAAAAAGCACTCGCGCCATTGAATGTGCGGGTCTCATGGAATGAGTTCACGAGCGGCCTGCCATTGACGGAAGCGCTCAATGTCGATGCCGTCGATTTCAGCGCCGATGTTGCCGACACCGTGCCGATCTTCGCGCAAGCCGCGCATGCCCGCTTCGTGTATGTCGCGCAGGAAGCGCCTTCGCCGGGTGCCCAGGCAATCATCGTCAAGAACGACAGCCCGCTGAAAACGCTCGCTGATCTCAAGGGCAAGCGCATCGCGGTGACGAAAGCGGCAGGCAGCCATTATCTGTTGCTGGCAGCATTGAACAAGACAGGACTCGCCCCGGCCGACGTGAAAATCAGTTATCTCACGCCTGCCGACGGACGCGCGGCATTCGAGCGCGGCAGCGTCGATGCATGGATCACATGGGATCCATATGTGGCTTCCGTCGATAAGAACCCTGATGTGCGCATTCTCGAGAACGGCAATGGGCTGGCGTCCTATCAGCGCTACTATCTCGCGTCGCGCACCTTCGCGGACGCCCATCCTGAAGTAGTGCAAGTGGTGTTCGATCAGTTGAAGGAAGCGGGCGAATGGTTGCGCGCGCATCCCGATGAAGCCGCTAAAACGCTGGCACCCGTATGGGGTCTCGACGCATCAACCATCGAGCGTGCCAACGCGCGACGCAGCTACGTGGTGCGCGCCGTCGCACAGCAGAATTTCGGTGAGCAGCAGATCATCGCCGATGCGTTCTACAAGAACGGCCTGCTGCCCGCGCGCGTCGAAACGAATCAGGCGCAGTTGTGGGACTTCGCGGCGAAGCGGGCGCAGGCTGCCGGCGGCTAGCGCATGACGGATCAGCGCACGAACGGGGTCAGCGCGCGCAGCCAGATTGCCACAGCCACGGCGCCGCCATCGGGTGCGCCTACCGCGCGTTCTCCGAGGTAGCTTGCGCGCCCCACACGCGGCATCATCGCCGCTGTCGATGCCGCGCCCTTCTCTGCTGCATCGACGCTGGCTGCCCATGCAGCAGGCAGCGGCTCGCCGCGTTCGATGGCTGCAGAGAACACATCCGAGGCGGGCCGCAGCGCATCGAGCATCGTGCGTTCGCCGGGTTGCGCGCCGCCGAGTTCTGAAATCGCGCTGACGGCGACATCGAATGCGTCCGCCCAGTCGGATGACGTAAGCGCATTGCTCTGCGCAAGACGGCGCGAGGCGCGCAGCAAAGCCGTGGCGTAGAACGGCCCCGAACTGCCCGCAATCGCGCGGCGCAGCGTCACGGCAAGTTCGGCCAGCGCATCGGCTGCCGATGGCCACGCCGTCGCCGGCATCGCGAGCACGGCTTCGCCTGCGCGCTTCATGCTGGAGCCGAGATCGCCATCGCCAGCCTTCGAATCGAGATCCGTGAGGTTGTGCTCTTCGGCGATCAGCGCATGCGCGGCCGCGTCGAATGCCAATTGCAGCGGCGTGCGTTCGGTAGCGTGTCTCGCGCTCGCATCGCTGCTGTTCGAGACGGATTCGTTTTCCGCACCCGATGCAATGCCCGTTGCGCCATCCACATTCACATGCCCCTTGCCCGGCCATGTCGCGACCTTCGTCGGTGCGTCCAGCAGTGCGAGGCGCTCGTCGTCGATACGCATCACCGAGATCGAACAGCCCGGCATGTTCAGCGCCGACAGCAGCGTGCCGCACCACGCACGTTCGATGCGCAACCCACGCTGTGCGAGTCCATTGATCGCAGCACGCGCGACGACGGCAAGCTCCATCGGTGTGGTCGCGCCCAGGCCGTTCACAAGCAGCGCGACGCGCTCGCCGCTCGCCAGTTGCAGATCGTCTGTGATGGCGTCGAGCAAGGTGTGAGTGAGTTCGTCGGCAGGCATCGGCTTCGTGCGCTGCACGCCCTTTTCTCCGTGGATACCGAGGCCAAGTTCGATTTCATCGTCGGCGAGACTGAAGCTCGACTGTTGCGTCGCGGGCAGCGTGCAGCCGTCGAGCGCGACGCCCATCGTGCCGATCGCATCGGCGGCGTTGCGCGCGAGCGCCGCGACCTCGGCAAGCGTCTTGCCCGCCGCAGCCGCCGCGCCCGCGATCTTGTGCACGAACACGGTTCCCGCAATGCCGCGACGCCGGCCACGCTCGACTGTGTTGCGCAATGAAACGTCATCGGCGACGACCACGACTTCAACGGGAATCCCTTCGGCACGCGCCAGTTCCGCAGCCAGCCCGAAGTTCAGGCGGTCGCCCGTGTAGTTCTTGACGACCAGCAGCGCGCCGTTCGGTCCCGCCGACGCACGGATCGCGGCCAGCACGTCGTCTGTCGACGGCGACGTGAACACTTCGCCACACACCGCGGCCGCCAGCATGCCCTCGCCGACATAGCCCGCATGCGCCGGTTCGTGCCCGCTGCCGCCGCCCGAGATGATCGCGACGTGCCGAGCCTGCGGCTCGGGCAGATCGCGCCGCACGACGACATTCGCATCGCGCAGCAAGGCGGTATCCGGTGCGAGCATCGCCAGCCCTTCGAGCATCTCGCGCACCACGCGCGACGGATCGTTCAGCAGCTTCTTCATGACGTTGAACCTCGACGATAAATTCGGGTAACGGAATGGCGCCTAAACCTAGACCTAATCTTTTAACCGCGTACAGCCCAAAGGGAACACTGTAGCCTCAGCGCGCAAGCGGTGCATCCGACGCTGCGTCGGTCTTCACGAAATCGACGAACGCACGCAGCGGCGCGGGCAGATGGCGTCGCCCAGGATAGTAGAGAAACGGCCCGGAAAACGTCTGCCACCACGGCTCAAGGAGCGGCTCCAGCGCGCCGCTTTCCAGGTGCGGCCGCAGCATGCCTTCGAACAGATGGATCACGCCCACATCTTCGAGCGCGGCGCTCACGGCAAGCTCGATGGCCGCGCTCGGCCTGACCACCAGCGGGCCCGTCGGATCGAGCCGCACCACTTCGCCGTTACGTTCGAAGTCCCACGTCGGCATCGCGCCGCCTGCGAACTGGCCGCGCAGACACGCGTGCTGCAGCAGCTCGCGCGGATGCTCGGGCCTGCCGTTTGCATCCAGATACGCGGGCGTCGCAGCCGTCGCAAAGCGCTGCACGCGCGGTCCGACGGGTATCGCGATCATGTCCTGTTCGAGCCGCTCTTCGTAACGGATACCGGCATCGCAACCGATCGACAGCACATCTGCGAAACCGTCTTCGACCACGACTTCGACGCGTATGTCCGGATACATCTTCAGAAACGGTGCGATGACCGACGGCAGCACGATGCGCGCGGCGCTGGACGGCACATTGAGCTTGAGCGTGCCGCTCGGCTTGTCGCGGAACACGTTGAGCACGTCGAGCGCCGCTTCCATTTCGCTGAAGAGCGGCGTGAGCTTTTCGATCAGGCGCTGGCCCGCTTCCGTCGGCGCGACGCTGCGCGTGGTGCGGTTGAGCAGCCGCATGCCGAGCTTCGTTTCTAGGCGACGCACGGCGATGCTCAGGCTCGATGCGGACACGCCGCTCAGCCGCGCAGCGTCGCGGAAACCGCCCGCGCGCGCGACGGAGACGAAAGCTGCAAGGTCGTTCAATTCCATGGCGGGCCATTGTTCAAGATTTTTAACAGCCCGTACACTTTAGATGGGTTTATTCAACAGCGCAATCGGGCGACACTGTCATCCATCGACTACCACGGAGCGCGTCATGACAAACCTCAATCCTGCCGATACTTTTCCGCTAGCTGGCCGCCAGGTGCGCCGCATGGGCTATGGCGCAATGCAACTCGCCGGGCCGGGCGTGTTCGGGCCGCCGAAGGACCGCGATGCCTGTCTTGCGGTGCTGCGCGAGGCCGTCGACGCGGGTGTCAATCACATCGACACCAGCGACTTTTACGGGCCGCACATCACCAACCAGATCATTCGCGAAGCGCTGCATCCCTATCCCGCCGATCTGACCATCGTCACCAAGCTGGGCGCCGTGCGCGGCGACGACGGCGGATGGCTGCCCGCGATGGAGCCGGAAGACCTGCGGCGCGGCGTGCACGACAACCTTCGCAACCTCGGTCTCGATGCACTCGATATCGTGAATATCCGCATCATGGGCAACATTCACAGCCCAGCGGAAGGATCGATTGAAAAGCAGGTGGTGGCGCTGGCTGAATTGCAGCGCGAAGGGCTGGTGAAGCACATCGGCCTGAGCAACGTGACGGCGACGCAGATTGCCGAGGCACAGCGCATCGCGCCCGTGGTCTGCGTGCAGAACCACTACAACGTGGTGAACCGCGACGACGACTCACTCGTCGATCAGCTCGCCGCACAGGGTATCGCGTATGTGCCGTTCTTCCCGCTCGGCGGATTCACGCCGATCCAGTCGTCGGCATTGTCGGACCTGGCGCACACGTTGAACGCCACGCCGATGCAGGTTGCGCTCGCGTGGCTGTTGCACCGCTCACCGAATATCCTGCTGATTCCAGGCACGTCGTCGCTCGCGCATCTGCGCGAAAATATGCAGGCCGCGCAGCTGCGCCTGAGCGACGATGTACTGCGCCAGCTCGATGCCATTCGTGGCACAGGTGGCGCGCATCAGGCGGGGCACTAAGCTCAACGAGACTGCGAACGCATCGCCGGCTCCGCGCCTTCGGGCGCGGAGCCGTGTGTGTCATGCGCGGGTTCGCCGCGCAAGCGGTCGTCCTGATCCAGCATCGCGCGGGCCGTCTTCATGTCGATGGCGCCTTCCCAGCGCGCCACGGCAATCGTTGCAACACCATTGCCGATCAGGTTTGTGACAGCACGCGCTTCGTTCAGGAAGCGGTCCACGCCAAGCAGCAGCACGAGTCCGGACACGGGAATCTTCTGCATCGATGCCAGCGTCGCTGCAAGCGCCACGAACCCCGCGCCCGCCTCGCCCGCCGATCCCTTCGACGTCAGCAACAACACGCCTAGCACCAGCAACTGGTCCCAGATGGACAGGTGAATGTTCATGGCCTGCGCGATGAAAATGGCGGCCATGGTCAGATAGATCGCGGTGCCGTCGGCGTTGAACGTATACCCTGTTGGCAGCACCATGCCGACCACGGGCTTCGTGCAGCCGAGCTTTTCCAGCTTGATCATCATTTGCGGCAATACGGCTTCGGTCGAAGCCGTGCCGAACGTGATGAAGATTTCGTCCTTGATATAGCGCAGAAACTTCCATAGCGAGAGGCCGCACAAACGCATCACCGCGCCGAGCACGACGACCACGAACAGTATCGACGTCAGATACAACGCGAGCATCAACTCGCCGAAAGAAGCCAGCGTGCCAATGCCGTACTTCGCGATCGTGAACGCCATGCCGCCGAATGCACCAATCGGCGCGGCGTACATGACGATACGCACGACGCCGAACATCGCCTGCAGAAACATGTCGAGCAGATCGACGAATGGCGCCGTGCGCGGACCGAGCCGCGCAAGTGCAATCGCAAGCAATACGGAAAAGAAGATGACAGGCAACATCTCGCCATTCGCAAACGCACCGACCACGCTATTCGGCACGATGCTCATGAAGAAATCGAGCATGCCATGCTGATGCGCGCTGTGCGTGTAGCTGCTGATGGCCGCGCTGTCGATATGCGCGGGGTCGATGTTCATGCCGCTGCCCGGCTTCAGTACATTGACGACCACCAGCCCGATGCCGAGCGCGAGCGTCGACGCAATCTCGAAGTACAGCACCGCTTTCACGCCGACGCGCCCTGCTTCGTGGATGTCGTTCATGCGCGCAATGCCGACCACCACCGAAGCAAAAATGATCGGCGCAAGCAGCATGCGAATCAGACGGATGAAGAGATCGCCGAGCGGCTTCATCTGCGAGCCGATGTCGGGATAGAAATGGCCGACCAGGACACCGGCGACAATGCCGATCAGTACCTGGACGTAGAGCTTCGATAAGGTCTTCGTCAGCTTCGAGCCTTGCATGTCTGTCTCCTGTGCATGGCGTCTTGTGAGTTGCGCCTGGGCGTTGCGGGCGCTCCGTTTGCGTGCTGTGCGCTTCTGTTCTTGTTGTTCGTTACCGCTCGTGCTCAAGGCCGCGCCGGCGTTCTGCTTGCGCCGGTCGCGGCCCTGTTTGTGTCACATCAGGCGGAGAGTTGCTGCATCACTGCGAACAGATCCGACTTGCCTTCGAAACCGATGCCCGGCAAATCCGGCATCGTGATGTAGCCGTTGTCGACCTTCACGCCATCGGGGAAGCCGCCGAACGGCTGGAACAGATCCGGATACGACTCGTTGCCGCCCAGCCCCAGGCCCGCCGCGATGTTCAGCGACATCTGATGCCCGCCGTGCGGAATGCAGCGGCTCGCGGTCCAGCCATGCTGATGCAGCATCTCGAGCGTGCGCAGATATTCGACGAGGCCGTAGCTCAGCGCGCAATCGAACTGCAGCCAGTCGCGGTCGGCGCGCATGCCGCCGTAACGGATCAGGTTGCGCGCGTCCTGCATCGAGAACAGGTCTTCCCCCGTCGCCATCGGCTTGTCGTAGTAGTTGCGCAGCGTCGCCTGCAATTCGAAGTCGAGCGGATCGCCCGGCTCTTCGTACCAGAACAGGTCGTATTGCGACAGCGCCTTCGCGTACTGGATCGCCGTGTCGAGATCGAAGCGGCCATTGGCATCGACGGCGAGTTTCTGGCCGTCGCCGAGCACACTGAGAATCGAGTCGATGCGGCGCAGGTCTTCATCGAGCGACGCGCCGCCGATCTTCTTCTTCACCACCGTATAGCCACGGTCGATATAGCTGCGCATCTCGTCCTTCAACTTGCCATGATCCTGGCCTGGGTAGTAGTAACCACCCGCGGCATAGACGAACACCTTGCGGTTCGGCTTGCCGTCGCCATAACGGTCGGCGAGCAACTGGAACAGCGGCTTGCCTTCGATCTTCGCTACCGCGTCCCACACGGCCATGTCGATCGTGCCGATCGCCACCGAGCGCTCGCCGTGGCCGCCCGGCTTTTCGTTCTTGAACATCGTTGCCCAGATCTTGTGCGGATCGAGGTTGTCGCCGGCATCGTTGACGAGGGAAGCGGGGTCCGCTTCCGTCAGGCGCGGAATGAAACGCTCGCGCATCAGCTTGCCCTGCCCGTAGCGGCCATTCGAATTGAAGCCGTAGCCGACCACCGGCTTGCCGTCGCGGATCACGTCGGTGATCACTGCGACTAGGCTCAGCGTCATCTTGCTGAAGTCGATATACGCATTGCGGATGGGGGAACTGATCGGAAGGGTCTTCTCGCGGATTTCAACGATTCTCATGGCAACTCCAGGAACGCGCCGCCCTTGTCTGTGCAATGTGGCGGCGCAAAGCTACGGGACTTCAGGAGTCGCTAGGTTATGCGCGAATTGACGCGTTATGATTCACTGAAAATCACTTCTTTATTAACTTTCGGTGAAAACTGACATCGCCTCGCAACTGGAGTTCTTCGTGCTGCTGGCACGGCATGGCAACCTGTCGGCGGCCGCGCGCGAGCTCGATCTGACGCCGCCCGCCGCCACCAAGCGCCTTTCGCAGATGGAAGCGCGCCTGGGCGTGCGGCTCGTGAACCGCACCACGCGCAGCGTCAGCCTGACGGCGGAGGGCGAGACGTATCTGCATCACGCCACACGTATCCTTGCGGAAATCCGCGATATGGAAGACGCCGTGTCGTCGAGCCGCTCAGTGCCGCGCGGCCTGCTGCGCGTGAACGCGACGCTCGGCTTCGGGCGCACCACCATCGCGCCGCTCGTGTCGGAGTTCGCGAAACGCTATCCGCATGTGGAAGTGCAACTGGACGTGACCGACCGCCCTGTCGATCTGGTCGAGACGGGTGTCGATCTGGCGATCCGCTTCGGCTCGCTGCCCGACAAGCGCCTCAACGCGCGCCGCGTGATGGAGAACCGGCGTTTTCTGTGCGCGTCGCCGGCCTATCTCGAGCGGCACGGCACGCCCGAATCGCTCGCCGATCTCGCCAACCATCATTGCATCGTGCATCGGCAAAACGACGATGCGTATGGCGTGTGGCGTTTCGAGCACGACGGCGCCACGGAGAGCGTGAAGGTGCACGGCATGCTGTCGAGCAACGATGGCGACATCGTGCTGGGTTGGGCGCTCGACGGCCACGGGATACTCGTGCGCTCCGAATGGGATCTGGCGAAATACGTGGAGAGCGGACGGCTGCGCATCGTGCTGCCGGACTATACGCAGCCTTCGGCGGATCTGTTTGTCTACTATTCGAACCGCCGCAATCAGTCGGCGCGGGCGCGAGCGTTTATCGATTTTCTGGTTCAGCGCTTTACAGGCAACGCGTGATCCAGGCTTGAATTGCCTGGTCCGGCTCTTTCAAGTCTCTTCTCCTGCATACGCAACTCGTTCGATTTCATCGAACGAGTTCATCGGCAAACGCGTACGTCAAAGCGCGGCCCGCCCTCTACGATCTCTTCCATCCGCCAGATAGCGGCACCTGCAGCGTGCAGGGCCGCTTTCAGGTCTTCGCACATGTTCGCCTGCTCTGTCCGTGCCGAACGCGTGCCGACTCCATCAACTGTACGCACACGACATCATGCGAAACACACTTGTCTCTGCCTTGCTTGCTGCATCGGTCGTTTTGAGCGGCGCGGCGCATCACGCGCACGCGGCCGTCAGCGACGACTATCTGCCCGCTTCATCGCCAGCCATTGCGGCCGCTTCCGCGAGAGTCCAAGACGGCAAGATCGACGTGAACGGCGTGCGATATCACTATCTGCTCGCGCCGGGCAAGAAAGACAGCCCGACCGTCGTGCTGCTGCACGGCTGGGCATCTACGTCGTATATGTGGCGCTTCGTGATGCCGCAACTCGTCGCGCGCGGCTATACGGTGCTCGCGCCCGATCTGCGCGGCCTTGGCGATACGTCGAAGCCCGCCACGGGTTACGACAAGGCCACTGTAGCCGAAGACATTCATGCGCTCGTCGCGAAGCTCGGGCTTGGACCGCAGATCAATATTGTCGGCCACGACATGGGCGGCATGGTCGCTTATGCGTACGCGGCACAACATCCCAATGAGGTAAGCACGCTTGCGATTCTCGATGTGCCGCTGCCCGGCATCGAACCGTGGGATCAACTGGTGCAGACGCCGCGCACATGGCACTTCCGCTTTTACTCCGTGCAGGATGTGCCCGAAATGCTGATCGCGGGGCGAGAACTCGAATACCTGAAGTGGTTCCACAACTCGGAAGCCGTGAATGCGCGTGCCTTTACTGAAGATGTCGAAGAAACGTATGCGCGCGAATACGCGATGCCGGGCGCACTGCGCGCAGGCTTCGAGTACTACCGTGCCTTTCCGCAGGACATCAAGGACAACCGTGCGTTCTCCGCAACGAAGCTGACCATGCCGGTGCTCGGAATCGGCGGCGCGGGAAGCATGGGACCGATTATCGGCGACCAGTTGCGGCATGTTGCGACAAACGTGCAAGCCGTCAACGTGCAGGGTTCCGGACATTGGGTCGCAGAGGAACAACCTGCCATCGTCACCGACGCGCTGCTGAAGTTCTTGCCCGCTGTGCACTGATCCCGACACGCTTTAAAAAAAGTACTCAACCCATTTCGAATGAGTGCTTTTTCTCTCTTCAAACCGAAAGGACACACCATGAAGTTCTATTTCCACCCGTCGCCGAATCCTCTCAAAGCTGCGTTGCTGATCGAAGAACTGGGTCTTCCGTACGAATTGATCGCCGTCGATACCTTCAAGGGCGAGCAGCACAAGCCTGAATTTCTCGCGATCAATCCGAATGCGAAAGTGCCTGCAATCGTCGACGAAGGCGTGACCGTGTTCGACTCGCAAGCTATCCTGCTGCATCTTGCCGGCAAGCATGAGCGCTTCGTTGCACGCTCGGCAGCCAGCCACGGCGCGATGCTGTCGTGGCTGATGTTCATCGGCACGGGCCTCTCGCCGTTTTCGGGGCAAGCGGTGCACTTCCTGCACCACGCACCGGAAGCGATTGCCTATGCGCGCAATCGCTACCTGAAGGAAGTGGAGCGCCACTATCGCGTACTCGACGAACGCCTCGCCGTATCGAAGTACCTCGCTGGCGACGAATACACCATCGCCGATATGGCGCTGTGGGGCTGGGCCAATTTCGCGGGCTATATTCTTGGCGAGAAGGGTCTCGGCGACTATCCGCACGTCAAGCGCCTGGTCGAAGAAATCTCGGCACGTCCGGCTGCAATGCGTGCACAGGCGCTCAAGGAAAAGCTCGTGCTGAAGGCCGATTTCGATGAAGAAACGCGCCGCGCACTGTTCCCGCAAAACGCTGCACTGTAAGCCTCAAATAAGGTATGCCGTGGCGCAGATCATTCTGCATCTCGCTGCGGCATTTCATGTTTGCTGCTTGAAGTACTCCGCCCAATACGCGAATCGGAATGCGCCAGCCTTTTGTCTGAAATACACCTGGAACCTCTCCGGTCCGTGAATTAGACTAGTTTCTGCCACGCGACCTTCAAGCGTGGCGGACTCACAAAGTCATCATTGCGCGGACTTTCGTGCCCTCCCTTCTGCACGTGTCTGCCGGCATCGGGCCAGATAACGACTGCCTGATGAAGTCTTTCGCCATCCATTACGCTGGCCCGTCCCCACGGCCATTGCGCCTCACACTCCAGAACACCCGGCCGCATTGACGGCTTTTCGTTCTCTCTTTGATTGCTCCGCGCCAAGCGGCAGCGAGGTGTCACTGCGGCCATTTCAGATTGCAATCCGTTTGAGCCGGTCATTTGATCCTGCAGGCAAAGGGCCCCTGCGATTCAGGGTGTCGAGCGTCCGGTTCCGTGACAAGGAGTTGATCATGAAGATTCCGTATTCAGTCATTGTGTCGGCAACTGCAATGGCAGTGTTCTCGCTCAGCGGCACTGCGCAAGCTCACGATCTCTGTTCGACCGCCACGCTGAAGGGTGCTTTCGGCTTTATCGGCCACGGAGAAATTCTTGGATTGGTAGGCGACGACGGCAAAGTCCATCCCTACACGACGACATCGACACTCGATGACGTCGCACTCGTCACATTCGACGGCGCTGGCAACTTTCAACGCACTGACTTCGGCATGATCGGCGGATTGCCGAAAGGCGGCGTGACGACGTTCAATCCTGTCCAGAGCGGCAGCTACAAGGTGAATGGCGATTGCACCGGCACCATGACCATCATCTACAAGGCAGGCGGCCCTGTGCCAGCGGGTGTCGAAACGGATCTGAACATCGTCGTCGCTGCCGACGGCACGCTCGTCGAATCCGTCGTCTACCGGGCCGTCACCGTGTCGGGCGAAAGCGCGGATCTCACGGTGAAGTGTCCGCCGAATTGCGTGCAAGGCGTGCAGGAAAACTTCGAAGGGAAGAAAGTGCTGGTGTACGGCTTCCGCTAGCCAGATGTAGAAAGGCGCAGTCATCTTATTGCACTGCGCCATTCCCGATGCCGCGCAATCCTTGGCTGGCAGCCTCGACGCAGCATTCGAACAATCCCAGTATCATCAAACAACACTGTCCCGTCCCCGCCGGAGGTCATGCATGTCCAGTTCATCCCCAGTCCGCGTCGCCGTGCTCGACGACTACCAGAACGTTGCGCTCGACCTCGCGGACTGGTCGCCCCTGAAAAACCGCGCGGACATCACCGTCTTCAATGATCATCTTGCCGATCGCTCGCAGGTTATCGAACGTCTGAAGCCCTTCGATATTGTCTGCGTGATGCGCGAGCGCACGCCGCTCACCAGAGAGATCATCGAAAGCCTGCCCAATCTCAAGCTGATTGCGTCGACGGGATCGGCCAATGCGTCGATCGACCTGGACGCAGCGGCTGCGCGCGGCATCGAGGTCGTGCACACGGGCTATTCGTCCACGCCGACCATCGAGTTCACATGGGCGATGATTCTCGCGATGGCACGCAATATCTCCCCGGAAAATCAGTCGCTGCGAGCAGGCGGCTGGCAGCAGATGATCGGCACGCAACTGGCGGGCAAGACGCTCGGCGTGCTCGGACTTGGGCATATCGGTTCGGCCGTCGGCGTGATTGGCCGCGCGTTCCGGATGAACGTGATTGCGTGGAGCCAGAATCTGACGGACGAGCGCGCGGAATCGAAAGGCGTGCAACGGGTCGATAAAGACACGCTGTTCTCCACTTCCGATTTTCTGTCGGTGCATTTGCGCCTGAGCGAACGCACACGGCATCTCGTCGGTGCGGCAGAACTCGCGCAAATGAAGCGTACGGCGAGTATCGTCAATACGTCGCGTGGTCCCATTGTCGATACGGCGGCGCTGGTTGCAGCACTGCAGAACGGACAGATCGCGGGCGCCGCTATCGATGTGTACGATACCGAACCGCTGGAACCGACCCACCCATTGCGTTCGATGAATAACGTGCTCGCGACGCCGCATATCGGCTATGTGTCCCGCGAGTTGTACCAGACTTTCTATGGCGATACCGTGCGCAATATCGTCGAGTGGCTCGACAAGAAGAATGCCTGATGCTTGGTCGGCAAGGCCGGTATGGCCTTGTCAGTCGAACAGCAGCGAAATTCAATCAGGATTATAATTGATTTCCTGATTTCTCAGATCCGTGTTCAGGAGCCGTTCTGATTGCGGCTCAGTGTCTGACCGATCAGCGCACACTTTCGAACTTCGCGAGTCCATCATGAAATCCGCAACTCAAGCTCTCATCATCGCGGCCTTTCTCACCGCGCCCCTCGTTTCTCACGCGCAAACAGCGACGCCCACGGAGAACAACATGACCGGCCAGGCCGGGACTTCGTCACTCAGCGTGGGCACCAAGGATCAATCCACGGGTACACAATCTGGCGGAGGCTTCGGCTCGGAGCCGAGAAGCGCGACGCAATCGGGTGCGGGCAATGAAACGACCCTGAGTCCCTATTCGCCGCCGATTCGGGTCGCACGCTAAATAGCGTACTCCCGCGCTAGCCTCAAACCCCATACGAGGCAATCAGACCTTCTCATGGACGACATGATTCACGGTCCGGTTGCCTCGCTGTCCATGCGCGGCATTTAAACCACAGGCGGCAACAGCTTGCGGTCGATAAAGGACTGCAGTGCAGCGCAAAACGCATCGCGTGTATCGACGGCAGCATTGAATCCCGCTTTGCGCAGCTTGACCGTGCTCACAAACGCAACCGGTCCAGCGGGCGCTCCGGAAGCAAACGCGAAGTCGGCATGCTGATCGCCCTGTCCGACGAAGGCGCGCAGATCACCGCTTGCAAGACCATACTTCGCGACAATCTTCGCCCACACGTCCGCGTTGTCGCGAATGTACTGCGCGACATTCGTCGGTTCATCCGTTCCCGCTGTTACGCCAAGCGTGCTTGCCATCGCCGGCCACACACTGCGCCATTCGAATACATCGCCGTTGGTGATGTTGAAAATTTCATTGATTGCCTGCGGCGATTGCGCGGCCCAGACCATCACGTCGCCGACAAGATCGGCATCAGCCGTTTCCCACACAAATGAAGGGCCGCCAGGAAAGCCAAATGCTTCGCCTTTCTCGCGGCGAATCGCGGCATATACGCCAATGGCGGGCAGTACATTGAGCGCGCCTGCGGTCTTTCCTGTCACCAGTTGCGGACGCAATACCGTGTAAGCGAAGCCATGCTTTTCGCCGGCGTCGCGCACATAGTCCTGCTGGTCAAAGAAGAAGTTCGCGTGATCGTCGCGCGGATCGCTTTCGCGCGCGGGAATGGCAATCGGGTGCAAATGCACGCCATACGCTTTCGTGCCCTGAAGAATCGACACGTGCCTGAGCGTTGCATTGTTCTTGCCGGAAACGAGCGGCTCGATGACATTGCGCAGCATCGCGTTGTTGATCTCGATCTGCGCGGCATTCGACCAGCCGCTCACCAGATCATCTGCATTCTCGTAGATCGCTGCATACGCGACGTGTGTAATTCCTTCCAGCGTCGACAGTGCTTTGCGTGCCGCATTTTCATCGCGCAGGTCGACGGAGACAAATTCAAAGTCACCGCCTTCCGTCAATTCCAGCAATTCCGGCTTGCGCCGCGATACGCCGACGACATCCCAACCCGCAGCGAGAAAACGTTCGATAGCGGCGACGCCAATCAATCCACTCGCGCCCGCCACCAGAACCTTGCCATTCTTGCCCATTTCATTTCTCCAGTTTCGATCCATTTCATTCCGGCTCGAACTGTCGCGTCATGTACTGCGCGACAGCTTCGCGTGTCTTTCCCGATATCGAATCGGCTGGAACGGAATGTAGGCGCGAACGGAAACGGGCAGAAGCCAGCGGCGAGGAATGACGCTTATTCCTTCGGGTAATGGGCTAGCGGAAACTGACGGATGCTGCGCGCGCTCAGGCGCGCGCCAGTGCCTCTTCGACGAATTCGACGAACGCACGCGCTCGCGCCGTCACCAGCCGCCCTGACGGGAAGACGGCCCACAGATCGATGGAAGGCAGCGCCCAGTCGGTCAACACGGCCTGAACCTCGCCTGTGGCCAGTTCGGGAGAGAACATCCAGCGCGACGCCACGGCCAGCCCCATGCCGTTGAGCACGGCTGTGCGCATGCCCTCTGCTGCGCTCACACGCACGCGTCCCGCGAGTGTGACGTCTACCTCGCTGCCATTCTGGCTGAATGTCCAGGTCTCACCGCCGCCGCCCTGCCAATAGACGATGGCCTGATGCCGGCTCAGATCGGCGGGCACGGTGGGCACTCCCGCTCGCGCAAAATAGGCGGGCGCGCCGATCACGAGCCGAGGATTGCACCCGATGCGCCGCGCCGTCATCGACGAATCGCTCAGCGCTCCCATGCGCAACGCCACGTCCATGCCTTCTTCGAGCAGGTCGATGTTGCGGTCATCGAGCTTCAGGTCGATTTCGAGCTTCGGGTGCCGGTTCATGAATTCCTCCAGCCACGGCAGCACATGAAGACATGCGAAGGTCACGGCCGCGCTCACGCGCAGCTTGCCGGACAGGCTGTCAGAGGCGTCGCGGACGGCGTGCTCGGCATCGTCGGCTTCCTGGATGGCGAGCTTCGCATGCTCGTAAAAACGCTGGCCGGCTTCCGTCATCGCCAGGCCGCGGGTCGAACGCAGAATAAGCCGAACGCCGAGGCGTTCTTCGAGTTGCGCGACAGATTTGGAGATCGCGGGCTGCCCCACGTTCATCCGCCTGGCAGCAGCCGAAAACGACCCCGCCTCGGCGACGCTGACGAAAATCTCCATTGCAGCCAATCGATCCATACCGCGCTTCCTCCTGGGTCCGTCGAACCGGTCACGCCGTATTCTCTAACAGATGCCCGCACGGCGGGCGGTTCCGGCACACGTTGCGACCTCCGCAAGAAAGGCTCATATCGGCCACACCTGCACCACCCATGCCTGCAGGGAATGACTCTTATCGCCGCCAGACCGCTTCTGCGCGGCATGTCGAGCGCGCATGATCCTGTCACCGTCAACGCTCATCCCGAGGATGCAAGCATGAACCAGCTCTTCACCCAAACCCAGGTCGGTCCCTTCGAACTTAGCCATCGTGTCGTGCTCGCGCCGCTTACGCGGATGCGCACGGAAGAAGGCAACGTACCCGGCGATCTGATGGTCGAGTACTACACGCAACGCGCCACGCAAGGCGGCCTGCTGATCAGCGACGCGACAGCCGTCGCGCCGCTCGGCATCGCCTATGTCGGCGCACCGGGCATCTATACGGACGAGCAGGCCGCGGGCTGGAAGCGCGTGACGGACGCCGTGCACGCAAAAGGCGCGCGGATCTTTCTGCAGCTGTGGCATGCAGGGCGTCAGGCGCACCCGGCGAACACCGGCGGCGTCACACCCGTGGCACCTTCCGCGCTGCGCTCGCTCGAACATGCGGCCATCCGCGATGAGCACGGCAATCTCGCAGAAGCCGAACTGATCGTGCCGCGCGCGCTCGAACTCGACGAGATCGCCCCGATCGTCGAGCAGTTCCGCCGCAGCGCCGTGCTGGCGAAACAGGCTGGCTTCGACGGTGTCGAACTGCACGGCGCGAACGGCTATCTGTTCGAGCAGTTCCTGCTGGACGGCACGAATCATCGCACCGATGCGTACGGTGGCTCCATCGAAAACCGCGCGCGCTTTCTGTTCGACACGCTCGACGCCGTGGTCTCCGTGTGGGGTCCGGGCCGCGTCGCGCTACGGCTGTCACCGAGCGGCAGATACGGCACCATGTCCGACAGCGATCCGCACGCGACCTTCGGCTACGTCGCCGCTCGTCTGAACGACTATGAGCTTGCCTATCTGCATGTGATCGAGCCGCGCATTCGCGGCATCGAAGAACAGGAGACGACCGAGTCGGACGTCACATCGAAGGACATGCGCCGGATCTTTCGCGGCAGGATCATCGCTGCCGGTGGCTTCACGGGTGAAAGCGCCGAACAGATCATCGTCGACGGCCATGCCGATCTCGTCGCATTCGGGCGCATGTTCATCTCGAACCCCGATCTGCCCGAGCGTCTACGTACGGGCAAGCCGCTCGATCGCTACGACCGCTCGACGTTCTATGGCGGCGATGGACGCGGCTACACCGATTATGCGTTCCATGCCGAAGCCAGAACCGAAGCCGAAGCCGAAACCGAGTGAATCAGCGAGGACAACATCATGAATCGACTTGTGAACAAGACGGCCGTGATCACGGGCGGCAGCAGTGGCATCGGACTCGCGACCGCCCAGCGCTTCGTCGACGAAGGCGCGCATGTGTTCATCGTCGCCAGACGGCAATCGGAACTCGACAAGGCCGTGCGGCAGATCGGGCGCAACGTGACGGCCGTGCAGGCCGATGTGACGAAACTCGACGAGCTCGAGCGCCTGTACGCCATCGTCGGGAAGGAGCGAGGCAGCATCGACGTGCTATTCGCCAACTCCGGAGCGATCGAACATCGCACGCTCGATGCCATCACGCCCGAGCACTACGACGCCACCTTCGACGTCAACGTGCGCGGCCTGATTTTCACCGTGCAAAAAGCGCTGCCGTTGATGGCAAGAGGAAGCAGCATCATCCTGACCAGTTCGATTGCAGGCGTCAAAGGCTTGCCCGCGCACGACACCTATAGCGCCGCCAAAGCCGCTGTGCGCTCACTGGCTCGAACGTGGACGACGGAACTGAAGGGTCGCGGCATCCGCGTCAATGCGATCAGCCCTGGCGCCATCGACACGCCGATTATCGACAGCCAGGTGACCCCGGCAGCGGAAGCGGACCAACTGCGCGCGCAATTTGCTGCGGCAACGCCGCTGGGACGTATCGGCCAACCGGAAGAAATCGCTTCGGCAGCGCTCTTTCTCGCATCCGACGACAGCAGTTACGTGGCGGGCATCGATCTGTTCGTGGATGGCGGACTGGCGCAAGTGTAGGTCTGCCAGCCGTTCGAAGCGAACGGTTGCGCTCACCTTCCTCGTCACGCGACGTGCATCCCGCTCCCTGTAAAGGATGCACGTCGCGCTTACCTTTACTGCAGGAGCTTCAGGACTTGCTGCGGCATCGAGTTCGCTTGCGCGAGCACCGAAATGCCAGCCTGTTGCAGAACCTGAGCCTTCGACAGGTTGGCCGTTTCCGTCGCGAAGTCGGCGTCGGTGATCTGCGATTCAGCCGCGCTCATGTTGGTCGCTTCCGTTTGCGTCGTCGAAATAGCGGCCTGGAACGTGTTCTGCGTTGCACCGAGCGTTGCCTGGAAGGTGTTGACGCTCGTCAGCACCGTATCGATCGAGCTCATCGCTGCCTGCGCATCCGAAGCCGTCGCCACCGTCAGGCCACTGATACCCAGCGAGCTTGCATCCCACTTCTGCGTGCCGAAGTCAGCGGTGATCTGCTGGCCGTTGAACGCACCGATCTGGAAGTTCACCGAACCCGCGCCGTTCAGCACGGACTGGCCGTTGAAAGTGGTCTGTTGCGCGACGCGCGTGATTTCCGTCAGACGCGTTGACACTTCCGCCTGCAGATTGGCGAGTGCGTTCGAGTCGAGCGAGCCGTCGCCTGCTTCCACTGCCAGCTGGCGGATACGCTGCAGGTTGTCGACGATCGATTGCAGCGCGCCGTTGGTGGTCTGCACCATCGAAATGCCGTTGTTCGCGTTGGCCGCGCCTTGCGTGAGCGCATTGATCGAAGCCGTTTGCGACGTCGCAATCGCGAGGCCAGCCGCGTCGTCAGCAGCCGTGTTGATGCGCTTGCCGGACGACAGACGGTTGATCGCCTGCGAGAGCGCATTCTGCGACCCCGACAGGTTGTTCTGCGCCGTCAGCGACATGATGTTCGTATTGATGTTAAGCATTTCAACCCCTTTCGGTTCCATGAGATCGGACATAAGCGATCACGCGGTTTATTCCATGTCTCGCGTAATCACTTGACGGGGTTTACGACAACTCCAAATATTGCTTTAAGTTTCCACATGAAATAAATGACTTACAAAAACATAAAATCACGACACTGCGAAGCGCTGGATATCTGCCGGACACCATGCGCATACCGTTGATTTATATGTACATTTTTTATGCAAAAAAGTATTTCTTCCACTTTCATTCTGCGCAATTACAAACCCGATACTCTTATCGCGATTGTTACGAATAATTATGCAAGCTTATTAGCCTGGTGAAAGCATAAATCGAATGGAAGGCGTTTAATGCTGACGCGGTAATAACTTTAGCTGACAGGTCTTTTTCCAGTCTGACCTGAATCTTTCATTTTCTGGACGTTCTGGACGGCAGCGGCACGATTTGTCAAATCGCGGCTGCCGGGCGTCGAAAAGCGGTTGCGCTACAGCCTGGGAATGACGAACCGCCCCGCTCCCGTCAGCTGGTCGAGCGACGTGATCTCGCCATCGCGCTCGAGGAACTCGAACGTCGAACCCGGCGCCGACGCAATGCGAAACACGCGTTCGCGCGATGCGATCAGGCGCGCGTCGCGTTGCCCAGGCACACGCAGCCACAAGCTGCCGTCATCGCGATGAAGAACTTCGGCGCAGACGCCCGCAGCCGTTTCATATCTGCCTGCCAAGCGCTGCAATGTTTCCGGCGCGTGCGCAAATTCCTTGCGCATGAAGACCACTTCGTTCTCGACGATCTTCGTCACGAAGCGGTCCAGTTCACCTTCATGATCCGACTGGAAGTTGATTCGCCAGCGCGCATCGTCCTCGGGGTCTTCCGTTTCGGCGTCGAAGCGATCGTAGTGGTAGTGCTTCAGCGCAAGATCCTGGTGCCGGAACCTGAAGCGCAATTGATCGTTCTCGACGGCAATCGAGACCGTGCCGTACGCTTCATGCGCAAAGTCGCCCGCGTAGTCCCGCAACGGATGCGATGGGCTGGTCTGTTCGATCCGGTCGTCATGGCGAGTGCTACGCGCAGCCGATATCGCGCGTCGCCCCGACTCCAGCAGCCCGAACAGCCGCTCGTTCCATGGCGTGATGTCGAGGCCGAGCAGGCGTTCATACAGTTGATAGTGCACGACATCGCGCAACGCCGCGCAATGGTCGCCAATCACGAATACGCCGACTCCAAAGCCCTCTTTCGGCATCACCGACAGTTTCGAATGGAACCCGCTGATGTCGCCGCCATGCGAAGCCAGCAGATGTCCGCGATACACCTCCGTTTGCCTGCCAAGACCATAGGCGGCGTTCAGCACTTCCCACCAGCCGAATTGCTCGGTCGCAACGTTCTGGATCGGGATTGCGGGCGCCATCGTGTCGCGCAGCAGGCGCTTCGATAACACCTGCGTGTCGCCCGCCATACCTTCGCTGGCCAGCACCGACAGCCAGCGGGACATGTCGGCGGGTGTCGACACCATGCTGCCCGACGGCCAGGGCGGATCGCTGGTCCGTTTCGTCGGCAGTTTGCGCAAGGCGTGGCTGTCGCGGTATTCGGTGTAACCGATGGCCAGATCAGGGTGATCCAGCAGATCCGCATAGAGAAACGACGTGTCGTGCATGCCCGACGGTTCGAGAATGCGCTCGCGCACGGTGTCGGTCCACGACATGCAGCCCAGTCGCTCGATGATGTGCGCGACCGCGTAATACATCACGTTGTTGTAGATGAACGTTTCGCGCAGGCCTGCGCTCGGCTTCATCAGATGCAGCCGGTCGAATACGTGTTTCGGCGTCGCGGCTGCGCCGTACGTCATCATGTCGTGGCGCGTGATGCCAGTGCGATGCGCGAGCAGATCGCGCAGCGTGACGCAGCGCGTCAGGATGTCGTTATGAAAACGCAAGTCAGGCAGATACGTGCACAACGGTTCGTCGAATGCAAGCTTGCCGTCTTCGACCAGCATGCCCGCCGCCAGCGCGACGAACAGCTTCGTGTTGGACGCGATGGGAAAACGCGTCGATGTATCGAAAGGCAAGCGCTTGTCGTAGTCGCGAAAGCCATACCCACGCGTCAGAACGGGCGTGTCGCCGATCACGACCGCGACGCCTAGACCAGGTGCATTCCATTGCGTCATGAGCGCTGCAATGCTGTCGTCGAAGCCTTCGAGTCTGTCCAATGGCGTCAATCGAATTCTCCTCGCGTCGGAAGCATGCCATGTTCGCATACTTGCCCGGAAGCATCATCGAGGACTAACCGCCGTCACAGCAATCCAACCAGATTGCCAAGCGCCGCCGACGCATCTCCTTCGCGCCATCCGAGCGCCAGACGCGCCCGCATCTTTGCGCCCTGCACGTCGAGGTAACGCACGCCCTTCACCTGCACCTGAGCGATCGCAGCGGGCACGATGGACACACCCAGCCCCGCCGCGACCAGATTGATCACCGACGACACCTGCGGCGCGGGCTGCGCAAGCTGCGGACTGAAGCCCGCCTCGCCGCATGCGCGGACAATCTCGTCATGCAGCGTCACACCGGCCGGCCCCGGTACCAGCACGAACGGCTCGCCCGCCAGCGCGGTCAACGGCAGACGCTTCTTCGCCGCCAGCGGATGCGTGGACGGCAACACGATCTTCATCGTTTCATCGGCGAAACGATGCGTCTGCACATTGTCAGGCGACGTCATGCCAGGACGAAAGAACACGGCATCGAGTCCGTCATCGAGCAGGCGTTGCAGCAGCGCAGGCGTGTTCGCTTCTTCGAGTGTGAGATCGACGCTGGCGTAGCGGCTCTTGAAGCGCTGGATCAGCGCAGGCACGACGGGGTTGAAAGCGGCCGAACCCGTGAAGCCGATCCGCAACCGCCCTGTCTCGCCGCGCGCCGCCCGCTGCGCAGCACGCGCGGCGCGATCCGCACCGCTCAGCACGCGTTGCGCCTCGCTCAGGAAAGCATCGCCCGCGCCTGTCAGCTCGGCGCCATGTGCAGTGCGGCGAAACAGTTCGACGCCCAGTTCGCGCTCCAGGCTCTTGATCTGTTGACTGAGCGGCGGCTGCCCGATGCCCAGCTTTTCAGCCGCGCGCGTGAAGTTGCGCTCGTTCGCCACTTCGATGAAATACCGTAGATGTCGCAGTTCCATGCTAGTGCTTAAACATATCGCGTTAGCCTGTTTCATATATTGGACAGTATAGCTTCCCAGCAGGACAATTCCTGCGTCACATTCGAAGGCACGTCTTGTCCATGAACGCCGATTCATCCGTTGCGACGCCCACTCGCATCCAGACTTCCAGTACGCATTCGCCCATCAGCGCCGTATCCGGCGTGCGCCCCGGCTCTGCGGATTTCCGCCGCATCAGCATCGCACTCTTCCTGGCAGGCTTCTCGACCTTCTCGCTGCTGTATTGCGTGCAGCCGCTGTTGCCCGTGTTCGCGAGCGAATTCCACATAGGTGCCGCACAAAGCTCGCTGGCGCTGTCGCTGTCGACGGGGTTTCTTGCAGTTTCGATTCTGTGCGCGGGCGCGTTGTCCGAGCGCTTCGGCAGACGCGGGTTGATCTTCGCGTCGATGACGCTGGCCGCGCTCTTCAACGTATGTGCGGCGCTCGAAGTGGACTGGCACAGCATTCTCATCGCTCGTGCACTGGAAGGGCTGGCGCTCGGCGGCGTGCCTGCCGTTGCGATGGCGTATCTGGCAGAGGAAATCGAACCGCGCGGCCTCGGCTTCGCCATGGGGCTATACGTGGGCGGCACGGCGTTCGGCGGCATGATCGGCCGTGTCGGCATGAGCTATATGAGCGATCATCTTTCGTGGCGCACGGCCATGCTGACGATCGGCATCGTCGATATCATTGCGGCGATTGCGTTCTTCGTGCTGCTGCCAGGCTCGCGCAATTTCGTCAGGCGCACGGACCTCAGCCCCGCGCATCACGTCGCGCTATGGCGCAAGCATCTGACGGCATCCACCTTGCCCGCCGTGTTCGCCACAGGATGTCTCGTCATGGGTGTGTTCGTCACTGTCTACAACTACGCGGGCTTCCGGTTAATGGCGCCGCCGTTCAGTCTCAGCGCGACGCAAACCGGGCTGATTTTTTGCTCGTATCTGTTCGGTATCGTGGCCGCATCCGGTGCGGGCGCACTGGCCGATCGCTGCGGCCGCGGGCCGGTGCTGATCGCCGGCGTGGTGGTGGCGGCGCTCGGACTCGCATTGACGTTGACGCATGCGCTCGTGCCTGTCGTACTCGGTATCGTCGTGCTGACCGTGGGCTTTTTTATCACGCACTCGGTCGCGAGTGGCTGGGTCGGACAGCTTGCCGATGGCGCGAAAGGTCACGCCACCTCGCTCTATCTGCTTGCGTACTATCTGGGTTCGAGCGTGCTCGGTTCGTGGGGCGGGTGGTTCTGGCAGAACGGCGCATGGCCGTCCGTCGCGGGATTCGGCTTTGCGATGCTTGCGGTATGCGGCACGCTCACGTTGTATGTCGCGCGCGTGCAGGCACGCGCACACTGATAGACGGAGGATCTCATCGTGATCGATCATCTCGACCATCTGGTGCTGACCTGCACCGACGCGGAAGCAACGCAGCACTTCTATACGAAGGTCATGCAGATGCAACTGGAAACCTTCGGCGCGGGGCGCATCGCGTTTCGCTTCGGCAACCAGAAGATCAACCTGCATGTGCGCGGCAGCGAGTTCGAACCGAAGGCGCACTTGCCTGTGCCGGGCGCGCTGGATCTGTGCTTCATCGCGTCCGTGCCGCTCGATCAGGTGATCGCGCATCTTGCCGCATGCAACTGGCCGATCATCGAAGGACCGGTGGAGCGAACGGGCGCAACGCATAAGATCCGCTCCGTGTACGTACGCGATCCCGATCTGAATCTGATCGAAATCTCCGAACCGATAGCCTAAACCCACGTTAGTAGCAATATCAAAGCGAGGTGACGCGCCTTAATTCTCATTTAATTCCACCTGCCTAAATTGGAAGCATGAAGACACGGAAGCGATATCCAGTTTCAAGCAAGGAGAATGACATGAACAAGTTCACCAAAACCAGCCTTGTCGCCATCGCGCTCGTATTCGCGCAAGCGGCCACCACAAGCGCATTCGCGGCGACGCCGGATCTGCCCTCGCTGCATCAGCAAGGTGCCGTCACCTATCTGTCGGGCGGCGTAGGCAGCGATCAGGCGGCGGCGATCAGAGGCGTCATGCACAAGTATCCGCTCGTGCTCGAATTTGCGGGCGCCACACATCAGGGCAACGAATATCTCGCGGACGTGCCCGTCCATATCACCAATATGAAGGGCGCAACCGTTTTGAAGGCGACTGCAAATGGCCCGTTCATGCTCGCCTCGCTGCCAACCGGCCGCTACAAGATCACCGCGAGCTACGACGGCAAGGCGCAGGAACGCGTGGTGAACGTGTCGTCGTCGGGACATCTGCGCACGTTGTTCGTGTGGCAGACGCATTCGGATCGGAGCGCATCATGAGCGCCGACGCCGATGCACCTGTCGATGAAGCACGGCGTCGCTGGATGATCGCCACCTCGGTGGCGGGCGGCATCGCGGGCGTGGCCGTGGTTACGCCATTCGTCGAATCGTTGAAGCCGTCTGCCTCCGCGTTGGCGGCAGGCGCGCCCGTCACGGTCGACATCAGCCATCTGCAGCCTGGCGACATGATGACGGCAGCATGGCGCGGCAAGCCGATCTTCATCGTCAATCGCACAGAGGCAATGCTCGCCGACGTGCGCGCCGCCGATGCGTTCGTCGCAGACCCGCACACCACACGGCCGTTTTCGATGCCGTTGCCGCCTTACTGCAACAACGAATATCGTGCACGCGCCGAGCGCAGCAATCTGCTCGTGGTGGTGGGTGTGTGCACGCATCTGGGCTGCACACCAAGCCCACGCTTCCAGCCCGGCGCGCAGACCAGTCTTCCCGACGACTGGCCGGGCGGATTTCTGTGTCCATGTCACGGCTCGACATACGATCTCGCGGGACGCGTGTTCAAGGACAAGCCCGCACCGCAGAATCTCGATGTGCCGCGTTATCAATTCGAGTCTGCAAATAGCGTGGTAATCGGCGCGGACGAGCACGGCGACGCGTAGTTAGTCTTCGCAGTTTGATATTCCGCATTGGCCCCTTTAAGATTCGCTTAAGGGTTGGTCGCTATGGTGTTCGCTCCGTCGTCTATCACTGCACGGCAGCTTCGCCGCATTTTTTACATGCCGTTCGACACGTCAGTTCCGTTTGCCGTCATTTTTACTGCACTCTGTTTGCAGCTCGAATAGCCGCATCACTCGCATCACTCATCAACTGGACGCATCGCGTCTATCAGTCCGATCGCGCGCAGGTTCTCTGCCTCACGCGATTGCCATCGCAGCATCCGTCGCTCCGCATTATTCGATCATGCCTCTTCCCGCATTTGTCGCGTCATCGGCGCGCAGTGGCAAAGTCATTCTGGTTTGCGCGCTCAGTTCCGTATGCGCTGCACTGATCTTCTCGCCGCATCGCGCGAAACATGCTGCCGACCAGGACGATGCGAATACCGCGCAATCGCCGTCGCTGAATCGCGATGCAGCCAGCAGCACGCTGCATGCACCGTCCGCGCCTGAAGCTGCGTCTGGGACTGCACCGCAACCCGTCGTCCGATCCGCGACCGTGAGAAGCAGCTTTGCAGAGGCGGCGCAGCGGCTCGGTCTGGACGACCGCACCACGGCCATGCTCGCGCATGCCTTTGCAGGCGAAATCGACTTTCGCCGCGACCTCAAGCCCGGAAATACGATCAGTCTCGTTGTCGATCCACCGGCCGCGAGTGCATCCACAACACCAACACCAGCGTCAGCGGATACATCGCCGCAGGCATCCGAAGCCGATGACACGCCGCTCGCCGTGCGCATCGAAACGGGCAAGTCCTCGCACGATCTGTTTCTCTACCGCAATCTGGATGGCAAGCCGTTCTACTACACCAAGGACGGCACCAGCACGACGCCTTCGTTCTCGCGCTATCCGCTCGCCTATGAGCGCGTCTCTTCGGATTTCGCGCTGCGTCGGCTCGATCCCGTCACGCACCGCTGGCAGAGCCACGACGGCGTCGATCTCGCCGCGCCCGCGGGCACGCCCGTGCACGCGACGGCACGCGGCACCGTGAGCTTCATCGGAAGACAAACGGGATACGGCAAAGTGATCGTGCTGCGCAACCCGCCGCCCTATCAGACCGTGTTCGCCCATCTGTCGCGCTTCGCAAAGGGCCTGCATCGCGGGGCGCAAGTGCATCGTGGCCAGGTGATCGGCTATGTCGGATCGACAGGCTGGGCAACGGGTCCGCATCTGCACTACGAAGTGCATGTCGATGCCGTGCCAAAAGACCCGTTGACCGTCGCGCTGCCGGGCAACGACCCGCTCGATCCGACCGAGCGCGCGCAGTTCGCGAAGGAAGCGGACCGTCTCGCCGCTTTGCTCTAACGCACGAGGCCATCGATAGCCATGACATCCTTGCTCCACGCCCGGCCAACGTGCTGAAATTTCATCTGCTCATCATGCTGTTGCTGCTCGCGAGCCTTGCGCCAGCGATGGCCCACGCGAAACGCGCCGCGCTCAAACCCGCCGTGCTGGCACGCGCGGCCATCGTCGTCGATATGACGACAGGCCGCACGCTCTACGCGAAGCACGCGGACGAACGCCGCCCCATCGCTTCGCTGACCAAGCTGCTCACGGCAATGGTCGCCGTCGATGCAAAGCGTTCGATGATCAAGCCGCTGCGCGTCACCGACGCCGATGTCGATCGCCTCAAGTGGTCGCGCTCGCGTTTGCCCGTGCATTCGCTGCTGTTGCGCAGCACGCTGCTGCATATCGCGCTGATGTCGTCGGAAAACCGCGCGGCGTTCGCGCTGAGCCGCGACTATCCGGGCGGGCGGCCCGGCTTCGTGCGCGCGATGAACCGCACCGCCAAACGCCTGCAGATGACGCGCAGTCACTTCGTCGATCCTACCGGCCTGTCGCCGCACAACATCTCGACGGCACGCGACCTCACGCGGCTGGTGCGCGCCGCGTATCGCTACCCGGTGATCCGGCGTTACTCGACGGCACACCAGAAGCTCGTGCTGGGTGGCGACGGCCCGCTGATGTATCGCAACACCGATCCTCTCGTGCATCGCGCGTCGTGGCATGTCGGGCTGCAGAAAACCGGCTTCACCAACGAAGCGGGACACTGCCTGATCATCGTGACGATGGTGCGCGGCCATCCGGTGCTGATCGTGCTGCTCGGCGATCCCAACGCGCAGGCGCACTTCCAGGACGCCGTCGATCTGCGCCGCTGGCTCGTCGCCGCACATCCCTGAGCGCCTGTGCAGGCTTGCGAGCGCGAAGGGTCCGAACCCACGCTGCGCTGTACACTTCCGGGCAACGCCGCCGTGCTGGCGGCTTCCTGAGCGATCCACCATGGACCGGATAGACGCAATGAAGGTGTTCGTCGCGACGCTGGACGAAGGCAGCCTCGCGGGCGCGAGCCGCCGGCTTGGCCGTTCGCCCGCCGCGGTGAGCCGCGCGATCGCCTTTCTCGAAGCGCACGTCGGCTCGCCGCTCCTGCATCGCACCACGCGCACCATCAAGCTCAGCGAAGCGGGCGAACGCTACGCAGCCGCATGCCGCCGCATCCTGACCGACCTCGAAGAAGCCGACCTGCTGGTCGCAGCAGAACGCTCCGCGCCGCGCGGCGTGCTGAACGTCACCGCGCCCGTCGCGGCGGGCCAGGACATGCTGCGCGCGATCCTCGAAGATTTCATCGACGAATACCCTGCCGTGTCGGTGCGACTGCATATGCTCGACCGGCCCGTGAGCCTGATCGACGAAGGCATCGACGTCGCGCTGCGCATCGCGCATTTGCCCGATTCGACCTTGATCGCGATTCCCGTTGGTGAAGTGCGGCGCGTGGTGGCCGCTGCGCCGCGCTATCTGGCGAAACACCCGCAGATCCGCGAGCCTTCCGATCTCGAGCAGCACCAGATCATTTCGATGACGCACTTCGGCGTCGATTCGTGGAGCTTTCCGCCCGCCGAAGGCTCGACCGTCGCGCAGGTGGTCAACTTCTCGCCGCGCCTGATCGTCAACAGCATCGAGGCCGCCGTCGCCTCCGCCGTCGAAGGGCGCGGCGTCACACGGATGTTCTCCTATCACGTCGCGCAGCAAGTCAAGGACGGCCAGCTGCGCATCGTCCTGCGCGACAGCGAGCACGCGCCTCTGCCCGTGCATCTTCTGACCCCGCACGGGCGCCTGTCCGTGCCCAAGGTGCGTGCGTTCGTCGATTTTGCCGCGCCTCGCTTGCGCCGCCAGTTCAAGCAGCTGCAACGTATCACCAACCGTGATTGAATCGATTCGCGGAAGAATGTCTGCCGCATGGCGTGGATTCTCTCTGCGTTCGACCGAATCTATATTTGCTCCATCGACATCGGGCCGGCATGGCCCACTGGACAACGGAGCAGACGAATGGGTGCAGAGCAGAAAGTGGCGATCATCACGGGCGCGTCGCAAGGTATTGGCGCGGGTCTGGTGAAGGCGTATCGCGACCGCAATTTCCGCGTGGTCGCGACCTCGCGCTCGATCAAGCCGGGCGACGACGCCGATATCGCCACCGTGCAAGGCAATATCGCCGATGCGAAGACCGCACAACAGGTGATCGACGTCGCGCTGGAACGCTTCGGCCGCATCGACACGCTGGTCAACAACGCCGGCATTTTCATCGCCAAACCGTTCGAAGCCTACACACCGGAAGACTACAACGCCGTCATGGCGACCAACGTCAACGGTTTCTTTCATATCACGCAGCGCGCGCTGACCGTGATGGGCAGAAAGCGCAGCGGCCACGTCGTGAACATCACGGCGAGCCTCGTGGACCGTCCGCGTGCGGGCTTGCCTGCCGCCATGGCAGCGCTGACCAAAGGCGGCCTGAATGCCATCACGCGTTCGCTTGCCATCGAATATGCACCCGTCGGCATTCGCGTAAATGCCGTGGCGCCGGGCGTGATCAAGACGCCGCTCCATCCTCGTGAGCGGCACGAAGCGCTGGCGCGCTTTCACCCGCTCGGGCGGCTGGGCGAAGTGGCCGATATTGCGGAAGCGGTGCTGTATCTGGAATCGGCAAGCTTCGTGACGGGCGAGATCCTGCACGTCGATGGCGGCAGCAACGTCGGCTCCTGAGCCTCGGCTTCATTGCATCAGCGGATTGAAGGAATGACAGCATGAATCAGCCCACCTCAGCCGTCGCGCTGCGCGGCGCGCGCGACGTTGCAGCCCCCGGCTACACCGAGCGCAACCAGCAGTACTGGATGCGCAATCTGTTCGTCTGCGTATTCGGTTCGTTCACGACGCTCGTGAGCCTGAGCATGCTGCTGCCGTTTTTGCCGTTGTATGTGAAGCAGTTGGGCGTTCAATCGCAGGCGGACGTGATCCAGTGGTCGGGTGTCGCGTTCGGCGCGACCTTTCTCGGCACCGCGGTGACTGCGCCGCTGTGGGGACGCCTCGCCGACCGCTACGGGCGCAAGCCGATGCTGATTCGCGCCGCGCTGGGCATGGCCGTCGTGATGTCGCTGATCGGCATTGCGCACAATGTGTACGAGCTGGTCGGCTTGCGTCTCGTCGCGGGTCTGGTGGGCGGCTATGCATCGGCTTCGACCGTAATGGTCGGCACACAGGCACCGCGCGAGCGTGCCGGATGGGCGCTCGGCCTGCTGTCCACGGGCGCGCTGGCGGGCAATCTGATCGGGCCGCTGATCGGCGGGCTGCTGCCGGGCTGGATCGGCATACGCGGCACGGTCTTCGCAGGCGGCGCGGTGATCGCCATCGCGGCATTGCTGACCATCTTCGTCGTCAAGGAAGACTTCCATCCCGATACGGACTCGAAGCGCAAAACCAGCAGCGGCGCAGCGGGCGAACACGCGTCCCGCACGCACTATGCGGTGGTCGGCGCACTGCTCACGACGGCGATGATGGTACTGCTCGCCAACATGTCGATCGAGCCGGTGATCACGGTGTATGTCGGCAGCCTCGGCGTCGAACCGGACCGGCTGGCGCGTATCGCGGGCGTCGTGATGGCCTGCTCCGCGTTCGGCAGCATGTTCACGGCAGCGCGGTTGGGCGCGCTGGCGGACCGGATTGGTGGATGGAATGTGATCATCGGCTGTCTGGTCGTGACGGGCCTCGTGATGATTCCGCAGGCGTTCGTGCATCAATGGTGGCAACTCGCTGTGATGCGTGCGCTGATGGGCATGTCGCTGGCCGGCCTGCTGCCTGCCATTGCGAAACTCGCACGTCATGCTGTCGACGAGAGCAGGACAGGCCAGATGCTCGGCTATCTGCAATCCGCGCAGTTCAGCGGACAGGTGCTTGGCCCCGTGATCGGCGGGCAGATTGCCGTGTACTTCGGCCTGCATTCGGTGTTCTTCGTCACCGGCTCGCTGCTGGTGCTGTGCGCGGGCTTTGCGCAATGGGCGCGCGGGCGCCAGGGTTCGCCCGCTTCGTAGCACGCTGCACGGGTCTGCGATCTATGCGTATACTTCGCCGGTGGACTTTCGACATATCGGCAACTTCACGCTGCATCGCAGTCATTCGGGAGCGACAGTCATGTTCATTGCAATGAACCGGTTCAAGGTAGCGCCAGGCTCGGAAAGCGCATTCGAGGAAGTGTGGACCACGCGGGACACGCATCTGAAAGACGTGCCCGGCTTTGTCGAGTTTCATCTGCTGAAGGGACCGCAGCGCGACGATCACGTGCTGTATTCGAGCCATACCGTGTGGGCGAATCGCGCGGCGTTTGAAGCGTGGACGCAATCGGAAGCGTTTCGCGCGGCTCACCGCAACGCGGGCGGCGAAAAGCGCGCACTCTATCTCGGGCATCCCGAGTTCGAGGGTTTCGAGGTGCTTCAGACCGTCAAGTAACACAGAGGGCGCGTCATGCACGCCAACCCTGCCGCTCTGGCGGAAACAAGTTCTCCCGTGTTTCAGGCGCATGGCGATGGCTATGCGTTCGGCAATGCGGCCATTGCGCTCAGTTGGAGCATGGCGGAGCGTTCGATTGACGATGTGTCTATCGTCGATCGCGCTCATGGGCGCAGCATTAAGGTGATCGCGCCATTCATGATCGGCTTCGCCGATGGAAGCGAGCTCGGCGCGAAAGATCTTCATGTACTCGCGCCGTTGCGTGAGGAAGCGTTGCCCTTTGATGTGGACGCGCTCAGGCAAGCCGGACGTATTCCTGGCAAGCGCATTGTCGTTACGCTCGGAGACAACGCGCAACGGTTACGCATCGAATGGAGCGTCGAGCAACGCGACCACGCGCTCTATCTTCGTCATCATCTTTCGATCACCGCCCTCTCGCACGACGAACCGATTACATCGGTTTCGCTATTCCAGAGCGATGCGCCTCATGCGCACAGAGCGGGCGATCTCGCCGCAGTACCTGTTATCGATGGCAACGTGTATCTGGGCTTCGAACTTCCGATGTCGGAAAGCGAAGTACGCGACGATATCGCCAGCTTCCGTGTAAAGCGCGCGTTGCCGCTCGAAAAAGGAAAGACGCTCACTTATTCGTTCGTTGCAGGCGTATACCGCGAAGGCCAATTGCGGCGCGACTTTGCAGCCTATATCGAATGCGAACGCGCCCGCCCCTATTCGCCGCTTCTGCACTACAACTCGTGGTGCGACATCGGCTTTCTGACAAAGTACACGCAGGAGCAGGCAATCGAGCGCATTCATGCAATCGGTCATGCGTTGCACGAGAAGCGCGGCGTGCAACTCGACGCCTTCCTCTTCGATGATGGATGGGACGACTACAGCGGCGCATGGACATTCAGTCCGGCGTTCCCCGACGGCTTTATCCCATTGAGGGACGCTGCAGCGGGTTATCGTGCCGCGCCTGGCGTCTGGCTGTCGCCTTGGGGCGGCTATGGCCCACCCCGAACGGAACGCGTCACGCGTGGCCGCGCAACGGGATACGAGACGACAGGCGACGGCTTTGCACTCTCGGGGCCGAAGTACTATCAGCGCTTTCATGAAGTCGCGATGGACCTTCTTACGCGCCACGGCGTCAATCACTTCAAGCTCGATGGCACCGGCAACGCGAATACCGTTGTCCCTGGCAGCCGCTTCAACAGCGATTGGGACGCGGCCGTCGAACTGATCGACGCGATGCGTCGCGTGAAGCGCGATGTGTTCGTCAATCTGTCGACGGGTACGCAAGCGTCGCCGTTCTGGTTGCGCTATGTCGACTCCGTGTGGCGCGACGGTGCCGATTATGGTTTTGCGGGCGCGGGCAGCGACCGTGAGCAATGGATCACGTACCGCGATGCGCAGACATATCGCAATGTCGTTTGCCGAAGTCCGCTCTTTCCGCTTAACTCGCTGATGCTTCACGGCATCATCTATGCGCAGGAAAACAAGCGGCTCAATAGCGATCCGGCATATTCCTTTGCCCACGAAGTGCAGACGTACTTCGGCAGCGGCACGCAATTGCAGGAACTCTATGTGACGCCGTCACTGTTGCAATCGCGTGACTGGGATTGTCTGGCTCAAGCCGCCCGTTGGGCGCGAAGCCACGCCGACGTGCTGCGTGATTGCCACTGGATAGGCGGCGCGCCCGACAAACTTGAAGTGTATGGATGGGCCGCGTGGACGCCTTCGATGGCAATCGTCACGCTGCGCAACCCCGCCGAATTCGCGAATGATTTCGTGCTCGATCTTCAGGCGCAACTTGAGTTGCCTGATGCTTCGGCAAGCATGTTTGGCGTGCGTTTTCCGTTTGGCGAAGGTGATTCAAATGTGCCTTCACCGTTAGACGCATTCCGCCAGCAATCCATTCGGCTTGCACCGTTTCAGGTCTTGACGATGGAGTTGTATCCCGTTGCGCGTTAGGCAAGTGTCGAAGCTAAACTGACGGGACGCGCTACAGTTTGATGCAGATCGAAAATCAACACCGTATTATCACCAGCGCTTAAAAACGGTGCCGGGCAATAGAGCCGCTCTTGCGGCCCAATATGCCAGTAGCGTCCCAGATTGTGCCCATTCACCCAGACGACACCTTTTGTCCATTCACTCATGTCGAGATAGACATCGGCGGTGGCTTCGATTGAAAGCGTCGCAATGAAGAAGAGACCTGGTTTATCCGGGTTGCTACAAAGCGGACGCAAGTTCTCGACAAACGAAGTCTCCATTGGCAGAAGCACGACTTCCCATTCTGTCAAAACCTCGTGCGCGCCTCCCCGACGATGCAACACAACCGGATCTTCGATTCCCTTGCGGTCTATCATCGGATAGCCATAGTTCACCCGTCCCATGCCTTCGACCAGAACATCGAGCGCGGGCGCCTTGTCTTGCACTAAAGAAACATCAGGTAGCGCAACTGGCGCGCGATGCACGACATTCAGCGGCAACGCGAGAGGTTCCGGCATATCCACACGCGACACCGCGCCCGCATACCGATCCCCTACGAAAATCGTCGCATAGTCATGCACGTCGCCTATATCGAGCGCACCGCCTTCATATTGCATCAGGCGCTTGCGGTACAGCACGAAGCCCGATACCTGGCCATACATCTCGAACGGCTGTGGATGGATCGACTGCGCCAAGGGTAACGCTGCCGGAAGATTGTCCCAGAGCGACGCGTAACGTTGCGGCATCAAACGGCGAGTGCCGTTCGAATCCGTCACCGGAATCGTCGCGATGGGTGGGGGCACATCCGGCAATGGCGAAGACAGATAGCCAGCAATGATGCTGCGGTACTGCATATAGCGCGGCGTAGCTACGCCCTGCTCGCTAATCGGCGCCGCGTAGTCGTAGCTGGTGATGTCGGGCTGGTATGCGTCGCTATCAGGGTCCAGATTTGCACCTGCATAAAAGCCGAAACTCGTGCCGCCGTGAATCACATACAGATTGAACGACAGGTTCTTGCGCATGAATGCATCGAGTGTTGCCGATAGATCGACGGACGTGCCTTGAAACGTTGCGTCGCCCCAATGCGTGAGCCAGCCCGGATAGACCTCTCCAGCCATGGCGGGCACCAGCGGAAACACCTTGCGCACGGCCTCTATCTGCGCCGCATTGCCGTTGCTCAAGGCAATGGCACCTCCAGCAACATTGGACTGATTCTGCTGCAACTGGACGATGCCGTCCTCTGTGTAAAACGGCCCGCTTATTCCATGACGAATCCAGAGTTGCCGCAGTTCCTCGAGATACGCGGGGTTGCAAGCGAACGATCCAAATTCATTTTCGATCTGGATCATCAGGATCGGACCACCGCTTTCAGTCATCAATGGCTTGATGCGCGGCGCAAGCTCGTCGATATAGCGTTCGACGGCAGACATGTAACGTGGGTCAGTGCTTCTGTCCGTGCGCAGTTGAATGTCCTTGTACTTCAGCAGCCATGAAGGGATGCCGCCGAGATCCCATTCTGCGCACACATATGGACCTGGCCGGAACAGCACCCACAAGTTCTCTGCCTGACAAAGACGGATGAATGCTTCGATGTCGCGATTGCCGGTGTGGAAGTCGAATGCGCCTTCAACCGGCTCGTGATAATTCCACATCACATATAGCGCGATGGTGTTCATACCCATCGCTTTCGCCATTTGGATGCGATGCTGCCAGTACTGAACCGGAATGCGCGCCGGATGCAACTCGCCGCTGCGAATCTGAAACGGTTCACCGTCGAGCAGAAAGCCCTCGCCATTCGCAGCGAAACCGAAAACATGCGGCCCATTCGGTGTCGTCGATGCCCGATCTGTCATGTCTGCAGGCTCCTTCAAGCGCTTACGCACGAGAACAGCTTACACATTACCGCACGCTTCATCTCGCCATCACACCGCGCTGGCTATCTGCTCCCGCAACCAGCGATGGGCAGGATCGCGATGGCAGCGCTCATGCCACAGCATCCCCATCTCGTAGCCTGGCACATCGACAGGCGGTCTGACGACCCGCAATCCGCTCATATTGCGCGCAAGCCGCTCCGGCACCATCGCGACGAGATCGGTGCTCGCGAGCACGGACAACATGAACAGAAAGTGCGGCACAGACAGCACGACATGCCGCACCAGTCCTACTTGCGCGAGCGCTTCATCCGTTACGCCGCGAAATCCGCCACCATCAGGCGAAACGATCACATGCTCGAACGCACAGAACTGCGCGAGCGTGGGCCGCCGCTTCAGTCGTGGATGATTCTCGCGACCGGCTAATACATAGCGCTCGGTAAATAGTACACGCCGATGCAGGCCCAAAGGTGATTCGTCGCTAGTGTGAAAAGCCAGATCGATATCGCCGCGTTCCGCCTGCTTCGCGATATACGTGGGCTTCATCTCGACCACGGACAGCCGCGTAGCCGGCGCAGCCGCGCGCAGTGTGCCCAACGCAGGCAACAGCACGGTCGATTCGCTGTAGTCGGTCGCAGCCAGTCGCCAGATGTTCGTCGCCGTGGCCGGATCGAACGCTTGCGCGGGCGAGACGACCTGTTCCAACGCCTCCAGCGCTTCGCGCAATGGTTGCCGCAATTCGTCCGCCCGCGCGGTGGGCCGCACGCCGCGCGGACCCGGCAACAACAGCGGATCGCCGAATATTTCACGCAGCTTCGCGAGATGCACGCTCACCGCGGGCTGCGAAAAGTTCAACCGTGCCGCGGCGCGCGTCACGTTGTGTTCCGACAGAAGCGCATCGAGCGTGAGGAGCAGATTCAGATCGAGCCGTCTGAGATTATTCATCGTTATACCTGTCATATCACCAATTCATTTCTAATATACCTGACAGGTGCTTATGCTGATTGCTGTGAATCACGGAGATCGAAACATGAATGTACTGCTCGTCTATGCGCACCCCGAACCGCGTTCGCTGAACGGCGCCTTGAAGGATTTCACCGTATCCCGTCTGGAGGCAGCGGGACACAGCGTGCAGGTGTCGGATCTGTATGCGATGAACTGGAAAGCATCACTCGATGCGCGCGACAGCACCGGTGCGCCTCTCGGTGATCGCTTCGACCCAAGCCTCGATTCGAAGCATGCGTTCGAAAACGGCTTGCAAAGCGAGGACATCGCGCTGGAGCAAAAGAAGCTGCTATGGGCAGACGCGCTGATCCTGCAATTTCCGCTGTGGTGGTTCTCGATGCCCGCGATCCTCAAAGGCTGGGTGGAACGCGTCTATGCGTACGGCTTTGCATATGGTGTCGGCGAACACTCCGATGCGCGGTGGGGCGACCGCTACGGAGAAGGTACGCTGGCAGGCAAGCGTGCCATGCTGATCGTCACGACGGGCGGCTGGGAATCGCACTATGGCGCGCGCGGCATCAACGGACCGATCGACGATCTGCTGTTTCCGATTCATCACGGGATTCTCTACTACCCCGGCTTCGACGTGTTACCGCCGTTCGTTATCTACCGGACCGGGAAGATGGATGAAATGCGCTACGCGGCGACGTGCGAGACGCTTGGGCAACGCCTGGACAATCTGTGGACGGCTCCTCCCATTCCATTCCGTCCGCAAAATGCCGGTGCGTACGAGATTCCCGCGCTCACGCTGCGCGCCGACATCGCTTCCGGCAATACGGGATTCGCGCTGCACCACATCCAATCTTGCGAGTCCCAATCGCCCTAAGCCATGGAGCCTGGCGCGATCGGGTGCTGCACGCCGGAAAATAAGCTAGGCTCCGTCTGATGGTGCGAGAAAACGCTGCAACTGCTCATCGCGCCAACGCACGCGCATGTCCCAATCGTCGAGCGCCAGCAGCGCACGCCGTTGCCGCGTCACTTCCTGTACGAGACCGTCGGTCCACGGATCTTGCTGCCCGCGCTCCGCGCCCATTCGCGCATACGCCGGTCCCATCTTCTGCGCATGCGACTCGATGCCACCGCGCGTGTTCAGATCGACAGTCTCGAACGGGCCGATGACACTCCAGCGTCGTCCCACCCCCAGTCTGACGATATCGTCGATGTCCGCCACGGATGCCACGCCATCGCGCACCAGACAATACGCCTCTCGCAGCAGCGCCCCTTGCAGACGATTGAACACGAAGCCTTCCACTTCGCGATGGACCGCAATCGGCTTCAACCCGGCGCGCGTGTAGAGTTCAGCGGCCCGGTCCGCGAAACGCTGCGCCGTGAACGCAGAAGGCACCACTTCGATTACCGGCAACAGGAACGGTGGATTCGCCGGATGCCCGACGAGGATGCGCTCCTGCGCGGCACAGCCTGCTGCGATCTCACCAGGCTTCAACGCCGATGTCGAGCTTGCCAGAACGGTATCCGGATGCGTGATAGAAGCTAGCCGCGCAAAGAGTTCACGCTTGAGCGCCAGCTGCTCGGGAATGCATTCCTGTACCAGGTCAGCACTCTCTACTGCTTCGTCGAGATCGACGTGCCAGCTCACCCGCGCACGCACCGTACTGTTCGTCGCGTCCGCCTGACTCAAGCCCGACAGCATCGCGAGCTTGTCGTCGAACTCGCGTTGTCCACGTGCAAGCGCATCGCCATAGACGTCCCACATGCGCACGCGAAAACCCGCGCGCGCAAACACCACGGCGAACGCGACACCAATCGATCCCGCGCCAAGCACGCAAACAACTGTCGATGCATCGTCGCGCGTTGTAGTCATATCGCCGCTCATTCGATCTCCCACCAGCTTCTGTCGCCGTCATAGCCCTTCTGCAGCATCGCAACGACGGCTTCGTGTGTCAGCGCACGCGGATTGTTGGCGATCAGCCGCGTCGCCTGCATCGACTGGCTGGCAATCGCTTCGAAGTGCTCGGGCCGGATGCCGATCGATTTCAGATCGAGCGGTGCGCCCACCGTTTCGAGCAGCGCTTCGACGCGCCGTATCGCGGCATGGGCCTGATCCACAAGTGGCTGCGAGGCGTCCGCAACCCCGAAGATGCGGCCAATCTCCGCGAACGCATCGACGCGCGCCGGCAGATTGAAACGCATGATGTACGGCAGCAGCGCGCCAACGCCAAAGCCGTGCGGCGCGTCGCTATAGGTGGCCATCGGTGACTGGATGGCGTGCGCGCCCGCCGTGCCTGTCGTGTTGATCGCCATGCCCGCGCAATACGCGGCGAACATCACATCGGCGCGTGCATCGACATCATGCAGATCGCGAACCACGCCCGGCAGCCCCGTATTCAGCAAAGCCAGCCCATGCGATGCAAACAGATCCGTCAAACGGTTCTTGCCCACATACAGCTTCGTAGCGATCTCCTCGGGCGACGGATTTTTCGCCTTCGCGGTGAACGCCTCGATCAGATGCGACAGCGCATCGGCACCCGTTGCAGCCGTCAGCCCGCGCGGACACGACAACGTGAGCTCAGGATCGATGATGGCAGCGTATGGCTCCAGATGAGGACTCGCAATGCCGAGCTTCATCCCTTTCTCGCGGTCGTAGACCACCGAGATACAGGTCACTTCCGCACCTGTGCCGCCTGTAGTCGGCACCGTGATGACAGGCAAACCCGGCGACGGCACGCGGAACTCGCCGTAATACTCACGCACGTCATGCTGGTTGACGAGCGCGACGGCGGCGACCTTAGCGAGATCGAGACAGCTTCCGCCGCCGATGCCGATCACGGCATCGATGGGCCGCGCAGTGGCACTCGTCGCATAGCGGCTGACGACGGCAAGCACGTTTTCACGCGGCAGATCAGGCTCCGTTTCTGCATAGACGGAAACGGCGATGCCCTGCGCCTGCAATCCGCTGCGGATTTCATGAAAGGTTTCGCTCGCCGCCATGCGTGCATCCGTCACGACGAGCACGGACGATGCGATCGACTTTGCGATCAATGGCAATTGCCGCCGCTGGCCGGGTCCGAACAAGACGCTCTTCGGTTGACGCAGCAAACCAAGGCCCAATGTGTTGTCGTTCATGCCAGCACCTCTTCTTCGCGCTTGACTGTGAGCGCCATGTACTTCGGTTCGAGAAATTCGTAGATACCGTCGTGCCCGCCTTCGCGTCCGAGTCCCGATGCCTTGATGCCGCCAAACGGCGCGGCAGGGTCGGCCATGATGCCGCGATTGATGCCGACCATGCCGAAGTCGAGCCGCTCACCGAGCGCAATCGCTCGCGAGATGTCTTGCGTGAAGAGATAGGCAGCGAGTCCGTAGCGCGTGTCGTTGGCAAACGCGAGCGCTTCAGCGGCGGAACGTGCGGGGAAGATCGCCGCGACAGGCGCAAACAGTTCTTCGTCGCACAACGCAGCGTTGATCTGCGTAAAGCGGATCACAGTCGGCTGATAAAAGTAACCGTCGCCTTCGATGGGCGCGCCGCCTGTCAGCACCTGTCCGCCGGATTCCGCAAGCTGCGCGACGAGGCGCTGCACGCGTTGTCGCTGTCGTTCGGAAATGATCGGGCCGACATCGACAGCTTCGAAGCCATTGCCAACGCGCAGTGATTCAGTGCGCTCGACGAACTTGCGCGTGAACTCAGCCTCGACGGCTTCGTGCACGATGATCCGGTTCGCCGCGACGCAAGCCTGGCCCGCGTTACGAAACTTGCAGACGATCGCATGTTCGACGGCAGCGTCGATATCGGCATCGTCGAGCACGATGAACGGCCCGTCGCCACCCAGTTCCATCGATGCATTGATGATGTGTTTCGAAGCCTGCGCAAGCAGCGTGCTGCCGACGCCCGTCGAACCCGTAAAGCTCACCTTGCGCAAGCGCCTGTCGGCCATCAGCGCGGCCGATACGCCCGACGCATCGGTCGTATGCACGAGATTGATCACACCCGCAGGAAAGCCCGCGTCTTCCAGCACCTTCACGAAGAGCGCGGAAGTGAGCGGCGTCTCACTCGCCGATTTCGTCACGACAGTGCAGCCCGCCGCGAGCGCCGCGCCGGCCTTGCGGGCGATCATCAGCAGCGGGAAATTCCACGGCGTGATCAGCAGGCACGGACCCACCGGCTGATGCGACGCGACGATGCGATAACCGCCGTGCGAGCCATCGGCGTATGTGCCATGCAGATGCGCAATCTGTTCGGCGTACCAGAGAAAGAATTCCGCCGACAATTTGAATTCGCCGCGCGACTCGGCGAGTGGCTTGCCGCTTTCCAGCGTCATCGTTTCAGCGAACAGGTCGGCGCGTTGCACGAGCAGCGCATGTGCCTGATGAAACAGATTCGCACGCGCTCGTGGCGACACGCTGCGCCATGCATGTTGCGCGGCGACGGCGGCATCGAGCGCTTCCATCGCGTCGTCGACGGAGCCGTTCGCGACCTGCGCCAGCACGCTTCCTGTGGCCGGGTCCAGCACGTCCAGCGTATCTTGCGTTGCTCGCCATGTACCGTTGATAAACAGTCCACGCGGCACGGTGTCATTCAATCGACCGTTATGTACTTTCATTTGCATGCTGCTTCTCCATCCATTTCTTTGAACACTCGTTGTTCTCAGTCCGGTATTACGCGCATACCGCATGATCAGCAGATGAGAACTCGAGCGCAGTGATAAGATTTGTCGCTACACATTCAGTGAGGTCAGGTTCATGGCACGGCCCGTCGTCGTGGAACGGCATGCAGCACCGCTGCGGCAGCAAGTCGTGAAGCTCATTCGCGAGCAGATTCTCGACGGCGAAATCGCACCGGGTGAAAGGCTGCTCGAAAGCACGCTGTGCAATGCATTCGGCGTGTCGCGCACCGTGATCCGCGAAGCCTTGCGCCAGCTCGAATCCGAACGGCTCGTGACTGTCGTCGCGGCGTTCGGCCCGGTCGTCACCGTACTGACGCAACGCGATATCGAATCGATCTACCGCGTGCGCGAAAATCTCGAAGGTCTTGCGGGCGAACTGTTCGCGCTCAATGCGACCGACCAGCAGGCCAAAGCCATGATCAAGCTGCTCAAGCGCATGGAACGCGAATTCCTGCATGGCAGCGTCGGATCGCGCGACACCATCAAGAGCGAGTTCTATGCACTGTTGCTCGCAGGTGGCGGCAACGATGTGCTTGCGGAAACGATGGCCGTCATTCATGGCCGCATTGCATTGTTCCGCCGCTATGCATTCGTCGACGATGCGCGTGTCGCCATTGCGATGAACGAATTGCGCCATATCATCGATGCCGTGGCCGTGAATCGGAATGCCGACGAAGCACGCAAGGCCTGCGAAGCGCACGTGCGGCTCGCTGGCAAGCTCGCCGTCGAGGAATACGCGCGGCGTCTTAAAGAAGGCGTCCCGGTGACCGATTCCGTCGCCTGAACTTCGTCGCTTCATCCGCTTCACGTCACGCCTCGCTCAGATCGACCAGCCGCCGTCGATCGCTACTTCCGCGCCCGTGATAAAGGCGCTATCCGCGCTCGCCAGGAACGCGACCAGCGTCGCTACTTCTTCAGGCGTGCCGTGACGCTTGAGCGGCGCTGCGTCCGCACCGATGCGATTGACCTCGTCGGTGTTCTCCTTGAGCATGTCGGTCGCGATGAAGCCGGGGTGCACGGAGTTCACGCGAATGCCATACGCAGCGAGTTCCGCCGCCGCCACCTTCGTCATGCCGCGCACCGCCCATTTCGTGCCGCTATATGCGACGGCGTTGGCAAAGCCGCGCAAGCCCGCAATCGACGAGATATTGATGATCACGCCGCCGCCCGTCTTTTTCATCGAGGCGGCTGCGTGCTTCATGCCAAGCAACGTGCCGAGCTGATTGACCTTGAACATCTTTTCGATCATCGCTTCGCTCGTTTCTTCAATCGGTGCGGGCCGGTACACGCCTGCGTTGTTGACGAGTACATCGCATCGGCCGAAACAACGCTCGGTTTCGGCGATGGCCGCCGACCAAGAGTGATCGCTCGTCACATCGTGATGCAGATAAATCGCGTGGCCGCCGAGTTGTGCGGCAAGCGCTTCGCCATCGGCATCGAGTACATCGGCGAGCACGACCTGTGCGCCTTCCGATACAAAACGGCGGGCTTCAGCCGCGCCCTGACCGCGCGCTGCGCCAGTGATGAAGACAACCTTGTGCTGGAATTTCATCGCGTATTCCTGAAGTTCATGGGTTCGCTCGAAATCGCGATGCGGTGCGCCTGCCTTGCACAAGCGCCGCGCGCATCGCGTTGCTTCTCATCGACTGATCAGCCTGCCGGCGCCAGCGCTGCTTCGTGAAAGCCCACGAAGCCGTTCTCCGCGATCTCCGTGCACTGTTTGAAGTACACGTCGGCCCCGCCCATATAGACGTTGAACTCTCTTGCCTTGCCGGGAATATTCGCGCCGAGGAACCACGCGTGCGCCGCCCCGCCTTGCGCCATGATCGTGGCCGAACCTGCCCGATGGACTTCGTGCGCCCACGCGTTTTCGGCCTCGACGGAAGATTCCATGCAAGCGATGCCATTCGTTTCCGCAAAGGCAACTGCACGCGACACCCAGCCGACCGCTTCCTGAATCGCCACGGGCAGATTCGCGTAAGGCGTTTGCGGGCCGAGAATCATGAAGAAGTTCGGAAAGCCGTTGACGGCCAGCCCCATGTTCGTCTTCAGGCCGTCCTTCCACTTGTCGCGCAGCACGAGACCATCGCGGCCGACAATATCGATGCGCGTCAGCGCGCCCGTCATCGCATCGAAGCCGGTCGCGAAGATCAGCACGTCGAGTTCGACATGCTGGTCACCGACACGCACGCCCGTTGCCGTGATCTCATCGATACCATTCGGGCGAATGTCGACGAGATGCACGTTGTCGCGATTGAAGGTCTCGTAGTAACCGTGGCCGCCCGGCGGGCGCTTGCCGTTGAACGGATAGTCCTTCGGGCACAGCAGTTCTGCCTTGAGCGGGTCTTTCACCGTCTCGCGAATCTTCTGGCGAATGAAATCGGACGCATAGGCATTCGACTCTTCATTGGTAGCGAGATCGTTGAACGTTTCGAGCATGAAATGGAAACCGCCCTCTTTCCAGCCTGCTTCGAACACACGCTCGCGTTCCTGCGCCGACACATCCTTTGCGCCAACGGAGGGTTTAGCGAACGGCACGGCGAAACCATGCGCGGTCGCCTGCTTGTGGATGTCGTCGTAGTTCGCGCGAATCTGCGTCATCCATTCGTCGTCGACGGCGTAGTTGCTGCTCGCGACCACGTAGTTCGGCGTGCGCTGGAACACGAACAGGTCTTTCACGACCGGCGCAATCACGGGCACGATCTGCACGCCCGATGCGCCGACACCGATCAGGCCCACGCGCTTGCCAGTCAGATCGACGCCTTCCTTCGGCCACGTGGCCGTCTGATAGATCGAGCCCTTGAACGACTGCACGCCCTTGATGTTCGGCACCGACGGTGTCGACAGCACGCCCATGCCGCTGATCAGATAGCGCGCCGTGTATGTCTCGCCCTGATCCGTCGTGACGTGCCACAGGTTAGCGTCTTCATCGAACTGTGCGCGGCTGATCTTCGTGTTGAAGGCAATGTCCTTGTTCAGATCGAGCTTTTGCGCGACGAACTCGAGATAACGCAGCACTTCAGGCTGCGCCGGATAGCGCTCGCTCCATTTCCATTCTTCACGCACTTCGCGCGAGAACGAAAACGAGTAGTAGTAAAACTCGCTGTCGGTACGCGCGCCGGGATAGCGGTTCCAGAACCAGGTGCCACCGACACCCGAAGCCGCTTCGAACACGCGGCTGCGCATGCCGAGTTCGTTCAGATGGTGCAGCATGCCGAGCCCTGAAAAACCCGCGCCGATGATCACTGCGTCGTAATGCGTGCCGCTGGTGGCGGCGCCCGTCGTGAGCTTGCTCATAGGTGTCTATCTCCTTCCATGAATGGTGTTGTGTGCGTTCGGCTCAAGCCGGAATGCGTGTGCTGCTTGCTTCTGTTTGCTGTGCGGTTTGCGGGTCTTTCCAGAACCACTGCGCAATCGCAGCGATCTCCGCATCGGCAGCGGGATGGCGTCCCGCGAGAAACGGATAGACGTGCTGCATGCCTTCGCCGACTGTCAGCGTCACATCGACATGCGCGCGCCGCGCGCGGGCTTCGAGCTGAACGCTGTCGTCGAGCAGCGACTCGACGGAGCCGGCATCGATATACAGGCGCGGAAAGCCGGTGAAATCCGCGTAGAGCGGATTGACGCGCGGGTCTCGCGGCGACACCTTGCCGCCCAGATAGCGATCGATGTTGGCCTGCAGGCCGGCGCGCGTGATGAGGAAATCGGTGGGATCGTTGCTGTCGATGGTCGCGCCGTTGTTTTCCATGTTCAGCCACGGCGACATCACGACAACCCGCTCCGGCAACGGACGGCGCTCACGCATGCGTTGCAGCACGAGGCTGACGGCGAGATTGCCGCCTGCACTGTCGCCAACGGGCGTGATCTGCGACGGCGCATAGCCCGCCTGAAGCAGCCCTTCGAACACAGCCGCGCCATCGTCCAGTTGCGCCGGGAACGGAGATTCGGGCGCGAGACGAAAGTCGACGATGAACGCCTTCACGCCAATCGCCTTCGCCAGATGCCCCACCATCTTGCGGTGACTCGCCGACGAACCCAGCGCAAAGCCGCCGCCGTGCAAAAACAGCAGCACGTGATCCGTTTTTGCATCGACCGGCGTCACCCACATGCCGGGGACATTGCCCACGCGTGACATGGCGTACGTCACGCCATCCGGTTCGACCGTTGCGCGCTGCCAGTCATCGAAGATGATGCGCAGCAGCTCGAGCGACATGTCCGGGTAGCGCGTCATCTCGGCTGCCCAGGTCGCATAGATTTCGCCCAGATAGTCGGTGGGACGCGGTTCACTGCGCACTTCAGTCATTTCGCCTCCTGATATGTCTCGTCTGTGTTGGTGTTTGCACCGCTGTACAAGGATGCAGATGTCCGGATTACAATAATCCCGTATTACGGTCATCGCGCCCGTGCTGATCCGCCTCTGCGCCTTGTGTCAGGCGTCGCAGCCGTGTTGCAGCGGGCTTATGGGCAAGATTAGTGGCGATGAAATCGCGCGTCTTGCAGATTTTTTCGCCATTACAGATTCCTGCAGAACATCGCTGGACCGTCCGTGTTGGCGAAATGAAAGGCGGTCACGCAGCGCGATCGCATAGCTCGTTTATACTTTTTGGGATCCGCGCGCCTTCATGGAAAGCATCAGCCGCTGGCGCGCCGGACCGATGCGGCATAGCCCCACAAAAAGGGGCAACGGAGACAAGCATGAGTGCAGACGCCTCGCAGCATCCCGCTAGCGGAATCGAACAGTTCCGCATCGTGAGTTGCGCAAGCGGCATTGATTATTGTGTGTCGAAATCTGGTCCGTATCTGCTGGATCTGGTGAATACGGCCGACGTGGTCTGCCTGCTGCTCGGCGATATCGTGTCCGATACGCGCTACGACGACGCACGGCCAAGCGCGCATATTTTCCGTGGCGAAACATCGGCGTTCCATCCGAAGGGCAGCCGCATGAGAATCGATGCACGCGAAGTGCGGCAACGCTTTATCGCGTTTCGCTATTCGGACGACTTTCAGCAGAACGTCTCCGAGCACGACTCGCAATTGCTCAGACGCAACGGCAGCATCGACAACATCGGCGCACAGGCCATCGCGCATCTCGCGCGTTACGCGCGGCAAAAGCTGAGCGGCGCGCAATTACTCGATCCATGGGAAGCGCAAAGTCTCGCGACACTCGCCTATATCGAAACCACGCGGCAACTCGAACGGCCCGACAAGGCACGCAAGATCGCGATGTCGAATGCCGAGTTTGCACGGATGGAAGCGTTCATTCTCTCCAACATCGCGGAGAGCCTGACGGTCGCTGAAATCGCCCAGGCAGTCGGGTTGCCCGTGCGTCTTATCGCCGATAGCGTGAAGAACCGCACGGGGTATTCGCTCTATCACATGGTCGTGGAGAAGCGCGTTGAGCTTGCGTCGCAGATGCTCCGCGAATCCGATACGCCCATCTCGGAGATCGCCTTTGCGTGCGGGTTTTCTTCGCAGCAGCATATGACAGGCATCTTCTCCGAGCGCCGCGGCATCACGCCGCTACGCATGAGAAAGTCCGATCAAGGCAATCTGGAATAAGCGCGGTTCGGTGCGCCGTTCTCTCCTCCGACAAAAGAGAATGTGTGCTTCGTCATATTTAACGATCTGGCGTCAAACAACATATCAAACAGCCCATCAAACAGACGTTTAACGGCGCAAGCGGTAATTCCGAAATACGCCTTTATGCCCGATGCGTAATATTTCCAGAATGCACCGCGTTATTACATTGCCTTTCGCATCGAGAAAATATTTCTCATCGGCATTATGCTATAACCGGAATGTGAGCCAAAACTAGCGATCTTTCCGATCTCAATACGTATGGCGTTTTACTATGTCGAGCCCGAAGTCGCTGGCGGCCTTGGAAAAGATACCGTGCTGGATTCAACCGTCCATCCGCCAACCGTCATCAAACTGCACTACCAGGTCATCAACTGGCTGGGCGATGCATTACTGGAGAGTTTCCCTGCGCTGATCATCACGCGTGAAGCGGCCCGTGCGCTGCATGAATCCGGCGCAAGCGGATTCGAATGCCGCGACGTTGAAATAACCGTGAGCGACTCCTTTAAAGAGATTTATCCCGAGCGGATATTGCCGGAATTTCACTGGCTGGCCGTCACAGGGAAGGCGGGACGCAATGATCTCGGCGTCGCGGACGATTCGCGGCTCGTCGTCTCCGAACGTGCGCTCGATGTACTCAAAACATTTGGCCTGAATAACGCTCTCGTCGACGACTACTGACGCTTACCCGCTCTTCGGAAAAGCCAAAGGCCCGTCTTGCGACGGGCCTCCGGTTGCCTTTTTTGAAGAACTGCGAAGAAGAACAACAGAGAACATCTACAGCGAAAACGTCAGAAGCGATACCCGACTGAAACGAATGACACGATAGGATCTATGTGCAGTTTCGACGTGCTCGTCACAGTGCCGACGCTCGAATGCGTGGTGAGCGTCGCGCGCGTCGAGAGCCACATATAGGACAGCGATACGCCCGCTGACCAGTGCTTATCGAAGTTATACGTAAAGCCCGCATTGATCACAGGCGCAAACGAATTGCTGAGCTTCGCCGATGTCGGACCTTCGAGCAGACTGCCCGTCGTCGATGAATAGAGAAACGCGCCGCTCGACATCGCCGAACTCAGCTTCACGCCGCTATACCAGACATAGGCCGCGCCCGCACCGAGGTATGGGCGGAAATGAGCTTGCGCATCGTTGAAGTAGTACTTCAGCAATAGCGTCGGGCTCCACTCATATGCCTTGCCCAGTTCGCCGAGCCCTGCGAGCGTGCCCGTGCCATCCAGTGTGAATTTTGGCGGTATGCCGAACACGCCCTCCACGGCGATGTGATCGGTGACGAAGTACGCCGCCGTCAAGCCAACCGTATCCGACCCGTCGACGCTCGCGCCCGATCCGCTTGCCGTCGTCGTCGATCCCAGCGCATTGATACTGAACGGCTGGCTCGACGACTGCGGCGCCAGATGGAACCAGCCGACGTTCGCGACGAAACTGCCTGCGCTCTGCGCATGCGCGGCCGTGCCCGTCAGAAGCGCGGCCGCAATGGCGATGGCACGCAATGGCCTCATCGATCTCCTCCTTTGTTGTGTGGGTCTGGAGGCGATTCTATGCGTACGATCGTGCTAATCGATATGCCGAGTCTGGTGAGTTGTCTCTGGAAATTCGTAAGGATTGACGCGGCTAGCCGGCCAGTTCGCGATGCAGCGCCAGATACTCTTGCGCGAGCTTGTGGCGCGGATCGAGGTGGATCACGGGCTTGGAATGCTGATGCGATTCCTTGATCTTGACCGATGACGACAGTCTCGAACCAAGCACGGGCAGCCCTTCGCTGACCAGTTCGTCGACCAGTTGCTGCGGCAGGCTCGCACGCGGCTGGAACTGGTTGATCACGATGCCCTCGACATGCAGCGCATCGTTATGGTCCTGCTGGATCTCACGCACGTTATCGAGCAGCGTATAAAGCGCGCGACGCGAGAAGTCGTCGCAGTCGAACGGAATCAGGCAGCGCTCGACCGCGATCAGCGCAGAACGTGTGTAGAAGTTCAGCGCAGGCGGCGTGTCGATGTAGATCGCGTCGTACATGTCCAGTTCGTTGAGCGCATCGCGCAGCTTGTAGATCTTGTAGCGCGATTCGAGCTTGCCGTGCAACGCATCGAGATCGGCATGCGCGGGCATGATGTCCAGGTTCTCGAAGGGCGTCGGATGAATGAACGAGGTCACGTCGATCGGCTTGAAGCTGAACGTCAATGCCGTTTCGAAGAAACTGGCGACCGTCGGGTTCGCTTCGCCTGCCCGCGAGCCGAGCAGATACTGGCTCGAATTGCCTTGCGCATCCAGATCGATGACGAGCGTACGCAAGCCTTCGCTGGCGCTGATCGCCGCCAGATTGCATACGATGGTCGATTTGCCGACACCACCTTTCTGATTGAATACGACGCGCCGCATATGTCCCCTCTTGCTGTCAATTGCCTGAAAACAGCCAGCATACCTCAGCCAGATTACCGGGCCGTGTGCGCCATAAAAGGCGCCGCGTCCGTCCATTCGTACGACGCGACGACTTCGCCTAGAATCGTTTCAGGCGTGTCGCAGAACACCCGCGCAACACCGGGCATCTGTGATACTGGATGGGCGCGAACCTTCGCGCCAACTGTCTTCAGGAGGTCATGATGAAAGCAGATGAAACAGGCGACCTGCGCGCCTTCGTGCAAACGGCTGAACAGGCAGGCGATTACGTTTGGGTGATCGCACTGGTCGATTTCGGTGCACGCGAAGTGAAGCGCGCCCTCGTCTCCGATGAAAAATACTCGACCCGCGCCGCCGCAAAAGACGCCGGCGATGCGCGCCTGAAAGCACTGACCGATGACCGCCACGCACACGCGTAATGCCAGGCCACCCGCCACGACGGGTGTGTCGATCCTCGTCTACGGCATCGGTGCCGCGCTGGCCGTCTATGTGGCCGTGCTGATCGCGCTGTATCTGATGCAGGACAGCATGCTGCTGCCCGAGCCCGTCGATGCCGGCCATTCGCTCGCGGGCCATCACGGCAGCTACGACGTCGAGCCGTGGCGCCCTGAGGGGCAGTATGCAGGCTATGTCGTCACGCCCGCTGCCGGCACGCCGCGCGGCACGTTCATCGTGTTTCACGGCAATGAGGAAGTCGCCGAGAACAAGCTGCCGCTTGCAGAAGTGTTCGCGCGCGATGGGTATCGCGTGGTGATCGTCGAATATCCGGGGCAAGGCCAGCGCGGTGGACAGCGCACCATGCTGGCGGCGCTCGCGGCATCGCGCGAGGCATTGACCGCGGCGCGCGCGCAATGGCACGGGCGCGTCTATCTGGTCGGCGAATCGCTCGGCGCGGGCATGGCGTCGCAAGCCGTCAGGAACAACGAAGACGCCGTTGCGGGCGTCGCGCTCATCACGCCATGGGACACGCTCGCCAGCGTCGCGGGTGAAAAATACTGGCTATTTCCCGTGCGCTGGATGCTGCACGATCCGTTCGATTCCATCGACGCACTCAAGCGCTATGAAGGACCGCTCGTGGTAGTCGGTGCGCAGCGGGATACGCTGATTCCCGTCGCCCATGCGCAGCGCCTCGCGGACATGCATCGCGGCGCGCAACTCGTGCTGCTGCCCGACGCGGATCACGAGAACTGGTTCGATACGATGCATGACGCGCAGTGGCAACAGGTGATGCGCGGGATGCACGCGGACTGAGCGCATCACGCACGCATCGCAACCATCAACCACGCTTTGCGGCGCGCGCTCACACGCCGCGCCTGCTCATCAATTCGTTGCGGATCAATGCGTGCAGATCTTCGGCACTCGGTTGCGTGCCCCAGCTGCTCGCGCCCGCCACCGATGCAATCGCAAACCACGAATGCGGCGGGAACCACTCCTGCACCATCGCGCCGTTCTGCCTCAGACACAGTTGCCCGGTGAGTTCGCTATATTCGGCGGACATCGACCTGCCGTTCGTCTGCACCGTCACGCAGATACCCTTCGACGACGGCGCTGCCTCGACGCTGACGGTCACGTCCTCGTCATCCAGATGCTCATTGGGTGCGCCCATCATCGACGTTGCCCGACTCGTGTGTGCCGATACGGATGCACGGAAATCTTCGCAGCGATCGTTGCTTTCATCATGTCCTCCCAGCTTTAGCTCTCGGGGGACACTCTATGCAAATCGCACCGCAAATATGTGTGCGTGTGTAAGCAAACGTGAATCCTGCCGCGCGATGCACGCATGCATGGGACAAGGTGTAACGCTGCCGTTCAATTGCCTTTCGGCCTGTGCGCCGATACAACACTTGCGCCGCCCATGCGTTATGCGCCCGCGATGAAAACATGCGCGCATCAATCGTCTATCACACAACACGACATCGGCTCACGCATGGAGACCCTGTGCATGCACCGTGAGCACGCTGTCACAGGGAGGTAACACCTTTGGGAATATCGTGTTGCCCGGAATGACGTTTCCTTTCCATTCCTTTCCAGCGTCGACGCCCCCGCGCCGCTGCGCCTTCGTGCGTCGTCTGCCTTCCAACGCGAGAACAAACGACATGTCGAACAAAAACGCCCCCGATACGACACCGGACGAACCGGACAACACGCAACCTGCTTCACAAGCTTCATCGAGCACGCAGTCCACCACCTTCTCGCGCCGCGGCTTTCTGAAGCTCGCGGGCGCGTCGGGCTTTGCGACGGCAGCCGGCACTTTCGCGGGCGCAGCGCGGGCCGATTCTGCAACGCCCGACGGCACGCCCGAGCAGGTCCATCTGACGTGGGGTGAAGATCCCACCAGTGAGGTGGTGGTGTCGTGGGCATCGCTGGCGGCCGCCTCGAATCCGCGCGTGCGCTTCGGCGCTACGGGCGACAAAAAGGACATCGTGCATGCCGTGCAGCGCACATACACGGACGGTCTGAACGGCGAAGTAGTGTTCACCTATCACGCGCGTCTGCATGGCCTGAAGGCGGACACAACCTATCAATACGAAGTCACCGCCGATAACGACAGCAGCACAGGCTCGCCGTTCTCCGCAACGTTCAGGACGGCGCCGCGCGGTCGCACGGCATTCCGCTTCACGAGCTATGGCGATCTCGCGACGCCCAACACCGGCTGGGTGCTGTCATCGCCGCAAAGCCGCTTTGCGGTGCAGGCCGTCGAGCGCTTTCAGCCGCTCTTTCACCTGCTGAACGGCGACCTCTGCTACGCGAACCTGAACCCGACGCAACAGCCTGAAGTGTGGCGCGATTTCGGCAACAACGCTCAATCTTCGGCGGCAAACCGTCCGTGGATGCCGTGCCCCGGCAATCACGAAATCGAATTCAACAATGGCCCGCAGGGCTTCGATTCGTATCTGACCCGCTACACGTTGCCGCATAACGGCACGCGTTTTCCGGGCCGCTGGTATAGCTTCCGCGTGAGTTCGGTGCTGTTCATTTCGCTCGATGCCGACGACATCGTCTATCAGGACGCAGCCGCTTTTGTCGCCGGTCCTGCACCGCTCGTCCCTGCCGCCAGCACGGGCAATCCCGCCATCGCGCCGGGCACGTCGTTCTATGTGCGCGGCTACAGCAACGGCGAGCAGACGCACTGGCTCGAAACCACGCTGCGCCATGCCGCCGATAACGACGACATCGACTGGATCGTCGTGCAGATGCATCAGGACGCGCTGAGTTCGTCGAAGACGGGCAATGGCTCCGACAAGGGTATCCGCGAAGCGTGGCTGCCCCTCTTCGACCGCTATGGCGTGGACCTCGTGCTATGCGGCCACGATCACGACTACGAACGCAGCTACCCTGTGCGCGGCTGCAACCATCATGCGGGCATCGACGCGACCACGGGCGAGAAAGTCGACACGCTGCAGCCGAAGCCGGTAGTGCATGCGCACGCGAGCAACGGCAACACGTTCGACACGAGTCACGGCACGATCCACCTGATTCTCGGCGGCGGCGGCACGAGCGCGCCGCTCGACGTGTATGGCGTCGATACGGGCAACGGCAATCCGCAGGCGAAGATCTTCACCAAGCCGAACCGGCCGATTCCCGGCACGACGGCAGGCACCTTCACGCGCGCCAACGCCGATGCGCTAGAAGATGCCATCTGGTCAGCACAGCGCGATACGGGCACGGGTTACGGCATCGCCGTGTTCGACTACGATCCCGGCTCGCATGGCGGCAAGACCACTATCACGATGAACTACTATCACGCGCCCGGTGCGGATCAGACGCCCACCGCGAACTACGAACTGTTCGAGACGATCACGCTGTCGAAGCACCGGCGCGGTTGAGCATCAGGTTCGCAGCGACGCCGCCAGCTTCGCGTAGGTGTTTTCGTCAGTGCGGTCGAAGTAAAGCGGCGTCACCGACACGCGTCCCGATGCGACTACAGCCGTTTCGCTATCGGGCGCGTTCTCGCGCGGACCGCGCTGAAAGCGCAGCCAGTGATACTCGAGGCCGCGCGGGTCGACTTGCGGCAGCACGTCGATGCCTTCCACCAGACCAACGCCCTGCTTCGTCGGCGTCAGCGGTCCCGCCTTCGCAGCATCGATATCGGGGAAATTGACGTTCAGGCAAACGGGTGCGTCGTGCTCGATGGCGAACAACTGGTGGATCACGCCGGGTGCGAGCGCGCGTGCCGTATCCCAGCGCACTTTCTCGCGGTCCTTGAAGGTCTGGCTCAATGCAATCGACGGCAGCCCGAGTAGCAGCCCTGTCATCGCTGCGCCGACAGTGCCGGAGAACATCGTCTCGACACCGAGGTTGCCGCCACGATTGATGCCGGAGAGAACCCACGTAGGCGGCGTGTCGCGCATCAGATGACGCGCTGCCATCACGACGCAATCGCCCGGCGTGCCCACTACGCCGAAGCGGCGCTCGCCCTGACGGCTCACACGCAACGGCGAATGCAGGCTGATCGAATGCGAGGTGCCGCTCTGATCGTGCTCGGGCGCGACGACCCAGACTTCATCGGCGAGTTCGGCGGCGACGGCTTCGAGCACGGCGAGGCCAGGGGCATCGATGCCATCGTCGTTGGTGAGGAGAACGCGGGGGACTTTGCGGAAAGAGGCGGACATGACGTGAAGGTATCGGTAACGGAGGGATGCCGTTACGCTACCACAAGCTGAACGGACGCCGCCCGTTCAGCTTTGATCATCACATCAGAAGCGGTGAATCACACCCAGGCCGAAAGCAAACTGGCTGGCCGACGATGCCGGCGTCGAATTGAAACCATCGCCGATGCTCGCGGTTGCATCGATGATCTGCCCCGCGCCATTCGTGCCGAGCGTCTTGCCGTTCGCGCGCTGATACGCTTCGAGAGCATACAGACCCGTGCGTTTGGACAGCGAGTAGTACTGCGAGAGGTTGAACTGCTGATACGACGCGCTATCCGTAATGCCGTTCGCACGCGTGGCACGCGTGTAGCTGTAGCCCGCTGCAAAATCCCACACCACGGTCGGCTTCCAGTGCAACACCGCACCGCCTGTGTTGAAGATCGCCGTATCGTGGAACTTCGAATTGATGCCAGGGATGTACTGCACGTTCGAATACGTCGCGGTGATGTCCCACGCGCTGTTGAACGTATAGCCGCCGCCGACCGCGAAACGCTGCTGCGCCTGCGCCGTCTGGTAGCCGTTCGTCAGCGCGGATACGCCGATCTGCGAGCCGCCGTTGGTGGTGGTCGAATCCGCGCCCCACGCGCCGCCGCCGGACGTCGAGTTGTTGATGCGCGAGAAGCCCACTGCAAGCCCGATCGGGCCGAGCGCGTACTGGATCGCCGTGGCCCATGTCGAACCCTGGTTCACGCTGCCCGCCACACCGCCGAGCGAATACGAGCCGCTCACCGTCAGACCATACAGCTTCGGCGACGTATATTCGAGCGTGTTGTTCGCGCGATAGATCGTGTCGAGTCCGTCGATATCGCCAGGGTGCGCGCCGTAAAAGCCGGTGATCCACGTCGTCGGGCTATACGGCGACAGCAACTGGTAATACGACGCGTACTGGCGGCCCGCCGTGAACGTACCGTAAGTCGGGTTCGTCACGCCGACATACGCAAGACGCCCGAACATCGCGTTGGTGTACTGCTGCGCGCCCGTCGATGAATTGAAGCCTGACTCCAGTTGAAAGATCGCCTTGGTGCCGCCGCCGAGATCTTCGCCGCCTTTCAGGCCGAAGCGGCTGCCTGCCCATACGCCCGGCGTCATCTTCACGGCGGAATGGCCATTGCTCGTCGATCCAAGCGAAGTCGAACTGCTTTGATACGCCAGCCCGTTATCGACAATACCGTAGAGCGTCACACTGCTTTGCGCGAACGCCGGCGCACTGCCAGCCAACGCAACCCCGATTGCCACTGCTTTCACGCTGCGGGTACTCCTCTTCATTCTTATGACCTCCATCCTTGCTGTTGTTGCTGCTGTTTAAGTTCTTTGAATTGCGCGGCTTGTGTTGTGTTTAGGTTGTGTACTCGCTCAGCTTCCGCTTGATCGTCAAGGCGAGCGGCACGGTAAAGAAGAAGTGCGACATGAAGCCGCCGATCACGACATTCGGATTCGTGTAATCAGGGTGGTTATCCGATGCGATGATGATGGCGACGTGCATCGCGATCCACGCGAGCACGGCATAAAAGAGCGCGACAAAGGTGGCTTCGTAGCCGCGCCGTTTGAAGTAAGGCCACACGGCTGCGAACAGCACGCCCCATGCAATCGCGAAGACAAAGTGAATGCATGTGCCGACGATATACGCCCACACGCCAATCGATTCCTGCACGGCCTTGCCAAAAACGAGGCCTGTCGCATTGCGCGGAATGCCTGTGAGCGGCTTCAGATGCTGAATGCCAACCCACACGACCGCCTCGTAAATCCAGATGATCATGGCGCCTAGCAGTCCTCCTGCAACGCCCGCGCGAAGCATGGCTGCAAAGTCCGGCCACGCTGACACGTCCAGCGCCGCATTGCCGCCCATCTGCTTTCCACCGATGCTGAAATTGCCGCTCATCTCAAGTCCCCTCATGTCGATATAGCGCTGAATGTGCTGCACGAGCCGATGGCACATGACCATCGGCGCAGTATTCAAACTTCGTTCAGACGTCCGCGACGGGACTCGTAATGAAGCGCAACGCAAAGCGGTTCATCACGATCGCGATGGCAGCGATCACGGCAGGCACCGCGAGCACCGAGCACACCGCCTCGAAGCTAAAGCCGAGCGACAGCAATGCACCGCCCACGAGCGAGCCGAGAATGCCGCCCAGCCGTCCAAAGCCCAGCATCCAGCTCACGCCCGTGGCGCGTGCACGTGTCGGATAGCAAGACGGTGCGAGTGCATTGAGGCCCGTTTGCGCGCCGCTCATGAAGAAGCCTGCACACGCGACCAGTACCGGCAGCACGCCCGATTTGAGCGTGCCCATGCCGAGCGCGAAGATGAACACGCCGCCCAGCAGATACGAGACGCCGATCACCGAATTGCGGTCCATGCGGTCCATTGCGAAGCCGACTGCCACGGCACCGACCGTGCCGCCCAGCTGGAACATCCCCGTGATGGCAGCAGCGCGTTCGACAGGCAGGCCTGCATCCTTGATGAGCGTGGGCAACCAGCCCGTCAGCAGATAGATGATCAACAGGCCCATGAAGTACGTGACCCACAGCATCAGCGTGCTCATGGCGTAGCCGTCGGCGAACAGCATGCGCACGGGCGCTTTGGCCGCGACAACAGGTTCGGGTGCGGTGAAACGCACGTCGTCGTCGAAACGGTGTCCGCAAACGCGGCCCAGCGTGCGCGCAATGCGCTCCGTGGTGGCCTTGCGCACCAGCAGCAGACGTGCCGATTCAGGCAGCAGCCACAGCAGCAGCGGCACGCTGACGACAGGCAGAATGCCGCCGAACATGAACACCGCGCGCCAGCCGAAATGCGGAATCAGCCACGCGGCGATAAAGCCGCCTGCGCCCGAGCCGAAATTAAAGCCGGTAAACATGATGGTCAGCAGCAGCGAACGGCTGCGCGACGGCACGTACTCGGAGAGCAGCGTGGTCGAGTTCGGCATCGCGGCACCGAGGCCGAGGCCCGTGAGAAAGCGCAGCATCACGAGCGCAGTAGGCGTCTCCGCGAACGCGCACAGCAGGCTGAAAAGGCCAAAGCAGAACACCGAGCCGATCAACACCTTCTTGCGTCCAACGCGGTCGGCCATCGGCCCGGCGACCAGCGCGCCGACCGCGAGACCGACCATCGCCGCGCTCATCACCGGGCCGAAGGCCGCACGGCTCACGCTCCAGTCGTGCATGATGACGGCCGCAACGAAGCCCATCACAGCCGTGTCCAGCCCGTCCATGGTGACGATCCAGAAGCACAGTACAAGCACGAGCCACTGGTACGCCGACATCTTGCGTGCGTCGATAAACGCCTTGATGTCGACTGATTCTGCAGGTTTCATACAAGTCTCCGAAAAAAGGTTCCCCGCCCCGGGGCTTCTGTCGAAGCCGGGGTCTTGTTGTGGCGAAGGAGAAAAACGACGACGGAAGCGTCAGCTGCGTGGCTCGCTACATCGCTTCTGGCACCCGTGGCGTCGTGTCGAACGTTTCCGATGTTTCGCTGCGCATGCTGGCTTATAGGCCGACGGGCTGCTGTCTCGCGTGCTCCCGAAATCGCAACCATCCTGGGACACGAAGATAGCGAAGCGCGCCAGTTGCAAGGTAGTGCGGGTAAACCACATGAAAGCCTGGTCAGAATCGGTAAGACAGGCGTGTTCATGGCGTTCAGGCGCATCCGATCGTGCCCGGCGCCGCGCCAGATCAAGCCTTCCGGCACGCATCCACTCAGCCGTGCATGCCCGTTCACGCATCGCCGGACGCACACGCCGATAAACAGAACAGATGGCAAGCGAATCAAGTCGCAATGCGCTGTGACAGCGTTGTAGCGCGAGCGATAGCGCCGTTATACTGACCAGCCGATGAGCAGAAACACATGAACGGGACAACGGCAGTGCGCACTTTCCAGCGGTGTATCGCGTGAGCAGCAAAGACCTGCTCAACATCGCGCAGTTGCGCGCCTTCAAACTCGTCGCCGACACGGGCAGCGCCACGCGTGCGGCTTCCGCACTGTTTCGTGCGCAATCGGCTGTGACGCGCTCGGTGCAGGAACTCGAGGCGGCACTCGGCGAGCCGCTATTCGATCGCAAGCCTTCGGGCATGTTGCCGACGCCCGTCGGCCGCGCGGTGCTGAATCGCTGCGAACGGCTTTTCGCGGAACTGGAAGAACTCGCACAATGGTGCGCCGCGCGTCAGGCGCGCCGCCGCCCTGCCGCCGAAGGTTCGTTGCCCGCGTATCTGCTCAATACGCGGCGGCTGCAACTGTTCACGGCGCTCGCGCGGCATCGGCATATGCCGAGCGCGGCGAAGGCGTTCGGCATCAGCCAGCCTGCGGTGAGCACCGCGATTCGCGTGCTCGAAAGCGGCTCGGGGCTGCAACTGTTCCATCGCAGCCCGCGCGGCATCCTGTTGACCACGGAAGGCGAAACCTTCCTGCTGCACGTGCGCCGCGCATTGAACGAACTGCGCCACGTACCCGACGATATCGCCGCGTTGCACGGCTACATTCAGGGCGCGGTGACGGTCGGCGCGCTGCCGCTCGGACGCACGCTGATCCTGCCCAAAGCGATTGCGAGCATGAGCGCGAAGCATCCAGGCGTGCGCATCATCACTGATGAAAGTGCGTACGAAACGCTGGTCGCCGCATTGCGTGCCGGCGATATCGACTTTATTCTCGGCGCGCTGCGCGAGAACGATGCATCGAGTGGCCTGATGAACGAGCGTCTGATGTCGGAAGACATGGTCGTGCTGGCGCGCCGCACACATCCTCTTGCGAAGGCACGCGGCCTGACCGTCGCCGATCTGCAGGACATGCAATGGATCGTGCCGCGCAGCCACGCACCCGCGCGCGGCCTGTTCGAAGCGCAGTTCAGGCGCGTGAAGCTGAAGCCGCCGATGCCATCCGTCGAAACGGCCGACCTTGCCGTGATTCGCGGCCTGCTGCTCGGCACGGATATGCTCGCGGCCTTATCTGCGCAGCAGTTGCACTACGAATGCCAGTCGGGAGAACTGGTGGTGCTCGACGTGAAGCTGCACAACACACGGCGCGAGATCGGCCTCACGATGCGCGCAGCGGGCACGCCGTCACCGGCGGCGCGTGCGTTGATCGACGCGATCCGGCTTGCTGTCGTGGATGTGACGCGCGCGATCAGCATGGCGGAAGCATGAGCGCGGCCTGATCGTTTCCGGTCACGCTCACGCGGCACAGATGCCTGGATTGAAGCGCCCTTGCAGAACGCAAGGGCGCACGCTGGCTACATCATTCAACGACGTGCGCGCGCGAAGCGGCACCAGCTATGGTGATCGAGGTTCTTCAATAACTCCGCGCGCAGACGCTCGCGACGGTAATGCTGCACCATCGACAGCAACGCAATCAACAGCACGGATGCTCCAAGTGCAGTCACGATCCATGTTTCGTTCATTGCCATCCCCTGTAGCAACTACGCCTGTACCTCGCACGCAGTTCTAGAGCGGGCACTGACCGGCCTTCGGACAACTGCCGGCATAGGTGCACTGCTCGAAAACCAGTTCGCGGTAGCGGCCCGCATCGCGGTCCGCAGGCGTACGCGGCCCAAAAGTCCGGTTCACGACCACCACCCGATTCGTGCACCGGCATTGATACAACTGTTGTTTTGTCTCCACCACTTCTTCCTTGTCGGACCCTGCGCCGTTATCGGCTGTATGTGAGCGGGTCCATGTTCTTGCGAATCGCGTTGATCCAGAATCAGTTCATATGCTGGCCGCCGTTCACGGCCAGGTTTGCGCCCGTAATGAAACCCGCATCGTCCGAGCAGAGGAACGCCACGAGCGCCGCCACTTCTTCCGGCTTGCCGAGCCGGCCAGCGGGAATCTGCGGCAGGATCTTCGTATCGAGAATCTCTTGCGGAATGGCCGTGACCATTTTCGTGGCGAGATAACCCGGCGAGATCGTGTTGACAGTCACGCCCTTGCGCGCCACTTCGAGCGCCAGCGCCTTCGTGAAACCGTGCATGCCCGCTTTGGCTGCCGAGTAGTTGGTCTGCCCCACCGATCCCTTCGAGCCGTTCACCGAAGAGATATTGATCACCCGTCCCCAGCCGCGCTCCATCATCATTTCGCACACGGGCTTGGTCATGTTGAAGACCGAGTCCAGGTTGGTGCGCATGACGGCATCCCAGTTCACCTTGTCGAGCTTGCGCAGCGTCATGTCGCGCGTGATGCCGGCATTGTTGACGAGGATGTCGACGGGACCGATCTCTGCCGTGATCTTCGCGATGCATGCGTAACACGAGTCGTAATCGGCGACATCGACGGGATAGGCATAGAACGCGCGGCCCGCGGCTTCCATCGTGGCGAGCCATTCGTCCTGGCACGTATTGCCCGGCGAGCATGTCACCACCACGCGATAGCCGGCGTCGTGCAGACGGATGCTGATAGCCTCACCCAATCCGCCCCTCCCGCCCGTTACCACAGCAATTCGATTAGTCATCCTTTACACCTGTCAGTCGTTCATTGCGAAACTTCCCGATCGTCAACTGGCTGGTTCGCATGTGCAGCCGTTGACTGGTCTCCCCGACTGATCCATTTCTCTCGCCGCCTGCTGCGGCGCGCGTGTCGCGATTCGATGCAGCGTCGCGTGTCGGTGGAAATCTGGCGTATGTCTGTGCTTTAGGTGAATTGATCGACAACCGCTGTGCCGGGACGCGCGGCGTGCGCGATGGCGTCTTCGGTCTGTTGCTGCGCGAGCGCTTCAGGCGTCGACGCGGCGCCGAGCGCCGTCGCGACAGCCGAGGTCACGGCCGATGCAGCCGCTTGCGTGCGGCTCTGGAATGTGTCGACGACGGAGCGCAGATGGAGGTCGTTGGTTTTCGCTTGTGTTTGTCCGACTTCCTGCAGCGCGACGTTCATGCGCGACACGATCTGGCCGAACTGCTGGCCATACGCCGCGCATAGCGCGACAAACTGATTCGCTGCATCCGACTGGATAGCGAACACGTCCGTCACGCTGCGAGCACTGCCGATCGTGCTCAGTGCCTTCAATGCTTCGCCGTTGAACTGGCTGATCATCTGTAAATTCAGTGCTGCAATGGATTGCGCTTCCCGAACAGCGGGAATGGCCCAGGCGTGGAGAGCGGAGATGCCAGGCTCCCACGCCGATATGACACCTACGGAATTCCGAGTGTTCATTGACGTGACTCCGTTAGTCAAACTAATTAGCTTATTGCCACATGCACAGCGGGGCCGCACCGTGTCATGCGAATAGCATGGATGTTCGCAACCGTTCGTTCTTTGTGCGAAGCACCATTAGAAGCGCCATTCTAAACACATCATTTGACAATCATTAACCATTGTTCCGTAGGTAGTTACCCTATGTTTTTAACACTTTATCCCAACTATTGGGTAAATCGAAGCTGATTACGATTCAGCCGACGACTAAAGATGCATCCCGTAAGTATCGGGAATGGCGCGATCCTCATCCGACAAGTACGGATTGTCGATACGGATAATTCGCCGCCCTGCCAGGTTCACGCGCTTCAAACACGCCGCGCATCTCCCCATCACACGCGTGTAGCGGCAGCCGCAACACGCGACACCCCTTGCAACAGGATCGTCCTAGCCATCGCGCGGCGCACATGCCAGAGTGGCGCACGTATCCCAGCCAGAGGAATCCTTCGTGTCTGCGCCCGAACCGCTTTCCACGTCTGCTGCCGTCACCTTCCGGCCCTTCACGCGCGACGACATCGCCGCTGCGCATGCGCTGTCGCTCGAAGTCAAATGGCCGCATCGCGCCGACGATTGGCGCTTCGTCGCCGACGCAGGCAGCGGCTTCGTCGCGCTGGACGCGGGTCGACTCGTCGGCACGGGGCTGTGCTGGCAGTATGGAGAGCACGGCGCGTCGCTAGGCATGGTGATCGTCGCGCCGGACCAGCAAGGCCGTGGCATCGGCCGCGAACTGATGGAGTGTCTGCTCGGCGCGCTCGGCTCGCGGATCACGGTGCTGCATGCCACGCCAGCCGGTCAGCCGCTTTACGAAAAGCTCGGCTTCAGTGCGATCGGCACGATCCATCAGCATCAGTCTGCGGACTTTCATGTGCCGCAGGTTTCGCTCGACGCGGCTGAGCAACTGCGCCCGCTGCAATCGGCCGACACGCCCCGCCTGATCGAACTCGCAACACGCGCGAGCGGACTGGACCGCGGCGCGTTGCTGCCCGCGTTGCTCGGCGTGGCGCAAGGCATGGCGATCGAACGCGACGGCGAGGTGCTCGGCTTTGCGTTGCTGCGCCCGTTTGGGCGTGGCCATGCAATCGGCCCTGTGGTCGTCGAGGCCGGTCCGGATGACGTCGATGGCGACGCCACGCGCCGTGCGCAGGCCTTGATCGCCGCTTGCCTCGCGGCGAACGCGGGCGCATTCACCCGCATCGACACACCCGGCGACAGCGGCCTGTCGGCCTGGCTCGAAACGCTGGGCATGAAACGCGTCGACACGGTGGTCAAGATGTCCCGCAACGGCACCCCAGCCAGCGACGCTTCCATCCGGCAGTTCGCCATCGTCAATCAGGCACTCGGTTAAATCATGACGCTTCTCTACAAGGCCGATCCCGAACGCGGCAAGCAATGGGCACAACACTTCGCGCAGAAGGCGCCCGACATTCCCTTTCGACTGTGGCCGGACATCGGCGATCCGGCGGACGTGCGTTATCTGGCCGCCTGGCAGCCACCCGAAGATCCCGCCCGCACGCTGCCGAATCTCGAAGTGATTTTTTCGGTGGGCGCGGGCATCGACCAGTTCGATCTGACGCGGGTGCCGCCGCACATCGCCGTGGTACGGATGATGGAGCCGGGGATCGTCGAGGGGATGGTCGAGTATGTGACGCAAGCGGTGCTGACCATTCATCGCGATCTGTTCGACTATGGCTTGCAGCAGCAACAGCGCGTGTGGCGCGAGATGCCCGTGCGGGCGGCTTCGACACGACGCGTCGGGGTGCTGGGGCTCGGCATGCTCGGCACGGCTGTGCTGGAGCGTTTGCGGCTGTTTGGGTTTCCGTGTGCCGGGTGGAGCCGGTCGGCGCACCAGATTGAAGGTGTCGAGTGCTTTGCCGGCCTCGATACGCTCGATGCGTTTCTCGCCCGCACCGACGTGCTGATTTGCCTGTTGCCGTTGACGGATGCCACGCGCGGCATGCTCGACGGGCGCGTGTTCGGCATGCTGCCGAAAGGGGCGTCGTTTATCAATGTCGGGCGTGGACCGCAGGTCGTGCAGCAGGATCTGCTCGATGCGCTCGATAGCGGGCAATTGCTGAATGCCATTCTCGATGTGACGGATCCGGAGCCTTTGCCTGCGGCGCATCCTCTTTGGACTCATCCGAGGGTCAGGATTACGCCTCATATTGCCAGCGCGACTCGGCCCGAAACAGCTGTCGATGTCGTGCTGGACAATATTCGCCGGTGGCGGGACGGTGTACCGATGATTGGTCAGATCGATCGCAGCCGCGGGTATTAGGTTTTTTTTGCTGTCTTTTGCGCCTTTTTGGGGTTGATGGCATCCGCGGTTTGGTGTCGGTACTTCACGCGTCGCCCCTGTGCGGGGCAGCACCTACTTTTCTTTGCCGCGGCAAAGAAAAGTAGGCAAAAGAAAGCCGCTGAAC